>JAJZZA010000016.1 GCA_021797825.1 Bacillota bacterium | reverse complement strand
CGCATAACCCTTTTGACGAAGCTTATGGGGTGAGCTGCTTGAGGGAAAACCTCACGAGCAGTTCTTATGGGGAGGGGCTGGAGACGGGTCGCGACGATACCGCGCCAGTCCTTTACCCGACAACGCTGGCATTTCACGTTGAAAACCGGGGGGAGCCACGTCGAAGCCCTCCAATTAGAAACGCGTGAGCGGCTGGAATGTGCGGTCACGCTGTATTCCATGGTGTCCTGGCGGCTACTGTGGATGACCTATCAAGTCCGGATCGATCCCGATCAGTCCCCTACGGTCGCGTTTTCACCGGCCGAAATCACGGTCCTTGAACGCGTGGCCGCCACCCAAAAACCGGCCCGGCCCCCGGGGCGCCCCCTGCCATGGCGGGACGCGGTGCGGACGATGGCCAAACTCGGCGGCTTTTGGGGCCGGAACCGCGACGGGGAGCCGGGCGTGAAAACCTTGTGGCGGGGATATCGACAGTTGCAGTTCCTCTGTTGGTGGAACGAGCTGCCAGCAGCGCCCTCATAACCTGTCCGGAACTCTTCCCGTCGCGGTGCGCGACGGGCCATTCGCATGCCACGAAACAGGTCGCCTGCGGTCGTGGCGACGGGTTGGCACGCTTCATCGGGCAGCACCGATCGGTCCTGACTGATCCAATGGACGATTCGTATGGAAAAATATGCCGACCTATGGGTAAAGATTAGCCCCAGATGGGGGATTGCCGGACGCGGGAGCGACGATTGCGGCTCTGCAAGCGGTAACCGGTCGCACGGTGGAAGTGATGACGGGGAAACCGTCGCAATGGATGGGTAAGGTTGTCTTAGAGCGTTTGCAGTCCGCTCCTGAGCATTGCGTATTGGTGGGTGACCGCCGCGAGACAGATGTGGCATTTGGAAAGCGACTGGGCATGACCACGATAGAGGTGCAGCGCGCGCCGCGACAGGGATCGGCTGACAACCCAAAACAATTGCCGCAACCTGATTTTGTTATTCCGTCCCTGTGCAACTTGCCGGAAGTTCTCGCGGGTATGGGTTAATTCCACGATCACATTGCGTGACAGTTACATGGCACCTGTTTGCCCGAGGGGGGGGTTCACGAGGATTAATTAACACCGGGAGTTGCTGAAAGAGAGCGGTCAGGAAACTCACAGAACACTGCCGTGCCTGAGAACGATGACAGTGGCCGCTGGGGTCCAGTCATCTAACACTCTTTGACCTGCCGACTGTCTATGACTCAAACCCAAAACGCTACGGAGATGTCGCCACGGTTCGACCGCCACAGCTAGCAGGCAATGGCGCCATTGACCAGACTTAGCTTGTGCCCCTGCTCTACCGCATGATCTGGACAGCGTCGCGAAAAAAACCGCAATCCGCGATAAAGGCGGCATGGACATCACCGCGGCCGGGTTTCCCGACCACGGAGCTACACCCCGCGGCATCTTAACTGGTCGCCGGTTGCGGGTTGCTTCGGGTCCAAGACGGCAAATTTACGGCATTGCTGGGCCTTCCCTGCAGCGCTTGCACAATGTTGCCGACTGCCTCGCGGGTCATGCGCGCGCGGGTCTCCCAGGTCGTGGTGCCGACATGCGGAGACAGAATTACATTGTCGAGGGCGGTCAGTTCGTCGCTGATGCGGGGTTCAAACTCAAAGACATCAAGCGCCGCGCCGCCGATGCGGCGCTCTTTAAGCGCGCGCACCAACGCCTCTTCGTCGACACAGGCTCCGCGGCCGATATTGATCAGCTGGGCCTGCGCCTTCATCCCGGCGATGCGTACGGCGTCCATGATGTGCCAGGTATTGGCCGTCAACGGCAGCGTCAACACCAGGATGTCGGACTCGGCGATTAATTGGTCAAGCGTTCGATAGCCGTCAATTCCCGCGATAGGTCCGTGAGCCCGCGTGTAGAGGGTGGGAAACCCGACCAATCCGAGCAAGTGCGCCAGGCGCTGGCCGATGCGGCCGTACCCGACGATGCCGATGGTTTGCCCGGCTGCGTCATGAGCCAGCAAGGGATGGGCAAACACGGGATTGGGGGTGTGACCCGAATGTCCTGCGCGGATTAGGCGGTCATGGGCCACCAGGTGGCGAAGACTGGCCAGTACCAGCGACAATCCCAATTCGGCCGTTGCCGCGATCACCGCGTTGGGCGTGTGGGTCACCAGAATGCCTAACTCGGACGCCGCCTCGACGTCAATATAGTCATAGCCCACACCATAGGTTGACACCACCTTCAGCTGGGACATGCGGCGAAGACGCTCGCGGGGTAAAGGATATCCGGGGTGGGTGATGAGGCCTTCGATCCGGTGCAGCGCGGCATCGTCCGGGACGCCGAATTCCCAGGGATACGGGTTGTCTGCCACCTGGTCCCAGCCAATGAGCAAAGACAGTGCTTGACAGTATGCAGTGTGCAAGATGTGGCCCCCTGCCTCGGCCTCGCGCGTGAGGTCGCAAGTTAACGGCCAAGAGACGGGAGACGCCCGTCCCTTGCCGTCCGTCCGGTTACAGTATTTGTCGGGAAGGATTGATCTGGGGACGCGTTTGGACGCCAGTTTTCACCAGCATGGTCAGGACCGACGCGGCGATGACGCAAACCGACATAAACAGAAACCCGTCGTTAGGGGTGCCGGTGGCGGCGTTTAAATAGCCGACAAAGTAGGCTCCCACAAACGACCCCAAAGCCCCCATGCTGTTTATCAAGGCCATCGACTCACCAGAGGCACTGCGCGGGATGATGTCGGGAATGATGGCAAAGAAGGGTCCGTACGGGGCGTACATCAATCCGCCCGCCAAGGCCAGTAAAATCATGGCCGGCAAAAAGTTATGGACACCCATGGAAAAGGAGCCGTAGAGGGCCAGGCCGCCGGCCAGCAAAAAAGGCCATACGTAAACCTTGCGGTTAAGCTGGCGATCGGCGAAATATGACGCCGCGACCATGAAGAGAATGGCGAGAACGTACGGGGTTGCGCTGATGAGCCCGGTCAGGCCAATGCCCAGTCCCGATCCGGCTTTGACAATCGAGGGCAGCCATAGCACAAACCCGTAGACCCCGATGCTCCACAGGAAATATTGGCCCGACAGCAGCAACACCTCGCGGGATTTAAATGCGGCCCAGTAGTTTACGCGCTGGGGGAACTGATTTTGTTCCTCGGCCAACTGCCGGGCCAGATTGGTTTTGGCCTCGGCATTGAGCCACGTGGCTTCGGTTGGCTGATCATTGATCAAAGCCCACCAGACCAACGCCATGATAATGGACGGGATTCCCTCCAGAATAAACATCCATTGCCAGCCGGCGAGTTGGATGAGAAACCCCGATACCACCGACATCCATAACACCGTGACCGGGTTGCCCAGAATCAAAAACGTGTTGGCCCGCGCCCGTTCGGGTTTTAAGAACCAATGCGTGTTGAACACCAGCAGCGAGGGAAACAGAACGCTTTCCACCACGCCGAGCAGCACGCGGTCGACCATCAACCAGCCGATGCTGGTTAAGATCCCGGTCAGCGAGGCCAACACGCCCCATAAAATCATTCCCCAAAATACGATCCGCTTTGCGCTGCGCTTTTCGGCATAATGCGCGCCGGGAATCTGAAACAGAAAATATCCCAGAAAGAACAACGACCCCAATAAGGCGGTGGTGCCGGCGGTAATGCCTAAAGTCTTGGCCAATCCGGCGGCGGCTCCGAATCCAAAGTTGGCCCGGTCCACAAAGGCCAAGCTGTAGACGATGAAAATGACGGGAATCAGCCGCGCCCAACGTTGGCGCGCTCCAGTCCTATCCATGCGGGTTACTCCTCTCTTTTGGCAGAGACTGTGGTGGTCGACGATCGCGGGATCAGCGAACCGGAAAGACGAATGATAGTCGGCGCGAGGCCCTCCTGGTCGTGAAGCTTGTCCATAAGTCGCCTGGCCGCCCTGCTGCCGAGTTCGAACGTCGGCTGGGCCAGACTGGTTATCCCGCCGTAGACGAAGGGGGCCCATTCGGGGTCGTCAATGGTCATCAGACCGAGGGCAGCGGGAACTTTAAGGTTGCCGATGCCAATCGCCTTGACTGTAAACAAGGCCGTCACGCCGTTACTGCACAAGAGGGCAGTAGGGGCGTGGGGCGGGTGTGACAGCATAGCTTGGATGGTTTCCAGCAAGGGCTTCGGGTCCGGCCCCTGGCGGGTGTAGATCTGCACTGCCGTCCACTGCGATTGCCCAGCTAAAACCGCCTGTTCGCGCTCGAGACGGGAACTTACGGATTCGGGCGGGTCGGTAACATAGAGGATTTTTCGATATCCGGCCTGCTGCAAATGGGTTAATGCCGTTCGGATCGCGCCCGCGTTGTCCAGCCCGACCATGTCAATGGTCGCGGCGTCTCGAATTTGGCGGTCTATCAACACCAGCGGAATGTGTTCGTCAAGAACTTCCGACAGAGGCGCGGTCAGCCGGTCGGCACTGGGTTGGAGCAGGATTCCTTCAATCCGTTGGTTGAGCAGACGTTCGACAATCACCGATTCGTGGGACGCATCGTTCTGTGCGCTGGCGATTAGCAGACTGTATCCATGGCGGTTGATGACCGCTTCGATGCCTTCGAGCACGCCCGGGGCGTACGGGTTGTTGAGGTCCGCCACCACGGCGGCGATGAGGCCGCTTCGCCGGGTGCGGATTGAGCGGGCCCAGGCGTTGGGACGATAGCCCAGATCGCGGATGGCCTGCGCAATGCGCTCGGCGGTCCGCTCCGAAAGGTTTCCCGTTGAGCCATTCAAATAACGCGACACGCTGGCCGGGGAAACTTCGGCCCTGGTCGCCACATCCGCTATGGTAATGTGTCCGCTGCGTTCTTTCATGGCCAACCTCCGAAATCGATTGCGGAAATCGATTTCATTATACACACTATTCAGTGTTGTGGGCAAACTATTTTTTGATGGCATCATTTATCAGATGCGTCTGGTTGTGTATTGTGTGTGCAGAACAGCGACCGGGCTGGCGACGCGTATCCTGACGGGTTCGGCCCGCTCAATCCGACTTCATCCGGCGTGCCGCGATGAGGGGATGTCCGCCGTTGAGAGGAAGGAGCGCCATGAAAGTCAACCTCGGAATCGACATCGGCACGACCCATATTAAGGCCGTGGCCGTCGACCGTGCGGGGACTACGCGGTTTCGGATGTCAGCCAGTCCTCGCCTGCATAGCGTGGGGGAGGGCGGATTCGAACAGGACCCCGAGGAAATCGAACAGATCGTGCAGAACATGATCAGCACCTGCAGCACCCAGTGGACGGTGGAACGGGTGGCGTTCAGCGCCGCGATGCACAGTTTTATGGTGGTAACTCCCGCAGGCGAGCCGTTGACCCGCTCTTGGACCTGGCAGGATCAAAGGGCCCGGGCTCAGGCCCAACAGGTGCGCAGAGCGGGCCTTAGCAAAAAATGGTATGAGTTGACAGGGTGTCCCGTGCATGCCATGTCGCCGGCGGTCAAGTGGCTGGCCTGGGCGGAGGAACGGAACTCCGCAGCGGGCATGCCGGTGGCGTTAAAAGACTGGTTGTACTTTCGGCTAACCGGGATCTGGTGCACCGACTTTGCCACCGCGTCGGCGTCGGGCCTGGCGGGCCTTGACGGGCGTTGGCGCGCCGATATGCTTAGGGAGCTCCGGATCGATCCCGCGCGGCTGCCATCCATCCACGACCTGGCCACGACCCATTCCCGGTATGTGCTGGGCGCCACGGACGGGGCCATGTCACACTATGCTTTGCAGGTGTGGGGGCAGAGCCGGGAGGCGGTTTTGTCCTGGGGAACATCTGCCGCGATTCGGACCAATCGGCTGGCGGTGCAAGACCTGCGTTTTTCGCGGACGGGCTCCTTTGCCTATTTTTGGGGTCCGGGCTACGGGTATCTGGTCGGGCAAGCCCTGTCCAATGCCGGCAACGTGCTGCAATGGATTAGCCGGATATGCCAAGTCAGCCCGGCCGAGGCCGTGGCGCAGGGGTTGGCGATGCTGGAGTCCGGGCAATCGCTTCCGTTTTTTTTGCCGTTTCTGTTCGGGGAGCGGTCTCCTTATTGGAACGAATCGTTGCGTGCCGGATTCTTAAAGATTGACGCCCGGCATCAAAATGGCCACCTCCTGGCCGCGGTCGTGCTCGGCCTGCTCGGTTTGTTGAAAGGCGCCTATGAACGATTGCAGGAAACGTGCGGACCGTTGGCAGCGGTTCGCGTCGGGTCGAGCCTGGCCCAGCAAAGGCCCTGGGGCCAGGCCATCGCGGACGTGCTGGGTTCAGCGCTGGAGCAGTCGATTCCGGATGACGCCTCGGCTTGGGGAGCGGCGATGCTGGCAGCGGGTGGATCCCGCCCGCCGGAGCCGCTTCCGCACGCGGTGATCGAGCCTCAAGGCGCCAGGTGGGTGCACCGGGTCGCAGAATATCTGGAGGAGCTGCAAGCCATGGCGCCGACGGGGGTGGATGGCTGAGGCGGTGCGAGGACCCACGGGGGGCGTCCGGGTCCAGGCTTCTGCGTCACCTCCCCGGGCGGGGGACTTGCCAGCGCGTGGGCGCCCCCGCAGTCGATGATCCATTGACGCGCAATAAGCGGCGCAATCAGGTGGAGCAGGCGCCAAAGGACCCCCGCCCAGCGCTCGTAGACGGGGTTCGCGGCTTAGGCGGGATGCGGTGTATTTGGCCCTGCATGACCCGATGTCCCGGCGGCGCTTTAAAGTGTCGAGAAACGTGGGCGTCAACGTGAGACGGCGGGAAGCCGGCTTGGCGGTCGCGTCGAGCCGGCTTCCCACCGTTGTGCCCACCCGTCTTTTCGTCCCGTCGGGGCTCTTTACACGCGCACCCATCCGCGACGCAGCACCTCCGACAAAATCACTCCCGCTAAAAATGCCGCCCCCATATTCCAAATGGCCAGGGCTGCGACAAAGAGCATCAAATACACGTCCTGCTTCTGGCTGCCAATGTCCTGGACGGTAACCGCCAGTTCCATTCCGGCAAAAAAGAGGATGACTCCCACGATGGCCGATGGAAAGGATTGCAGAATCAGCCGCGTGGACGGTCCGCCAAACAGGGCGAGCACCAGCACCAGCGACCCCAGGATGACCAGCGAACCGCCGGTACGGGCGTTAAAGCGCACATGTCCGGCCATCCCCCCGGCGCCGTGACACATGGGCACCCCGCCCAGCCAGGGGGCCAGGAGATTCATGATGCCGGTCGAGATGGCTATTTTGCGTTCAGTAACCGGATGCTGCGGAAAGAGTCCGTTATTCTCGTGGGTAATGGCAATGATGGCATTGCCCAGGGTCAATGGCAACTGGGGAAGGGCCAACAGAAAGAATCCCCGACTCAGGGTAGGTCCCGCCAGGAAGCCCGCTCCGAAAGACGGCAGCCGAAAGGCCAAGCCGGTTTGTGCCAACTGGGTCGGCAAGCCCGGGTGACCGAGCAGGGCGCCGGCCGACCCGATGAGCAACAGCGCGAACATGGCGGGAAAGCGGGTGGCGAAAAGTCCCAGGGCTACCGCCACGCCCAAGGCGGCGAGCGGCCAGTCGCGGCTCATGTGGGCGATCCCCATTTCCGCAAAGGTTATTCCCAGGCCCAGCATGATTCCCCGCACGACCGGCTTGGCCGCTAGCCGGCTTAATACCTCAACCGCCCGGGAGAGGCCCAGGATCATCCAGGCCAACCCCACGATTAACCCTGCCGCCCATACCATGGCGGGACTCACCCGGTGCGGATGGCCCAGCGCAAAACCGCCGATGGCCTTCATCGGTTGCACGGGTATGGGTGTTTTATAGACCATCCCGACCACGATGTAAGCCACAGCGAAAGAGAACAGGACCCCCACCGGATTGATATGCAACACCGTGACGTAGGCCAGCACGAACGGAATCAAGGTGCCGATATCCCCGAAGGCGCCAGCCCATTCGGACACACCGTAGCGGTTGCCGGGCAACAACCAGACACCTCCTTCGGGAAGTCAGGATGAAGGCTGGAAATCTTGTGAACCCGCCAACGCCAGATGCTCGCCAGCGGCAAACGTTGCGAAAACCCCACGCCTCGACCCTAACCGGGTCGTCTCAGCCGTCGGCCACTCAATCCCCGGCCAGTGCAAAACACCGCGCAATCAGCCCGATGGTTTCCGCTGAGGCGTTTTCCCGTCACAACGCTACCTCTACGGCTTTGCTCCAGGTCAATTTCCGTTCGGCCACCAGTGATCGATAGTTGCCGTAAACAATCCGCTCCTTCATCGCCGGGGTCAAATGTTCCCGCTTCTTAATGATCGCGGTTAACACGCCGCCGGCGGTGGTGTTGCCGATGAGGATAGCTCCGACCAGCCTATCTCCCTGAAACAGGAATTTTTGATATTGATCGCCGCGTTGTCGGCGTACGGCCACCAGGTCCGGTTGGTCCAGGGTTAGACCCATGGTCATTACCGACATGTTGAACTTGGGCATGGAGTTCATCGCGATATTTCCCGCATAAACCTGCACATCGCCTGCCATGTTGGCACCGGCGACCAGGCCATGCTCGTAAGCCACCGGCAGAATGGCGATGACGCGGTTGTCGCCGTTGATGATGTCCTTGGCCTCCACCACATCGCCAGCGCCATAAACGTCCGGCAGATTTGTTTGCATGTGTTCGTCGACGGCGATCCCCCGGTTGATTTGAATCCCGCTATCTTTAAGAAACTCAACGTTGGGACGCACGCCGATGGCCACTACCACCATTTGGCACGGCAACTCTCTTCCGCTCTTTAAGACCACTTTTTCTACGGCACCGGTGGCACCGGGCACAATTTCCACCACAGAATCCTCCGTTACCACCTTGGTGCCGAGCGCTTGCATCTTGTCTTGCAGCATCCGGGAACCGTCTTCATCTAGCGCCAACCCCAGCACTCGCGGCAGCATCTCGACCACCGTGACCTTGGCGCCACCTCGGTGGCGCAAGGCATCGGCCGCCGAAAGCCCAATCAGGCCCCCGCCGATGACGACGACCTCCTGCACCCGCGGCAGCCAGTTTTTGATGTCATCGGCGTCTTGCCAGGTGGTGAAGGTGAAGACTCCCGGCGAACCGGTGCCTTTCATGGGCGGCACGAAAGGTTGGCCGCCGGTGGCGATAAGCAGGCGCCCGTATGGGAGTAAGGAGCCATCAAGCAGTTGCACAGCGTGCTTTTGCGGTAGCAATTTCACCACCCGCGCGTTCAGCCGGACCTGGATGTTATAGTTTCGGTAGAAAGACGGGGGGCGGTAGTGCATGCGGTCCGGGGACATCTCCCCGCCCAGATAGTAGGAGATTAGCGGACGTCCGTAAGCCGGGTGCTGCTCATCCGAGAGGACAATAATCTCGCCATGGCCGTCCCGCTTGCGAATGGCCTCGGCAGCAGCCAAACCGCCGTAGGAGTTCCCGATAATCACATAGCGCATCAGGGTTTGCCCCCCTTCTTGGACGCTGCCAACAAACTGGAAAAAGCCAAGGCCGCTGCCCCGGCGTAGCGGGTTTCAGAGACGCTTTGCAGGTAGCCGACATGGCGCAGGGCACCCTTTTGACAAGCTGCGACGCAGGGGGCTGTCTCCTCATCCAAGCATCCGTCGCACTTTAGCGCCAAGTGTTCTTCCTCGACCAACTCAATAGCCCCAAACGGACAACACATAACGCACATGCTGCACCCCACGCAACGCGCATAGTCCGTTGTCACGAAGTCTCCCACCCGGTGGCGACAACCGGTCATACACGCGCTGACACAGGGAGCCTGTTCGCAGTTGTGGCACAATACGGGATATTGTTTGTGGTCTACCTGCTGAACCCAGATGCGCGGAAACGGATCCGTGTGGCGGTGCTGGCCAGCCACGGCTCGGCGGCAGGCTTCGGCGCAATCCCCACAACCATCGCACTTCGCTGCATCCACATTGATCCCCCGGGTGTACTCTACGACCCGTTCCGGATACAATCCCTTCACCTCCTTAACGACTCGACGGCGAAACCATCGCTCCCCATCCTTTAGAGTTTCGCGCGGCTGTCTTCGGTACCCCACCGGAGCGCCGCCAGACCGCAGTCGGCGAGTACTGCCCCCGAGGGGTCTTAGCCGCCAAACCCTCTGCGCCGTTACCCGCTGAAACCGGTCAAGGTTACGAGCGGACCCCGCGGGTCCGCGGGGTCATCGAGCACGGCCGCCTCTGCAACCCGCTTTGCCCGCGCCATATCCGCCGGCGTGTTCACGCTGAAAAAACCCATCTCTGGATTGCCGAGGATTGCCAACTGTTCCTCGGATACTTCGCGAACCCGAAGCCGACCAAGAATGTCGGTCAAACGGGGTGCTTTCCCCGGCAAAACATCCTCTATCACCGGCAAACACCCAGGCCCGTATAAGGCCGCCACGGTGGCGGCATAACCCCGAATGCGCGGCAGGACCAGGTCGACGCCGGCGCGGAATTTCGCCAAAAACTGGGGCAATCCCGCGGGCAAAAATGGCATGTCACAGGCGGCAATAAAGACCCAACTTCCGGTTTCGGACAGGGCCGCATGGATTCCCGCTAAAGGACCTTTGCCGGGATGACGGTCTCTGACCATGCCCAGCTCCAAAAATTGAAAACGCTCCGGGTGATTGGTAATTAACAGCACCCGCTCGATGGCCGGGGCGGTCTTTAATCTGGTGGTAATGATCTCGACCATTTTTCGTCCGCCCAACTCGACCAAACCCTTCTCCCGGCCCATCCGGGAGCTCTGCCCTCCCGCCAGCACCGCCCCGGTCATCGCGCTATCGGCAAGGTTACGGACGCCGTCTGTCCGTCTCCTTCGTCCACGTCAACCGTCAAGGAGACGATCCGCCGTTTGTCCAAGATCGGCTCGAGGCGGTCCCGCAGGCTCTCTGCCAGGTGCTGGCACAAATCTTCCACGTTTAAGGTTCTGATCGGCAGGCGCAGCACGTCGCTTCGCGGCAAAAAGTAGTCTTTTCCGTTAACGTGCACACGGTAGCCGCTATCTTGCTCCTCAACGGTCATCACTTCCGGCGGATAGTCGGCGAGCAGCACCATATGGTCCAAATCCAGGCACAAACGCTGGACCACCTCTTTTAAGCGATAGATGTGCACCAACATCCCCCGCTCAGAAGGTTCACCCTCCAACGTTACCGAAACCGTGTGAAAATGAGGATGCAAACGACTGCACATTCCCCGTCCGGGAACTAGGTGAACGCTTTGAAACCCAAGACCGGCCTCTTTACCCAAAAGACTCAGCTTCATGCCAATTACCTCCTGTTAATGCTTGGGCCACTTGCGGCCAGCCACAATCGGGTCAAAGCTTCGTCACGGACTCCGGCGCGCACCGCGACCGCCAAGTCGGCGCGAGGAGGATCTCCATACGCGAACCCGTACACCTTCCCGTCGGCTGCTAGACGCAGACCCTGGCGGCGGCGTCCCCCTGCGGGGGTCTCCTGCACCCAGCGGCATAAACTGACCTCGACCCCGTTGCACCGGTAGCGGGGTCGGTCAGCCGGAGACAGGGCGGGTTCCAAGGTCTCCCCGTTCGTGCTCAGCCAGTTCTCCAACCCGTCCAGACTCATGTGGTGGCGCTGGTAGAACTCTGCCGAATTCCCCTCGGGAGACAGCTCGATGAACTGCAGGCGAGCGCCCGCGGCGGCGGCAAAGGCCGTTAGCTGGGTCACCTCGTCGTCATTGATGTGGGCCAATAGCAGGCTGTTGATTTCCAGCGGCAAGCCCGCGTCGCGGGCCGCAAAAATGCCACTGAGCACGTGCGGCAGGGCGTCCTGGCCGGTCAACTGGCGAAATCGCTGAGGCCACAAAGTGTCAAGACTGACGCTGACTTTGGCCACTCCCGCCTCTTTTATTGAGGTCGCCAACGTCTTCAGCTGCGTGCCATTGGTGGTCAGGGACAATTCCAGTCCCCACCCGCACAGCGCGCGCAGCACAGCAGGAAACCCCGGCCGCAACAGCGGTTCTCCACCCGTGATCTTCACCTTTCTGAGACCCGCCGGCAGAGCCGCCCGGACCAACGTCGTCAGCTCCGCGTCCGATAAGTGGCGGCCTGGGCGGCGATTGCCCTCACGATGGCAATACCGGCAAGACAAATCGCATGCCGACCACACCGAGACGCGCAATGACGCAATCATTGCCAGAGGGGGTCATCGACCACGACCCGCACCGCATCGCCGGGGCCTGCCCGCAACTGGTGAACCCCGTCCAGATGGAAGTACCCGGTGCCCTGCAACATTTGATGCATGGTGCGTGCCGCCGAGGGCGGCCGGGGGGGCAGCAAAGGATCCGCCCAAACCTCCCCCTCCCGCCTGCCGAGACGGACCTGAAAGTACTTGCGGACGCCGGGCTCCGTTGCCACCTCCTGACTGAGGCGGGCGGACACCTCGCGGCTGGGCGGCCTCGGAGGCAGCCCGGCCATCTTGCGGATTGCCGGGCGGACGAACAGATGAAACGTCATGATGACGGAGTAAGGCCACCCCGCCAGCGCAAACACCGGCGTACCGGCGACTTCGCCGAACGCGGTGGGCTTGCCCGGAACCATCAACAGCCCGTGGCTCTTCAGCCGTCCCCGTTTCGCCAGTGCCCCGGGAATCAAGTCGTGGATGTTTTCCACATCCTGGCCCTCTAAGACCAGCAGGCTGGCACCGGTGCCACCGGTGGTCACCACCAGATCAAAGGCGTCGTTCGCGCAGGCCTGATAAATACGATGCTCCACCAGGTCGGCCTGGTCCGGGATGGTGCCCAGGCGATGGGGCTCTCCGCCGGCCTCCAACACGGCCGCCTCCAACAGGGAGGCGTTGGCGTCGTAGACTTGCGCCGGGCCCAAACTGTCCCCCGGCGCAACCAGTTCGTCTCCGGTTGAAAATATCGCTACCTGCGGACGCCTGGCCACCGGCACCGTGGTCACCCCGAGGGCGGCCAGAGCGGCCACATCCACCAAGCGGAGCACGTGTCCCTGCCGCAGAATCGTCTCGCCAACCGCGAAGTCTTCTCCGGTCACCGACATGTGCTCGCCGGGGGCGATCTCCCGGTCAATCGTCACCGTCTGGTCCCGCTGGGTTGCCTTTTCCACCAGCACCACCGCATCAGCGCCCGCGGGCAGCATGGCGCCGGTCGTGGTCAGGGCGGTTTGGCCGGCATGAAGCGGTCGCTGGGGGACATGTCCGGTGGTCACTTTCTCGATCAGCGTAAGCGTGACCGGCGAGGCGGCGGATGCGCCGCGCGTATCCGCGCTGCGCAGGGCATAGCCGTCGACGGCGGAGCGGGTGAACAAAGGCACATTGATGGGAGCGGTGAGGTCTTCGGTCAGGCACCGCCCGAGCGCGCGCGGGAGCGGCACTCGCTCCGGAGCGGGCAGAACCGCCACCTCCGCCAAGACCAATTGCTGCAATTCTTCCACGGTGGACCGCCCCATCTTGCCGCCTCCTCGTCCTAATATACCGGTGTCGCCGGAAACGTCCGGATTCCAGCCATCTGCAGAACTTCGACCGCTTTCGACTCGTCGGCCAGGGAAACAAAAATGGTCGCATGATACGGGGGAACACTCATCACCTTGCGGCCCGTAATGGGGATTCCCGCCTGTTTCAGCGCTTCCTCCGCCCGGAAGAAATCCGCTTGGTCATGATCTTCATACTGCACGCGAAAAGGGACTGCGGTAACCGTACCGACAAAAGGCGCGCCACTCATGATTTCACCTCCATCAAACCTGGTTCTTGGTCCAGTTGAACAAATCCGCCGTCAACATGCGGACATGTTTCTCCCGGTTGAGCGTCGAGAGTTCGTTGACGTCTCCGAAGCGGAGCGCATCCATGGAGCACTTGGTGACACAGGCCGGCAGCAGATCTTGATCCAGTCGGTCCATGCAGTAGTCGCATTTGATCACTTTGCCGGTGTTCGGGTTGAGTTGGGGTGCTCCGAACGGGCAGGCGGCGATGCAACTCTTGCAGCCGATGCAGAGTTCCTCGGAGACGAAAACGATGCCGTCCTGCTCTCGGCGCTGCATGGCCCCGGTTGGACACACCTCGATGCACGGGGCGGGTTCGCACTGGCGACAGTTCATTGGCACGTAGGCGGTGCGCAATTGATAGCTGCCGTGAGCCTTGACCTTGTACGGGCCGATCTGGATGACCCGCATGAGCCGGGGGCCGACCGGGAGATCTTTTTGCATTTTGCAAGAGATCTCACAACTGAAGCAGCCGATGCAACGGTCCATATCGACGGTCATAGCCAGACGGACCTTGCCGCCTTTAAGGGTGACTCGGGAGTCCCGTCCTTCCCATGGGTTCTTCTTTGTGAACGTGTCTTGCATCCTGTTGCCTCCCCTTTACCTGCCGACTTTGGTGCCCGCGACAGGAACGTTTTCCGTAAAGGGATCCTGCCAAGGCTCTTTCTCTTCATAGTCCCAGTTGCGGTCCTTGTAGGTTCCCAACAGCACGCCTTCACCGTTGAACAGATTCGGATAAGTTTTGGTCAAATAGGCATGAACGTCTGCCGCCGCCTGGGCGCCATCCGCTCCCTTGCGGTAGACGTTTACGGCCATGGATTTCCACTGGATCTGACCATAGACGGGATCTTTGATGATGTCGTCGATGACGACGTTGACGGTCTCGTAGGGATGGAAGGGTTGATACCGGTCAAAGCCGAAGTTGACCCAGGTGCCCCAGGCCGGCACCATCTCGGTGACCCAAGCCGGTCCGTCGATACTGCCGCGGTCGTTCTCGAGGATCACCGTGTCGCCATCCTCAATGCCCAGAATCCGCGCCAGCTCCGGATGAATCTGGATGAAGCGGTCGGGTACCAATTCATCGGCCCACGGCCACCAGTGCCCCCCCTCATGAAAACTGGAGGTCATGCGGCAGGTGTTCAGCGAGATCGGATACTTCTTTGCCCGTTCCGGATTGGCAATCCAGGTTTCGCTGCCCTCCCGGTGACGGGGGACACGGTCCCAACCCAGCTTCTCGAGTGCCGGCGAGGCCAGTTCGATCTTGCCGGAAGGAGTCGGGAACCGCTTGTCGCTGCCAGGGTAGACGTCCCCTTCCTGGTACATGATCCATTTGCCGCGCAAGGTGGCCTCGGGATCCTGATAGGTGGCCTCTTCCTCGGTTTCCGCGGGCCACATGATGCCGCCGCGAGGGTTCCACTCCGGATCCAAGTTAAAGGAGTTGATGCCCGCCGTCATGTGGTCCTCTTTGAGCAGCCAGTTGGTAAACGCCTTCTCGTCCACGTCCGTGTCATTGTCGACGAGCCAGGGGAATTTATCGCCAAACCCTAGTTTCTTGGCCAATTTGGCATAGAAGAACAGGTCCGGACGATGTTCGTGCTGGTATTCAATCACCTTGTTGTGCCATTGAATAAGGCGGTTGTTGCCGTGATGACAGATGCTTTCCGTCTCCATGCCCATCGCGATGGGGAAGGCGGCATGCGCGTAATGGTAGGTGTGGTTGGGATAAATCGACAGATGGACCGTAATGAGATTGTTGCGCAAGGCCTTTTCGGTCTTGGTCACATTGGGAAATTGCGGCAGATGGTTGCCGTTCCAGATCAGGCCGCGGATGGGATACGGCTTGCCGTGGAGCATGGCGTTGACAATCACCGGAACCGAATTGTCTCCCCAGGGCAACAGATTATCGGCAATCACCGGCCGTCTGGGGGTGGGCAAATCGTCGATATCATGTCCGTAAGAGAGAGGCGGCCGACAGTTGTGCAACCAGTTCCAGCCGCCGCCCTTGATGCCAATATTGCCGGTCAGGGCCAGCAGCGCCGCGATGGAACGGTTGGTATTGTTGGAGTTGTATTGCTGGGCCGTGCCCAAGCAACCGGTGGCCAGCGCGGGCTTCGAGGTCGCAAACAGGCGGGCCGCTTTGACGATCAGGTTGCGATCCACCATGGTAACCCGTTCTGCCTTGTCCAGCGTCCACTCCGCGCAGGCCTGCTTGTATTCCTCAAAGCCGGAGACCCACTGGTTTACGAACCGCTTATCGTACAGGCCTTCCTGAATGATGACGTTAGCCATCGCCAGGAAGAGCGCGGTATCGGTGTTGTTGCGCACCATCAAAAAGAGGTCCGCCTTGGACATGGATGAGTTGAATCGGCAATCGACCCCGATAACCTTGGCTCCGGCCTCCTTGGCGTCCAAAATCGCCCGGTAGGTAATAACCTCCTGCGAGGCCATTTCGGTACCCACCATCAGAATGCACCGGGCATTTTTCCAGTCCGGGCTCGGATTCATGAGACGGCCCAGACCTTCTGCGCCGAAGACATAGTTCATGGCTGCGCCAGGACTCTCGCAGCAAATGGGGCCTTGTCCGAAAACGTTGGGGGTGCCAAACAAATGGCCGAACCGGCCGCCCCCGACTTTTTGGCCCATGGAGGCGCGACCGGTTCGAAAGATAGCCAGCGCCTCCGGTCCGTAACGCTGTTCCAACAGCGTGAGACGCTCAGCGACAAAATCAATGGCTTCATCCCAGGTGACCCGCTGAAAAGGGTCGTCGAGGGACTGGCGAATTTGCGGATAATGCACGCGCAAGGGGTCGTAATAGCGTTGGAATTGGCTGGTGCCCTTGCTGCACAATCCGCCCCGGCTCAAAGGATGCGACTCGTCGCCCATAATGTCCACGATGCGACCTTCCTTGAGGAAGATCTTCATGCCGCAACCCGATTCACATTGGTTGGTGCATGTCGTTCGCCGGACGGTATCGTAATCTTTGGTGGATTCTTGCGGTCGATAGTCGGGCTTGATTTCAGGCATTCCTTCAACCTCCCTCAACAGAATCAAATTTCTTTAGCCACACTTTAGGGTCAGCCATCCCCAGCGACACCGCCATGAGCTGCAGGAACGGGATCACCAAGAGATCGGTTTGTTGTTTTTCCAAGTTGGCCTGGCACATGCCGCAAACGGTTACCACGGCCTGTGCTCCGGTTTGCGCGGCTTTTTTCAGCACCTCTTGGCCTTTGCCGCCGGGCAGGCCGTTGCCGTAACCTTTCGGCGCGCCGCAACAGCTCTCGGCATCCGGAAATGGGACAATTTGCGCTCCGGCCTGCTCTAGGCTCAACTCCAGTTCTGCCGCGGTGCCGGCGGCCAATTCCGCTTTGCGACAGCCGTAATAGAGCGCCACCGGAAAATCGTCGAGATCCGTGGTTTTCCGCGTGTCGATCAACTGGGCGAGGTTCTGTTCGGCCAGGAGATCCAGCAGATGCCGCGCACTGGTGGATTCTGGGGCCTCATAACCCACCACCTGCATGGAAAATATGGCCCGCCGCCGTGTCTCCGGGTTTTGCTCCATGCGGTTAAAGGCACCCCGCAAGTTAGCCAGACAACTGAGACACGACGTCACCAGCTGGTGTTCGCCGGCCAAATCGATGATGCGCAGCGGGGCCACAATCCCACTAAAAAAATTGGGGGGGTCTTCCACGCCGCCACAACAATCGTCTGGCGCCAATCGCTCCATTTCCACGCCCAAACCATCCGCAATCTGCTCTGTCGACAGAAACCGCTCGTGCAACACCACGGCCGCTTGGCATCCCGCATAATGCACCACGTTGCTGGGGTTCTTGTCTTCTTGAGAGATGCCCTTCACCTCCTAAAATACCGGTTAGGTTGCTGGGATGCAGCGTAACTCAGGCCTTCTTCCGACTGTTGTGCATATTCTGATTGTTAACCGCCTCCGTACGCTATGGTCGGCAGTTAACCGCTTCGATGCCAGGGAGCGTCGCTAGCGGGGGCGGCGGGTCTCAGGCGCGGCCGCTGCGGTGGCAGCGGGGCCGCACCCGGAGCCGGGTTCAACCCGGACCCGCGCCGCTGGCCGCGGAGGGCCGGCCCGATGCGTCCGGCGGTCTTGGCCAACAACGAGGCGTGGTGCGGTGACAATGCGTGCACAGGCCGATGAGGAAATCTTCGACCCTGATTGCCGCGTCCGTTATCCGTTGAGTTCAACCCCCCGGAATCAATTGCAAAAATCAAATTCATTATACAAGCTATTCTGTAGTATTGCAAAATATACTTTAGTCGCTTACACCTAACCCAGTACCCTATGACCCTAATCACTAATAACTACCAGTTTATTGTACCGGTATGCGCCGGCGTGGCGCCGGATCCCTCCGCGGTAAGGTAACCCTGGGCTTTTGGAAAAGCCCGTTGCCACCGCGTTCGCGGCTGGCGCGGCGATCCCGGCGAAATTCCTAAAACGCCCGGCCCCGCCGGGTTTTGGGCTCGACCGGGCCGCCGCTTTGCGCTACGCTTAGGGTGATCGCGAGGGGGCGGTGGGGCGTCAGGCAGGGGGAGCCAGCCACCGCAGATGCGTTCGGCCCCGGCGCGGGCACCAGGGACGCCGCGGTTTGTCGCGCCAACCCTCCGGGCCACAGGGCCGCAAGGGCAGGAAAGGTGGGGGGACGGATGCCAAACTGGCAAGACTGGAAGAACAAGGCGGTGGCGGCGGTTAATTCCGCCGCTCGGGAAGTCGATTATCAATTGGCGATGAATAAGCTTCGTCTGCGTGTGGACCAGGCCCAACAGGAAACCGATCGGGCTTTTCAAGACTTGGGCCGGCAGGTGTACGATGCGGTGCAGCAGCACGGAACGGTCGATCTGCATGATGCGGACATTGCGGCGGCGCTGCAAGGCATTGAGGACAGCGTGCATCGCCTGGAGGCGGCGAAGGCCGACTTGGCGGCGGAGGGGGCGAAGTCGACGACCCTCTCCTGCCCAGCGTGCCAAACGGTGCTGGCGGAACCGGTCCGGTTTTGTCCGCAGTGCGGCCGGGCGGTGGGCGACCCCTAAGGATTCGCCGCTAGGGGTCCAAGAGTTTCTCGCTCACCGCCCCAAGCCGTTTGAGGCGCGCCGGGTCGGGCGTGATGTAAAGGGTTTTCTCCCTTTGATAAAGGACTTGACCAGGTTGCGCATGGGGGCGCTTGCGCACGAATTTGCGGCGGGTGTAGTCAACCGGAACCTGCGACGACTGGCTGGCGGGACTGTAAAACACGGCTAAATTGGCCGCATCCAACAGGTCATCCAAAGCGGGCTGGCGACGTCCGCAAAACAGCACGACGTGAGAACCGGAAACCGATTTGGCATGAAGCCAAATGTCGTCGGGGCGGGTTTTTTTGAAGGTTAAGAGGTCGTTTTCCTCGCGGTTGCGGCCCACCCAAAGAGCAAATCCCCCGCTGCTGGTAAATCGGTGAAAGGCCCGGCGGCCCTCCTGGGTAAGTTGCGCGGGTTCAGCGGCCAGACGTGTTCGAAACCATTGCAGGTCGTGCGCCGTTTCCGATTGCGCGAGCACCTCGTCAAGGCGGGCGATTTCTTGGCGGGCGAGGGGAAGCAGCCGCGCGGCCGCATCCTGGCGGCTTTTAATTTTCTTGAACAGTTTGTAGGCGGCCGCGGCTTCGGCCTGGGGAGTGGTTTCGGCCTCGAGCCGAAGGGTGAGTGACATTCCGGGTTGCCGCAAGCTGTCCACGGCGACTTCAACCGGGGGATGAAGGCCCCGAAACTGGAATTGGTACGCCAGCCACAAGTCGCCAAGCTCCCGCCATTTTCCGCCATCCTCGGCCAGCACCTCTTGATAGAGGGCAGTTTTGGTCAGCAGCTGCTCGCGGCGCCGATTGAGCCGGGAGGCGAGATCCCGGCGCAACTGTTGGAGGGCTTGGCTTTGTTCCCGAAGCTGGTACAGGGTGTCCAACGCCTCTTCCAGCGAATCCACCGGTCGGGCGTGCCAGCCGGAGCGCGGGTAGACCCAGATGTCCGTGCCGCCTCCGGGTGCCTCCAGCCAGTAGGCGGCCGGGAAGCCCGCTTCCCAGTCCTGGCACATCCGCTCCCAAAACCCTGGTCCCGCCTCCTCCAGCTCTAGCCGCGCCCAGGGGGGAAGGTCGGAAGCCAGACGGGTGGCGCACGGGTCGGGCACGCGCGGGGGCGGCGTATAGGGCTGCCCCGGCCATACCGCGCGGCCCCGGGAGCCGGGGGGAACTCGGCGAACCGCGTCCTGCACCACACCCGCCCCATCCAGCCAAATGACATTGGTGAGGTGGCCGGCCAACTCGACGACAAGTTGCGCCGGGATCCATTGATCCCACTCGTTGCGGGTGGCCAGGGAGAACATCACCACCCGTTCGAACCGAGGCACGGCAACCCCTACGATGACCGCGGGCAGCAGCCGGGTCGCCCAGGGAATCGCTGTGCTGCCCTTGGGCACCGCCCGCGAGGTGCGGTGCAAGCGCGCCAGACCTGGCGCCAGGCCGGTCAGCAGGGTAAAGCGCCGGCCGGATTGGCGACCGACGAACCAGACGGTGCCGGACTCCGCAGTGGCCCGTTCCAATTGCGCGCCGATGAGTTCCCGATCCCAAATTGTTTGCAGCGCCCGCAGGAGCAAGGCGTCATAGGGCATGGCAGGTCGTTCCCCTCTCCCAACCCCTTCATTATAATCAACGGCATCGCCCAACAAAAAGACTGAAAGCACAATCGTGGATTTCTCGGCCGGATGGTGGGATAATGGCGGCGGGATACTACCGGGGAATAGCGATGACCTGCCCGCGCGGGCCGTCTTGTTTTTCCGGATTCTTCGCGTTGGCCTGGCGCGGTTCGGGATGCGTGACGTCGGAGGGATGTTAATGTCGAGCGATGCTGCGCGAGCCCAGGGGTTTCGCGGTTGGTGGGAATCATTGCCGTCGACGCGGTTTACCACGCGTCCCAATTATATATGGTTTGTGGTCGGAACGGTGTGCATCGGAGCCTTCATGGCGGCCCTCGATGCCAGTATCGTTAATGTGGCGCTTCCCGATTTGACGGTCTCTTTTCGAGCGAATGCCAGCGTCGTCGGGTGGGTGCTGATTTCATATCTGCTGACGTTGACCACATTGTTGACGTTGTTTGGGCGGCTGGCGGACATGATGGGCCGCCGGCCGCTCTATACTTTTGGATTCCTGGTGTTCATCATCGGGTCTGCGGCCTGCGGCGCGGCGCCCGACTTGATGTTTCTGATTGTCGCCCGGGTGTTTCAAGCCGCTGGCGCGGCGATGCTGCAAGCCAACTCGGTTGCCATTATCACGGCTACGGTGCCAGCCAGCGTGCGCGGCCGCGCCATTGGTTTTCAAGGGTCTGCGCAGGCGATTGGATTGTCGGTGGGCCCGGCGGTGGGCGGAGCGCTGATCGGTCTCTTCGGGTGGCGGGCCATATTTTACGTCAACGTTCCGGTCGGCATTATCGGCACCTTGATGGCCGCCATGATCCTTCCACGGGACCGCTTGACCAAACAGAAAACGACGTTCGACTGGGGCGGCGCGCTGTTATTCACGCCGTTTCTGGTCTTTTTGATGATGGCCTTGACCGAAGGCACCCAGTGGGGATGGCGGTCAGGCCGGATTCTCGGGCTGTTCTTTGCCAGCGCTGTGCTGTTGGCGGGTTTTCTGCTGCGCGAAAAGTCGTTTCGCGCCCCGCTGGTCGATCTCAACCTGTTCCGGATTAAAGTGTTTTCCTTGGGCAATTTCACCGGACTGTTGTCGTATCTGGTCATGTTCGGCGTACTCTTTTTGATGCCGTTCTTCTTTGAACGGGTCAACGGCTATCAGTCGGCGGTGGTTGGACTGCTGTTGACCGCGGTGCCGGTGGGCATGACCGTGGTGGCGCCGCAAGCCGGAGGATTGGCCGACCGGTACGGGAGCCGGTTCCTGACGACATTGGGGATGCTGTTAAGCGGCGCCGGCACGCTGGTCATTGCGCTCATGCTGGCCCACCATTCCAACCTGGTGGTCATGATCGCCGCGCTGTTCTTGGTCGGGGTGGGACTGGGCATATTTACCCCGCCCAACAACAGTTCGGTCATGGGAGCGCTGCCTCCGGAGCGTCTCGGCGTGGGAGGCGGCATCCTGAATATGGCGCGTTCGCTCGGAATGGCCCTGGGCACCGCGTTTTCCAGTACGTTCATGGTGGCTTTGCTGC
The DNA here is from genome assembly GCA_021797825.1 of Bacillota bacterium. Lineage (GTDB taxonomy): Bacteria > Bacillota > Sulfobacillia > Sulfobacillales > Sulfobacillaceae > JAJZZA01. The sequence goes on along the minus strand of JAJZZA010000016.1, from coordinate 33,209 downwards.
GGGCGGCGGGAGGCGGTATCGGTAGCCGCGCCCCCGGCCCGTGGATTTTTAGCATTCGCTACCCGCTGTTGCTGGTGGCGGCCCTCGGGTTTCTGGCGGCCGTGCTGTCCTATCTTAAAACGGGAACGGAGGCTAACGAAAAACCCAAAATCGATATTCCCCTGGAGTTTTAAAAACTCTTTGGCGAAATTGGTATTCTTTTGGTGGGGAAGCAGGAAAATAGACGGGCGATCCATAACTATGGGTGAGTACGGCCAGACGTGTTGAAAGGGGCGAGACCCATGTGGACGGTGGTCTATATTGCGCCGACCATGGCCATGGCGGAAAAGATCCGCAAAGTCCTCTCAGCGGAAGGTCTTTTGGTCAACTTGCGAACCGTCGAGTTGGACGATAACGGCCGGGGCAGTATTGAGATTCAAGTCCCTGAAGGGGAAGCGGAGGAGGCCCACGAAATATTGACTGAGCACCTAGGGCGGTTGCGCTGATGCGTCGAACCAAAATTGTTGCCACAATTGGACCGGCCTGTGAAACGGTTGTCGGTCTTATGGGCTTGATGCAGGCCGGGATGGATGTGGCCCGCCTCAACCTGTCGCATGGGTCGGTGGATATCCACCGCGACCGGATTCGCCGCATTCGGGAGGCATCCAGCCGGCTTGGCCGTGAAGTCGGCATCATGCTCGACACGCGCGGACCAGAAGTTCGGATTGGCGATGTGCCGGTGCCGTTCCGCCTCGAACCGGGTGACCGGCTTAACCTGGTGCGCAATTCCCCGGAGCCGCAGCCAGCCGTGACGGCAGTGACAGTGACCTGGCCGGGCTTGTTTGAATGGATCAAGCCGCAAACCGAGCTTTTGATCGACGATGGCAATCTGGTGGCACGTTGCTTGACCGCCAACCCGGACCGGATTGAGCTGGAAATGGTTGTGGGCGGTGTGCTGAAGAGCCGCAAGAAAATTAATTGCCCCGGTACGCTGTGGCCGTTGAATCCCCTGGATGCCGCCGATCAAGAGGCGATTCGCATGGGAATCGAGGAGGATGTTGACTTTTTGGCCGCTTCGTTCGTGCATAGCGCCGACGATGTGATTGCCGTGCGCCGCTTTGTCGAGGAGAACGGCGGCAGCCTCCTGCTGATTGCCAAAATTGAGGATCGCTCGGCGGTCGACCGTTTGGAAGACATTCTGACGGTGGCCGATGGGGTGATGGTGGCCCGCGGCGATTTGGGGGTCGAAATGCCGGCGGAAGACGTCCCTTGGCTGCAAAAGGAGATTATTCAGCGTTCCAATCAGCGTGGGTTGCCCGTCATAACCGCCACCCAGATGCTGGAGTCCATGGTGACGGCGTCGCGGCCCACCCGGGCGGAAACCTCAGATGTGGCCAATGCAATTTGGGACGGAAGCGATGCGGTGATGCTGTCGGCGGAGACGGCGACCGGGGAATACCCGGAAGAAGCGGTGCGGGTCATGGCGCGGGTTGCCGAAAATGCCGACCATCGGCCCCGGTATCTGCACCGGATCGAATGGAACACCACCCGCATTGCCGACGCGGTCAGCCGCGCTTCGGCCGAAATCGGGGAAAATCTGGGGGCGCGCGCCATCCTCTCGATTACCGAATCAGGTTACACGGCGCAAATGGTCAGCCGCAGTCGACCGATGGTCCCCATTGTCGCGTTGTCTCCGCATCAAAAAGTGGTGCGCCGTTTGGCGCTGGTGTGGGGTGTCACCACGCTGCTGATGGCAAGACCGGCCCATCCGGACAGTCTGGTGGGGGAAGCCATCGAGACCGCGCGCCAGGCCGGTTTGGTCGGCAACGAAGATGTGGTGGTGGTTACGGCCGGATTTCCCCCGGGTACGCCGGGCACCACCAATTTGTTGCGGATTGAGACCGTGCGTGGTCCGGTTGTGACCGGGCAAGGGTTGGGCAACGGCATGGTGGCCTTTGGCAAGGTGGTGTGTTGGACCGAGGGGGAACCGGTTGACGTGCCGGTGGGGCCCTACGTCTTGGTCTTGCCCTATTTGGATCCCGCGGCGGTGCCGACCTTGGAGGGAGCGCAAGCGGTGGTGACCGAGCAGGCCGGCCTGACCTCGGATGTGGCGGTGGCTGCCCTAACGTTGGGGATTCCGGCTGTGGTCGGGGCTTTGGAGGCGTGCCGGAAATTGACTCCGGGAGAAGTCGTCACCGTCGATCCGATTCGCGGCGTCGTATACAGGGGACGGGTATCGGTGTGACCGGCCCGGCGCTTCATGGCCGTGCGGGAACGGTCGGAGGCGGGGGAGCCGGAAGAGCCGGACTCGCCCGGGGTGTGCCCAACCGCTCCTGACGGATTGCCCGCAGCGGTGCTTGGTGTGCAATGGGCGGAACCTGTCAAGGTCTTAGGGTGATGACCGGATCGATTTTAGGTGCCCCGCGAAGGTGGCAGACAATTGCCAACCTGTCCGATTTTTCGGGAGCCAATGCATTCCATGCGACCCCGCAGCAGGGACCTGGCGACCATCGCAGCCAGCGGCCTACGCCTAATGGCGAAGGCGTGATCGGCCTGTTTGTCAGGGATGAACGATGTGCGGGGAGCGTGACAATGGTCCGCAGATCGTTAGCAGGGGTTTGGCGGCACCCGGGAGGGCATCACGCTTTTTATCACGACATGGCGCAAAGCGAGGCGGAGCATGGAGGTCTATTTAAACGGGCAGTTTGTGGAAGAATCGCAGGCCGCGATTGGCATCGACGATCGGGGATTTTTGTTTGGCGACGGCGTCTACGAAGTGGTGCATGTTTATGGCGGCCGTCTGTTTGCCTGGGATGGCCATATGGCGCGGCTAGAACGCAGCCTGGCGGCGATCGGGATCGGCGGGGTGTCCACCGCGCAACTGCGGCAAGCGGCAGACCGCCTGTTGGCGTCCTTTCCGGATCCGGATGGCGCGCTCTATGTGGAGGTGACGCGCGGAGTCCAGCGACGGAGTCACGCCCCTCCCGCGCCGGGAGTGCTCGCGCCAACGGTGTTGATGTGGATCCGGCCGGTTACGCCGTTCCCCGCCGCGATGGTGGCCGACGGGGTATCGGTGGTGACGGTTCCAGATGACCGCTGGGCCAAGGTGTGGATTAAGACGATCGGGCTGCTGCCCAATGTGCTGGCCAAGGGCCGGGCGCTGGAGGCCGGCGCGTTCGACGCAATTTTTGTCCGCGACGGCATGGTTACCGAAGCTACCTCGGCCAATGTCTTCATGGTGCGGGACGGGGTTTTGCGCACGGCACCGGTCAGCAATTACATTCTGCCCGGAATTACGCGCGAAGTGGTGCTGAAACTGGCCCAAGCCTATCATATCCCCGTCTCCCTGTTGCCTTTTTCGCCGGAGGAGATGAAACGGGCAGACGAAGTCTTCCTGTGCGGCACGTTGACCGAAGTGATGCCGGTCACGCGCATCGACGATCAGGTCGTGGGTCACGGGGCGGGCCCGGTTGCGCGCCGGCTCTTGGCCGGGCTGCATCAGGAAGTTGGCAAAGGCGCTTAATCGGCTATAACGCGCCGGCCGCTGCCGGCCGTCCCCACGTTAGGCTACGGTCTGGCCCTGACGCGAAACGCGGGCCGACCCGGACTGCCATACCTGGGGAGGCGCATTGGCGCCTGATGTGTCAGAGGGAAACGGCGTCTCCGGGATAAGGACGGCAAGGCGGGGCCGGTCCCGCGCATAAAGGGTGTCTATGCGGGAACGCGGCCCCCGCAGGAGGGATTTTATGGCATGCACGTCGTGTTAGTCGAACCGGAGATTCCCCCCAACACCGGCAACATCGCCCGAACTTGCGCCGCCACCGGTTCCATCCTCCATTTGGTCGAACCGCTCGGGTTTTCGGTGTCGGATCGGGACGTGAAGCGGGCGGGGGTGGACTACTGGCATCTGGTCGAGGTCAGAATTCACCCGTCCTGGACCGAATTTCCGCAGGCGTTGCGGCAGCCCGAGCGTCTTCATCTGTTTACTTCCCGCGGAGGTCTCCGCTATGACCGGGCGGCCTACAGCGCGGACGATGTCTTGGTGTTTGGCCGTGAATCGTCCGGGTTGCCCGACTGGTTGCTGAACGGCTATCCCGACCGCTGGCGGCAGATTCCCATGCATCGGGAGGTGCGCTCGCTTAACCTGGCGAATGCGGTTGCGATCGCCGTCTACGAGGGGTTGCGGCAAATGTCGTTTGCGGGATTCCGGCCGGAATGATAAACGACCGACTGTCCATATACTCTCCTTAGGGGGAAGGGACATGTCCTTCATGGCAATCCTGGTCGGCGGCATGATTTTGATCGTCCTGTCGGCCGACTATTTCACCAATGGCGTGGAGTGGCTGGGTTACCGGCTGGGTCTGGGTGAAGGCGCGGTGGGCTCGCTTTTGGCGGCCCTGGGCACCGCGCTGCCGGAGACATTGGTCCCCATCGTCGCGATCGTGTTCGGTTCGCGGGGAAATCGCGAGGCGATTGGTTTGGGGGCCATTTTAGGCGCGCCTTTTATGCTGGCGACCCTGGGCTTTTGGGTGATTGGCCTGGGCCTGTGGTGGAGCGGGAGAAGACGTCAGGGTTTGACGGTCGGAGTTCCGGCCATGAGCGGTGACTTGAGGTTTTTTCTATTTGCCTTCGGTTTAGCGGTTCTGGCGGGATTTGTCCCGGGCGTTTGGCATCCCGTGGTGGCGGGGATTTTGGTGTTGGGGTATCTGTGGCATGCCGCCGCCTTGCTCCGCCATTTCGGCCAGGATCCCGAGGCGCGGGCGCCGGAACAGGCGCTCCATTTGTATCGGGGGGCCAATGCTCCCGCCTGGGCCGTGGTCACGCAGGTAGGGATGGCGCTGTTCGGGCTCATCGTCGGCGCCAGATTTTTTGTCATGGCCCTCGGTCAGGTGGCGCAAAGCGTCCACTTGTCGGGATTTCTGCTTTCGGTCATCATCACCCCGGTGGCCACCGAACTGCCGGAGGTGTTGAACAGCGTGATCTGGCTGAGACGGCATCAGGACGCCCTCGCGGTGGGCAACGTCACCGGCGCCATGGCCTTTCAAGCCAGTCTGGTGCCGGCGATTGGAGTGGTCATGACCACTTGGCGGTTTACGCCCTGGGAGCTCGCCACCGCCATGTTGGCTTGGACTGCAGCTCTCTTCAGCTACCTGCGCTCCCGTCGCGGGCAGTTGCGCTTTGCCGATCTCATGACCCCGGGTCTGTTTTATGTGCTGTTTATTGCTCTGCTGCTGGCGGGCAACTGACCCGGCGGCGATTTGCCGCCCGCGTCCGCGCGCGACTGACCATGGCGGATGCGGAGGCCCGGGCTTGTCACGTTGTGGGCCGCCGATCAGAGGTCGGGTGGCGCTTGCGCCTGACGCGGCATCTGTAAACGGCTGTCCATGGGGGCGTCTGCAGCAGACCGTCGTGGCGGCCGCCCACCTGCCGGGTTCCGGTCCTCACCGGCTGCACCGGCCGCTGCCGCCCTAGCGGAGGCTCACGGTTCGGCAAAGCCAGTGGGGCGTCAATCCGGTGGCGATCCCAGCAAGTGCTACCAGAAGCATTCGGACCCCGACGAGGCCTAAAACCCTCGGCGGCAGGGAGCGGGACGGCTGATGGCAGAAGCGGCTCTCTTCAGCTTCGACCTGTTCCCGTGCCTTAGGGAACTGCTGGCAGACCTGCGCCCGGCAAATCCATGCCTCCGATAGGAACCGGGCGACGGGGGAAAGCTTGTGGGAAAGCGCGAAACGGAGGAGAACAAGATGTCAAAACGGGCTGCGCCTGGTAAACTAAAATGGCAAACACTCGGTCAGAAGCAGGCTGGGCCCGCGACCGAGCAAGAGCGCCTGCGTTGCAAGACCCAGGCGGCCCAAGCCCTGGGTCTTTGGGAAAAGGTTTCGGCAGTGGGCTGGGGTGGACTGACAGCGGCCGAGGCCGGGCGCATTGGAGGCTGGATGACGCGCCATCGCAGGCGGGGGCCGGGTGAAAATGGCGGTGAGCGGTAGTGCACGGCGCGTCTAAGGGGGGGCCTGGGTGTTTTGGGAACGGTTGACCACTAAGGCGTTTCGTGAGCAGGTCTTAGGCCACGTGGATACGGCGATATTGCCCACGGGCAGTGTGGAGGCGCATGGTCAGCATTGCCCGCTGGGCACCGACAACATTGCCCCCGCACAGTTTGCGCAACGGGTCGAAGCGCTCTATCCCGAGCGTCTGCTGGTAATGCCGGCGATTCCCTACGGCCACACCTGGGACCTGGCGGAATGGCCGGGCACGCTCTCGATCCCCGGGGAGGTCTTTGGCCGCTACGTGGCCGCCGTGGGCCAGGCCGCGGCGGGTTGGGGCATGGCCAACGTGGTGATCCTGAATGGTCATGGCGGCAACATCGGGCCCTTGACCACCGCGATGGAAGATATGGCGGAACACGGGGCTCGGGTGGTGTTGGTCAATTGGTGGCTCGATTACCGGGAGGACATCTTACGCGTGGTTGCCGGTCAGGGTCACGCCGGCGAAGATGAGACCTCCGTGATGCTGGCCATGGCCGGCTCGTGGGTGCAAATGGAGGACGCCTCGTTTAATCCGTTGGTGCCCCGCTACCGGATCAAGGATACCGGGCTTGCGTCCCGGCACCTGCGGCACGCCACCACGGGAGACGGCCGCGGCGGCACCCGCGAGAAGGGCGAGCAGATTATCGCCTTGGTCACCGAACGGCTTAAACAGTTGTTGGAGGACTTGTGGGCCGACCGTTTGTTCGACCGGTCGCCCGCTGGGTCGTAAGATTTGCACCAACCCACAGGAGGATGAGGATGTCATCGAAAGCAATGGGAATCACGCTGGCCGAGCGGGCGGCGCAATTGAGTCCGTCGCCCACCTTGGCGCTGGATGCGAAAACCAAGGCGTTGATTGCGGCAGGGCAGGATGTGGTGAATTTTACCGCCGGCGAGCCGGATTTCGACACCCCGGCGCACATTCGGCAGGCGGGTGTCAAGGCCATTGAAGGCGGTCAAACCCGCTACACCGCAGTGGGCGGGACGGTGGCGCTGAAGGCGGCGGTGGCGGATCGTTTGTTGCTGGACACGGGTCTTACGTACCAGCCCAACGAGATTTTGGTTTCGGTGGGAGCCAAGCATTCGCTCTACAATGCGATCATGGCCCTGGTGTCGCCGGGCGATGGGGTGTTGGTGCCGGTTCCCTATTGGGTGACGTATCCGGAACAAATTCTCTTGGCCGGGGGACGGGTCGAGCGGGTGGCGACGGCTCCGGCACAAAGACACCAGTTGCGGCGCGACGACTTGGAACGCGTGGTGACCCCGGCCACCCGCGGCCTTATCCTGAATTCCCCCTGCAATCCCTCCGGCGCGGTGATCCCGCCGTTGGCGCTGCAGGAAATTGCGGCTTTTGCCGTGGACCACGACCTGTTCGTGTTGTCGGACGAAATCTATGGCCGGTTGGTGTATGGCGGCGCCCAGCAGGTGTCCATCGCCCGCTATCCCGGCATGCGCGAACGGACGATCGTGATCAGCGGGGTATCGAAGAGCTATGCGATGACCGGGTGGCGGATTGGCTACGCGGCGGGGCCTGCCCCGGTGATCCAGGCCATGGCCAACCTGCAGTCGCAGTCTACCTCCAATCCGACCTCGATTGCGCAAGCGGCGGCGGCAGCGGCTCTGGCGGGTCCGCAGCAAGCGGTGGAGGAGATGCGCCAGGAGTTTGATCGCCGCCGGCAGTACGCGGTGGAGCAGATTCGCCGGATACCCGGACTTGCGGTTGACGCTCCCGACGGGGCATTTTACTTATGGGTCGACATGGCGGGCGTGGTGGGACGCACGCTGGCAGGACGGGAGATTCGCAACGCCGACGATTTGGGATTGGCCTGGTTGGAGCAAAGCGGGGTGGCTGTGGTGCCCGGTTCGGGTTTTGGCGTCCCCAACTACTTCCGGATGTCCTATGCCACCTCGATGGCGAAGCTTGAGCAAGGTTTAACCCGTATGCGCTCGTTATTGGAGGCGTAAATGGCCAACGCGGGCGTGGCCGCGGTCATCGGACTGGGCGTCAATAATCAGCCCCTGGTGCCGTTTCTGGTCAACCAGGGGCTGACCGTGATGGTGGCCGACCAGAAGCCGGAACCCGAAGTGCGGGCCGTTCTGGCGGAACTGGGGATGGCTGGGCGGGTGGAGGTGGCGGCCGGCCCGGGCTATCTGGCGCAAGTGGCGGCGCGCTCTGACCTGGCGGCAGTCTACCTGACTCCGGGCATGCCTAAATCAGGACCGGAAATCGAGCATTTGCGGGCCCGCGGAATTCGGGTAACCTGCGAAACCGACCTGTTCTTGGCCACCTGCCCAGCGCCGGTGATTGGTATTACCGGTTCGGCCGGCAAAACCACCACCACGACCTTGGTCGCCCAAGCGCTTAAACGGGACGGGAGCCGGCCGCTGTTTGCGGGGGGCAACATTGGGAACCCGCTGCTGCCCGAACTGTCCCGGATCACGCAGGATAGCTGGGTGGTTATGGAATTGTCCAGTTTTCAACTCGAACTGGTCGAGCGGAGTCCGCACGGCGCGTGTTTGCTCAATCTGTCGCCCAACCACCTTGATGTCCACGGCTCGATGGCGGAGTACGCGCACGCCAAACAACGGATTTTGGCCTATCAACACCCTGCCGATTGGGCCGTGCTGCCCTACGCGGACGCGGCCGTCGGGCCGCTGTGGCAAAACCATGCGGGCCGCCGGGTGTTTTTTGATTTAGAGGGGCGGATCGCGCACGGCGCCTATCTGGCCGACGGCCATCTTTGGTGGCGCGGAGACGACGGCGGGCGCGCCGTCGTCAACACCGACGCCATCCGCCTGCCGGGAGCGCACAACTTGGCCAACTGTTTGGCGGCGATTGCCGTGGTCGCGTCGTGCGGCGGCGATTTAGATGCGATGCGGGAGGTGTTGGAGACGTTTCGCGGCGTTCCGCACCGGCTGGAGCGGGTCTGCGAGCGGGCCGGGGTGGTTTATATCAATGATTCCATTGCTACCACCCCTGAGCGGACGGCGGCCGCGCTAGCGGCGCTACCGGGTCCCATCGTGCTGATTGCCGGGGGTTATGACAAACACCTCGACTATGCTCTGTTGGGGAGAACCGTGGCGAGCCGCTCGGTGCGGGCAGTGGTGGCGATCGGACAAACCCGGGAAAAAATCGCCGGGGCGATGCGGGCATACAGCCCGGTGCCGATTGTGCTGGTGGATTCGTTTGAAGCAGCGGTGGAAACCGCCCGGCGCCTGGCAGTGCCCGGAGACACCGTCCTGCTCTCGCCGGCGGCGGCCAGCTATGACATGTTCCGCAATTATGAACATCGGGGAGAGGTTTTCCGCAACTTGGCCTGTGGGTTATAATGAATGGATACGCATGGTGAGGGATGGGCCCGGATTCGAAAAATGGCGCGGTGCGTGCTGGGGCCCGGGGGTGTGCGGGGATGTATAGGAGGAACTGACAAGCGGCATGGAACGGACAGACATACGAAACATCGCGATAATCGCGCACGTCGATCACGGCAAGACCACTCTGGTTGACGGGATGCTTAAACAGAGTGGCATTTTCCGTGATCCGACCGCTTTGACCGAACGGGTCATGGACTCGAACGATCTCGAACGCGAACGCGGCATCACCATTCTCGCCAAAAACACGGCGGTGAGGTACCAGCATGTCACCATCAACATTGTGGACACCCCGGGACACGCGGATTTTGGCGGGGAGGTGGAACGCATCCTGAGCATGGTGGATGGCGCGTTGCTGGTCGTTGACGCCAACGAAGGCCCCATGCCGCAGACCCGCTACGTGTTGCAAAAGGCGCTGAAGGAAGGCTTAAAGCCGATCGTGGTTTTGAACAAAATGGATCGCGAGGGAGCCCGCCCGAATGAGGTATTGGAACAGGTGCTGGAATTGTTCATCGACCTCGAGGCGTCCGACGACCAGTTGGAGTTTCCCGTGCTCTACGCCTCGGCCAAACAGGGTGTGGCCTCGCGCCAACCGGATCTCAGCGGGGACGGAACCTTATCCGCCCTGTTTGACACCATCTTGCACGATATTCCCCATCCCGTCGGAGACGCCGAGGGGCCATTGCAATTGCTGGTGACCACGTTGGACCACGACGACTATCTAGGGCGCCTGATTATCGGACGGATCCGGCAGGGCCGTCTGGCTCCCGGCCAGGCGGTGGGCGTGGCGCATCCCGACCGGGCTATCGGGCGAGCGCGTCCCACCAAAGTATTTGGACGGGTCGGCTTAAAACGGGTGGAGATGGGGAGCGCGACCGTGGGCGACATCGTCATGGTGGCGGGTTTGGAAGGGGCCACCATCGGCGACACCGTGACGGACTACGACAATCCCCAGTTGCTGCCCCCTTTGCAAATTGACGAGCCCACGCTCACGGTGCTGGTCGGGGTCAACACCAGCCCGTTTGCAGGGCAGGAAGGCCAGTTTGTCACCTCGCGGCACTTGCGTGATCGCCTGATTAGGGAACAGGAACGCAATGTGGCGTTGCGCGTGGAGGAGACGGATGACGCGGAAGTGTTTCGGGTGTCGGGCCGCGGCGAATTGCATCTCGGGATCTTGCTGGAACAGATGCGGCGAGAAGGATACGAGATGGCGGTCTCCAAGCCCGAGGTCATCTTGCGGGAGACTCCGGATGGGCTACAGGAACCGATGGAACGCCTGTTTCTGGATGTTCCCGATGAGCACGTCGGCACCGTGATGGAGCTCTTGGGACCGCGCCGGGCGACCATGAACGCCATGGGGCAGGCGGGGCCGGGACAAACCCGGATGGAATTTGTGATTCCGGCTCGAGGATTGCTGGGATTCCGCTCGGTCTTTGTCAACCAAACCCGGGGATATGGTATTATGAACCACTTGTTTGAAGGGTATGCGCCCTACTCCGGAGCCTTAGAAGAGGTGCCGCGCGGCGCCTTGGTGGCTATCGAATCGGGAGTGACCACCGGTTATGCGCTGGACAACGCGCAGGAACGGGGGGTGTTGTTCGTGAGTCCTGGCACCCCGGTATATGCCGGCATGGTGGTGGGGGAGAATAGCCGGCCCGCCGATTTGGAACTGAATGTGTGCAAGAAGAAACACGTCACCAACATGCGAAGTTCCAATTCGGAAGAGAGCATTCGGCTGACGGCCCCGCGTCCGTTGACCCTGGACGGCGCGCTGGAATATGTCAAGGGCGACGAATTGGTGGAAATTACGCCAAAAAGCGTACGCTTGCGCAAGGCCACCCTCGACCGCAATCTGCGCAAACGCGAAAAGGCTCAGCGGCTCTAGCGCGCATGCCGGCAGAGGATTCCGGTCATGAGGGGCGGGTGGCGGACATGACCAAGACCATCCCGTTGCTGAACCTCTGGTCCGGCTATTCGCTTTTGCGGTCGCTGTGGGATCCCAGCACGGGTTTGGCCCGATTGAAACGTCTCGGCTATCAACAGGTCGGCTTGGCCGATTACGAAACCATGGCGGGTTTGGAGCTGTTTGACCGCACGGCGCGGGCGGCTGGGCTGGACCCTTGGCTCGGTGTGACCCGAAGGGTGGTGGTGCCGACCGGGAGCGTGGAGTTGGTTCGACTCTATGCCTGTTCCCCGCAAGGATGGGGACTGTTGTCCGCTTCGACGCAAACCCCGGGTCCGTGGACGCTGGCTGATTTGGTCTCTTCGGAGCTGGCGGTGGTGGTGGCCGGTCCTCATGCCGAGTGGTGGCTCATCCCCTCCAACCAGGCGCTGTTGTCCGGTTTTGGCCACCGCGTGGTCGAACTCGGCGCGGGCGACGCATGGCCAGCGTCGGCCGTCCGCCAAGGCTGGCGATGGCTGCCGGCTTGGGGTGTGCGTTACGCCGACCCGGCCGACCGCCGGGCCTATGAGGTGCTGACCGCCATTGGCGGCCATGAGCCCGAGGGCCAGGTGGGCCCGGAGATTGCCCAGAGCGAGTGGCTGGCGCGCGCCCGCCATGACGATGCGTCACTGTTTTATGCCTCTCCCCCGCCGCGTGTTCTGCCGGAGCCGGTTCCGCGGCTTCCCGGCGACGGAACCCCGGATGACCTGCTGGCGCGGCTGGCGGGACGGGTCGGCGTCGGGTTGGCGAATCGGTTCGGGCGGGTCGAGGATTCGGTGAAGCGGCGCGCGGCCGACGAATTGGCCATTATCGGACAACTCGGGTTCGCCGGCTACTTCTTGATGGTGGGGGATCTGGTCACGGAAGCCCAGCGCCGCGGGATTCGGGTCGGCCCCGGCCGGGGATCGTCCGCCGGGTCCCTGGTGGCCTACGCGTTGGGCATCACGGCGGTTGATCCGATGCGCTACGGGCTGTTGTTCGAGCGATTCCTGAACCCCGCTCGCCGCAATATGCCCGACATTGATCTGGATTTCGAGGATGAACGGCGCGGGGAACTGCTCGATTATCTCCGGGCCAGGTGGGGTGTGGACCGCGTGGCGCAAATCGGCACGTTCGGCACGTTCGGCGCACGCGCCGCGGTTCGTGACGCGGGCCGTGCCTTGCGACAACCCCTGGAGCGCGTGAATGCCATCCTGGAGATGTTGCACCTAAGCGTCTCCGACCGCCTGGCGGATCGCCGCCAGGAACTGGCCGCAGCCATCTTGCAACGGGGCGGCCCGGCAGAATGGACGGAAATTGCGCTGGCTTTGGAAGGATGCCCGCGCCATCGGTCGACGCATGCCGCGGGCGTGGTGATCGCGCCGGAACCGCTCGCCCGCTGGCTTCCCTGCGAACCCGACCACGAGGGCCGCTTGTTGACCCAGATGGAGATGGGCGCGGTGGAGCGACTGGGATTTCTAAAACTGGACCTGCTTGGATTGCGCACGTTGACCACTATCCGCAGAATTGAGGAGAGTGCGGGCGTTTTGCCTTTGGATCCCAATCGGCTGGATCCGCGGGACCGGCGGGCGCTCGGTTTGCTCGGGCGGGGCGATACCGACGGCGTCTTTCAATTGGATGGACACGGCGTGAAAGACCTGCTGCGGCAGATGCAGCCCAACGGTCTGGAAGAAGTGATGGCGGTGGTGGCTTTGTATCGACCGGGCCCCATGGATGCGATTGGCCAGTTTTTGGCCCGCCGACAGGGACGGCAAGCCGTGCCCAACGATCCCGTGGCGCGAATCTGCGCCGACACCTATGGCGTCTTGCTGTATCAAGAGCAGTTGATGCAAGTGGTTCGCCAGTTGGCTGGCTATACGCTGGCGGAGGCCGATTTGTTTCGCCGGGCGGTGTCCAAAAAAGATCACCAGATGATGGCCCAAGAAGCCGAACGGCTTAAATCCCGCCTGCTGGCCGCGGGTTTTGGCGCGACCGAAGCCGAACGCATCTGGCAGGCCATCGGCGCCTTCGCCGACTATGGGTTCAACAAGTCGCACGCGGCCTCCTACGGGTTGCTGAGCTACTACATGGCTTATCTCAAAGCGCATTGGCCTTTGGCGTTTTGGTGCGGCGAATTGTCCAGTCTGCCGAGCAGCGACCGGCTGTCGGAGGAAATGGCCGCAGCCATCGGACAAGGGTTTCGGGTGCTGCTTCCCCATGTCAACCGGAGTGCGGTGGGGTTCGCCGCCGAAGCGGATGCGCTCCGCGCGGGCCTGGAACTCGTCAAGGGGCTCGGAGCGGGAGCTGCGAACTGGATTGTCGAGGCGCGGGCAAGCGGACCGTTTTCCGATGTGGCCGACTTTGAGCGACGGGTCGGACACCGGCTTCCCGCCCGTGCGTTGCAAGCGCTGGAAGCGGCCGGTGCGCTGGCGGGGCTGCCCGGGCAAAGCCAGCGTCAACAGCTCTCCTGGTTTGAGGACAGCCGGTCCCCGAACGAGCCGGCCGTCATCCGGTTCGCCGACAGTTTTGGTTTTGAGTGGCCGGTCGCCGATGGCCCGGTGATTGTCCGCTTGGATTCTCGAACGGATGGGGCGAAGTGGGTGAAACGGCTGCCAGCGGTGGCGGCGGCGCACCCGGGGGACCTCGGCCTGCTGCTGGCGGTTGGCGCCAGCAGTCGCGGCCGGATGGTGCCTGGGGTTGGGGTGGATGGCGGATGGCGGCTAATCGACGCCATCAAGCAGATGGACGGGGTGACGGGCGCGGGCCGTCGGGTGATCCGCCGGGCGACCGCGCGCCTGCGGGCTGATGATGGACCAAAGGGGAGAACGCCATGAACACGGGGAAACGGCCGCAGGATGAACAGCGAATAAAGAAGGCGGTGCAGCATATGAAACCGCCGCCGGGGATAGTGATGCCGCCCTACCCGGCACGGCGCGATCGCATCTATCGGATGGCACTGCTGGCGATGGCCGCCAGTTTCGCGATCGAGGCGGCGGGACGGTTAAGCGGACAGGCGGGGATGCTAGAGGCCGGCCAATGGCTGTCGAGCCTCTCGGTATGGGTGGCGGCCTGGAGCTTTTTGGTGTGGCTGCGGGAGTGGCGCTGGTTGGTGCGGGGATTGGCGGCGGTTGGCCTGCTGGCGATGGTCTGGTGGCCGCTCGGCGGATGGGCGGGGGTTTTGTCCGCGTCCGCCGTGATGGCGGCCAAAGAGCATCATTGCTTTCATTTTGTCGCGGCCCGCCTTATCCCCTGGGCCTCCGTCGGGGTCGGCCTGCTGTTGCTGGCGCCTATTCCGAATGCGGCGGTCGGGGCGGGATTTGGCGTGCTGTCAGCCCTCTGGGTGTGGCTCGCCGTCGCCCGTCAGCGGTTGCCGCTGTTTTCCGTGTCGGGCGACAATTGACTCGGCGCGTCAAACGCGACGGGCAAGGCAGAGAAACGGCCCGAAAACCGGCAATCGGCTGGTCCGTTCCTTGCCGAGCGCGGGACGGCCGGGGCGCGGGCAGGCTCCGAATATTCCGACCGGCGGGCAGCGGCTGCCCAAACGGCCTGGACCACGCCTCCCCGCCGTCAAACCACCAGGCTGTCATGCTGATGCGCGAACTGGCTGCGATAAAGCTCGGCATAAAAGCCTCTTTGCGCCAGCAGTTGCGGATGGGTACCCTGCTCGATCACCTGGCCGTGGTCCATGACGACAATAAGGTCGGCATCGCGGATAGTTGACAGCCGATGGGCAATGACAAAGCTGGTGCGCCCTTTCATCAGTTCATCCATCGCATGCTGAATCAGCACTTCGGTGCGAGGATCCACGCTGCTGGTGGCCTCGTCCAAAATGAGGATGGGGGGATCGGCGAGAATGGCGCGGGCAATCGTTAAGAGTTGTTTTTGCCCTTGCGAGATGTTGGACGCCTCTTCATTGAGCAGGGTGTCATAGCCATCGGGCAAGGTGCGGATGAAATGGTCGGCCTGGGCGGCCTGGGCCGCCTTAACCACCTCGACGTCGCTGGCATTGGCCCGACCGTAGGCGATGTTGTCGCGAATCGTGCCGTAAAACAGCCAGGTGTCCTGCAACACCATGCCGAACCACCGGTGCAGGTGGTCGCGGGCCAGGCGGGTTACGCTGATGCCGTCGATGGTAATCGTCCCGGCGTTTAGCTCGTAAAATCGCATCATCAAATTGACCAAGGTGGTCTTGCCAGCCCCGGTCGGGCCGACGATGGCCACGGTCTGGCCGGGCTGCGCCTCAATGTTCATGTCTTCAATCAACGGCACGTCCGGGTCATAACGAAAGTGCACATGATGCCAGGCGATGGCGCCCTGGGGGATGTCCACCACCTCGCTGTCGGCCCCGTTCGTCTCTTCGGTTTCGTCGAGGATTTCGAAGACGCGCTCGGCAGACGCCATGGTCGATTGGATCACGTTGGAGATGCTGGAAAGTTGGGTGATCGGCTGCGAAAACTGCCGCGCATATTGAATGAACGCCAGAATGTCGCCTATCTGGATCCGGTGTTGGATGACGAGGATGCCGCCCAGAACACTGACCAGCACATAGCCGAGGTTACCGATGAAATTCATCAGCGGCATGATGATGCCGGTGACGAACTGCGCCTTCCAGCTCGAATCGTAAAGCCGCTCGTTGATGTCATCAAACTGGGTCAGCGCCTGCTCCTCGCGGCCGAAGGCTTTGACAATCTGGTGACCCGTGTACATCTCTTCAATGTGGCCGTTTAGCTCGCCCAGCGATCGCTGCCGGCTTAAGAAGTAGGCTTGTGCGCGGGTGGCAATGGTCTTGGTCACCAAGACGCTTAAAGGCAGGGTGGCGGCCACGGCCACTGTCATTAACGGACTGATGGTCAGCATCATCACGATCACCCCGACAAACGTGATGACCGACTGGATCAACTGCGTCAGGCTTTGCTGCAAGGTGCTGCTGATGTTGTCGAAATCATTGACAAAGCGGCTCATGATTTCGCCGTGGGGGTGTCGGTCAAAATAGCTGATGGGAAGCCGCGTCAACTTCTGGTTGACCTGTTTGCGCAGGTTGTAGACCGCACGCTGAGCCACGCCGGCCATGACGTACTGCTGAAAGTAGCCGAAGAGTGAACTCAATAGGTAGAGGATTGCGAGGACCGCCAGCAGGCGCAGAATCTCCGGGAAATTGACGCCCGACCCGGGCAGTCCCTTCAGTTTTGCCGTGATCCCGACATACAAATCGGTGGTGGCGCTGCCCATAAGTTTGGGCCCGAGAATTGAAAACAGGGTGCCGAAACTGGTGGCAATCAGGACCAGCAGCAGGCGGATGCGATACGGCCTAAAATATTGCAAGAGGCGCAGCAAGGTTTCCTTGAAATGCTTGGGCGGCTCGACCGGCACGGCGAGTCCGGCTGCGCCCCCGAACAATCCCATCCGCAGTGGCGCCGCGTTGTCCCGGCTGTCTTTGATACTCATGCCGTGCCCTCCTCGGTCCGCTGGGAAGTGACAATTTGCCGGTAGGTCTCCGACGAGTCCATCAGCTCCTGATGCGTGCCGACGCCCGCCAACACCCCGTCATCGAGCACGATAATCTGATCGGCATCCCTTACCGCGCTGACCCGCTGAGACACAATCAGCACGGTGGCATCCCTCGTTGCCTGGTGGAGGGCAGCGCGCAGCCGTGCATCCGTCTTGTAATCCAGGGCGGAAAAGGTGTCATCGAAAATATAGATTTCAGCCTTTCTGACTAACGCCCGGGCCATCGCCAGACGATGTTTCTGTCCGCCGGAAAGATTGGCGCCGCCCTGGGAAATCATGGAGTCAAACCCTCCGGGCAGACGCTCGATGAATTCGTTGGCTTGGGCAATCTCCGCTGCCAGTTGGACGTGCTGAAGGGAGGCGTCAGGGTTGCCGAAGCGGATGTTTTCGGCCACCGACCCCGAAAACAGCACAGCGGATTGGGGGGCGTAACCGATTTTTTGCCGAAGCACGCGTTGGTCCAGGGCCCGCACATCCACCCCGTCAACCAGCACGCGTCCGCTGCTGGCGTCCGCCAGACGGGGAATCAGGCTGATGAGCGTGGTCTTTCCCGAACCGGTGCCGCCGATCAGCGCGGTCATCTGTCCCGGCTTTAAACGAAACGAAATGTGCGAGAGCACAGCCGTCTGCGCGCCCGGATAGCGGAACGTGACGTCTTCAAATTCGACATGACCGCGGGTTCGCCCAGGTGCGCTGGGCTGCGGGGGATTGTTGACGGTCGGACTGATGGCCAGCACTTCGTTTATCCGCTGGGCGGAGGCCTCGGCGCGCGGGACCATAAAGAACATGGCGGACACCATCATGACGGAAAACATCAGTTGCGTGACATACTGGATGAACGCCATCAGGCTGCCGATTTGCATGGTACCGCCACTCACGAGTTTCCCGCCAAACCAGATGATGGCCAGCGTGGAAAAATTCATGGTGAGCATCAAGATGGGCATGAGGGCCGCCATAATCTGATAAACCCGCACCGACACGGCGGTCAGCGCGATATTGGCGTCGTTAAACCGGCCCAGTTCATAGTCGGTCCGGTCAAACGAGCGAATCACGCGCACACCGGTCAGGTGTTCGCGCAACACGCGGTTAAGATCGTCTACCTTGCTTTGCATCATGTGAAAAAGAGCGACGCTGCGGCCAAGCACCTGATAGATGGTGATGGCCAAGATTGGCATAATGATGAGAACAATCAGCGACAGGCGCGCATCGGTATAGATGGCCATAATGATGCCGCCGACCGCCATAAGGGGAGCCATGACCATCATCCGCAACAGCATATTGACGAATTGCTGGACCTGCATAATGTCGTTGGTGGTGCGGACGGTCAACGAGGAGGTGCCCAATTGCTCAAAGTCCTTGGGCATAAAGGTTTGCACCTGGGCGAACACCCGGCGGCGGAGAATTTTTCCAAAAGCGGCGGACGTCTTGGATGCCAACAAACCCGCCGTGACCGCACACAACACGCTGAGCAGGGTCACCCCCAGCATAAACTCTCCGACCCCGGCCACATAGCGCATGTTGCCCGTAATGACGCCGTTGTCCACAATTTTAGACATAAGCTCGGGAAGGTAGAGCGTGGTGAGCGCCTGGATAAATAGGAGACCCACAATCACCGCGATGCGGACGCGATAGGGGTTTAAGGTCGCCAGCAGCTGTTTCATGGTTGGCTGGCCTCGTCGCTCGCCGCCTGGTGTTCATGGTAATAATCGAGGACTCTGCCGAGCAACAGGGAGAGCTGACGGCTCGGTTCGGGCCCGAGATAGTCGATCAGGCCCTTGAAGGCAGCGACCAGCGCGGCCTGCGCGTCGTGACAAACCGCGTCGCCTTTTGCCGTCAGCTGCACGCGGATCATCCGGCGGTCGGCCAGGTCGGCCCGGCGTTGCACCAGCCCCTGCGACTCCAGACCAGATAACAATTGGGTCACGGTGGGAGACGTGACACCAAGCCGGGCGCTGATGTCGGTCACGGTAATGCCCAATCCGTCCGGCGGGGCGTCCTGCTGGATACAGAACAATGCGCGCAAATCGCTAGGTCGGCGGCCGGCTCCGCGCCAGTTCAGCCAGTGAAGTTTCCGTACCCGCATAAAGGCGTCGAAGAGTTGTTGGGTCACCGGGTCGTCGCTGATGGTCATGTCGGCATCTCACCCTGAATTAGATTGGTAGGCTACCTAATTATATGGATTGCGGGTTGTTTGATCAACGGTATCTGGGGACGGCGGAAACGACCCGGATTGGCAAGCGCGGGGCGTGGAGAAGGTTGCTGCCCGGGTTTGCCCGGCCGGTGCGATGAGCGGCGGGCATCGCCAGCTCGGCAGCCGGAGACACCGCTGGGCCCGCCTGGAGCCACGGTGCCCAGGGCGAATCGGTCAGGTGCCGGACGAAAACCCTGTCAAGGCCGAGCCCCGGGGTTACCCCTGACGAATCGCGGGCTGGGCGCAAGCCCGCCGGTTCGGGAATTTGCGCGGGGAAGCGCCTCCCCGCGGCTCGGCGCGGGGCGCTTGGCGACGGGTTGCAGCCGCCTGGCGGTGGGGCTTAATGGGATTGTTTGATGGCAATCCGCATGAGGACGTTGGCGGCCGCATCCATGCGGTCGGCCGCGTTTCCCAAGTGACGGTAGACTTCCCGAATCTTGATGAGGTAGTGAATATCATCTTCCTCCGATAACGTGGCAATTGCTTTGCGGTACATGCCTTCCATTTTGTTTTCAGAAGATTTCGCCTTAACCGCGGCCTCGTTGGCATGGCGCATCGATGGTCCCAACAACCCGACCGCTTCGTCAAGCGCTACCGTGCCTTGGTGCAGAATTCCGACCATGGCCCGCAATATGTCGTTGACCCGGATCTGATAGATGGCAATTTCTTTGATGGTGTTTTCTGCATAGTCGACGATGTCGTCGAGAGCCTGCGACAGGTCGTTGATGTCCTCACGATCAAACGGCGTCACAAAGGTTTGTTGCAGTTGATCGACAATCATCATGCGGACCCGGTCTCCGGCGTGTTCCAGGTCGGAGGCTTGCTCAGCCAGCTCGAGACGGCCCTCCTTTTGTTTTTCGTCCACGTAAGATTGCAGCAACTGGACCATCTGTACCGCGATGTGAGCCTGCTCGGCGAGGACATCGTGAAAGGTCTGCACCTGCCGGGATATCATAAAAATATCTTTCCAACTCATCCTGCGCCTCCTCACTTCAATGCTGACGCGCCCATCATCATGAGCCCGCCTAAAACCATCGCGGCTGGCATGGTGAGCACCCAGACCCCCACCATCTTGCGAACCATCACCCATCGCACGGCTAAGGGTTGCAGCGCGGTTCCGGTGCCAAATAGGGCTCCGTCAGTGGTCTGGGTGGTGCTGACCGGAAATCCCCCCAGGGCCGCCAGGCTGACGGTTACCGCCGCCGCCCACTGCGTGCTGAGCGCAGTCATGGGCTCAATCCGGACGACATGGTTACCGACTGTGCGTGCAATCCGAAAGCCTCCCACTACCAGCCCGGCGGCCCAAAAAACCAGCGGCACGGCCACTGCCAGCCAGGGGACGCGATAGTCCGCGTGATGGTCAATCAGCATCCAGAACACCGCCATCAAACCAATCGCCTTTTCCTGATCGTTTGCGCCATAAGCTAAACCTTGCCAGAATGCGGTGAGGTATTGAATGCGGGTTAAGGGTTGAACTTGTTGCATGGAAAGCCGCTTTAAACCCATCCACAGCAGTCTGGTGAGAACCAAGGCCACCACAAAGCCCAGGACCACCGAACCCACCAGACCGGCTATCAACTTGGCGACGCCCGCCCAATGAATGAGATGGATGCGGCCGCTCACCAAGGTTGCGCCGACCATTCC
This sequence comes from Bacillota bacterium, assembly GCA_021797825.1. Taxonomy (GTDB): domain Bacteria; phylum Bacillota; class Sulfobacillia; order Sulfobacillales; family Sulfobacillaceae; genus JAJZZA01. The sequence goes on along the minus strand of JAJZZA010000016.1, from coordinate 12,568 downwards.
CCCACCTAGCGCAATCGTGGTACTGGTCGGGATTTTCATCCACCAGGTTGTCAGCAATGTGACGACCGCCGCCAACAGCGCGACCAAAAGCACTAACGGGCCCGCTTGGGCAAAATTGACGACTTCCACTGCGATCGTGTGCGACACCGCCGTGCCAAACACCACCGGTCCCAGACCGATGCTGGACAACAGCAGCGGCAGCACCCAACCTGGGCGGATGGTGCCGCTGGCGAGAAATGTCGCGACCAGATTTCCACCATCATTAATGCCGGAAATGATGGTAAAACCGGCTATCGACAGGAAAATCAAAGTCAGAACGACCATGACGGTTACCAACCCTTCGAAAGCTTAACAAGATGATAACACAATCTTAATATAATCTTAATATTGGTTTGCGTGCCTGACGATCGTTTCTTCAGCCTGCACGTCGCCGTGTCGGTCGCTGGCCCTGGGGAGGGGTTTGCGCTCGCTTCCTCGCCAGCACCCGCAGGCCACGACGCATCGATAACGAAAACCACGGCAACGGCGGCGCGAGGCTCGCCCCATCGGATCCGGCACGGGTCGGGTCATGCGGTAAGCAGGACCGGGCCCGGTTCGGCGAGAGCGGCGCGCCAAACCGGTCATGCCCGACGAAGGGGGCGGCTGACGCGTTTGCGGTTTCGATTCGCGCATTCCCCGCCGAGGTGCCGACAGAGGCGAGGTTAGGCGTGCCGTCAGCTCGGTAAAACGATGGAATCGGCCGATGCGGTTGCTGGGGTACCCGCCCCAGCCTGCCGCGGGAACGTTGGGGGAGGACGCATGCCAGACGAGGGGACACTGGGCCCGGGGGAGGACTGGGTGAAGCCATCCCGCGCTGCCCCACCTGGTGGTTGCGGCTGGGGGATCTCTGGCTGGTGGAGGAAATGGCGCGTGTCGCGACAAACACCGCCGGTCATATTCGTCCAGGGCGTGCCGCCTGGGCCCGACTATGTAGCGGGAGCCGCCCGATGGTTACGCGCCAGTAGCCGGCAGGCGCCCAAGACGGTGCGGTTCATTCCGATAACCGCCGCCGCCGGGCGATCCCGGAGCACCTCGGCTGGCGCCCGCCATCCATCAGAACTTAACTGCCCGACTGGTTAACGGTGAGAATCACTGTGCCGTTATGCAAATCATGGACAATCGCATTGGTGATGCGGCTAATCCACAAAGCGATGCGGTCACGCTCCGCTTCATCCTCGGCGACAAAAACGGGCGCCATGCCGCCCACCACCGTTTCGCGGTTGGTGGTCACCACGGCGAACATAATCGGGGTCGGGGCGTCAGCCATGCGATGTGTGGCCTCCTTCATCTTGGTGCGGCTCGTGGTCGGCGGGTGGCTTGGTCAGGATGGGACTCGTGACCCGGGACCACTTGCCGGATTCGAGCAGGGGCGTTCGTTTGATGGCATCGATTAATTTGTCCAGGTTACGTTCAACCGGCAAGATGACGAATCCCGCCTCGCCATTGCCCTGCGGCATGTCCATGCGGCAGAGCGGCGTCTGTTCGGGATATCCCACGTCTTTTTGCACGCCGATGGCTGCCGCTGCCTGATGCGACAGCGCCTGCCGCTGAGCGATGTTCCAGAGCGCCGCCGCGCCCCGAGGACTTTTCGGGGTGAGGGTGACCGCCAGCGCATGTTTTCTGAACCGTTCGCGTGAATCGGGCAAACCGACCTCCATCATCATCACGGGGCCGGCATATAATAGGCTCTCCTGCTCGAATCTGACATGAGTCGGGCGGACCTCCACCATCTCGCCTAAACGCGGCCCGGACATGAACAGCTCGCCGACCGCGACAAATCCCACGCCCGCGGCGATCCCGGCCCACGGCGGGGCAAATTCCGTGACCAGCGAGGTGGCTAAGGCCACCAGCATGGCCAGGTAATTGCGGGCTTCGTAGGTGATGGCAATCCCTTCGATATAGCCCGGACCGCGTCCCACCAGCAAGAGCTGCTCCTCTTTTTCCAAGGTTAAGCGTTCGGTGTTGCGCACATCGCGAAACTGCGTAGCCGCCAGAGTCAGGAAGGTGGCGGCAGTAAATTGTTTGCCAACCAAGGCGACAATAATGCTTGACCCGATAAGCGCCGCAATGATGGCCAAGGCGACTTGACTGACGTAGCCGGAGGGATACCCGGGATAGTGGGTGCGGCCATTTCTAAGGTATAAAATGCGAGACACCAAACCCGCGGCGAATCCGACAATCATGGGTGTCCAGTTGATCGGCGGCGTGGCTGCTGACACCGGAAGTCCTCCTTTTGATCAACGCATGTTGTGCCTGCGAATAGCATGTGCACGGGCCAAGACCTGGCATACATAGCCCGCGACGGGGAAAAATGGGAACGCACGGGGCAAGGTGGGAGGTGGCGGCGGCGCGTTTCTTATATTCCCGCGATGAGCAGACGGCGGAGGCGGAAACGTTTCCGGAACAGGCCGACTATGTATGGGCGGACTTAAGACCCGCCGAGCACACGGAATTGGCGGCGGTGGTTAACCGGTTGTACCCGGCCCATCCTGCCGCCATCTCGCGCGTTCTGCGCGCGGACGAAGTCAAGCGCCCCAGTTTGCTGGTGGAGGACGATGCGTTGGTGTTTGTCGTCGCCTTGCACGCGACATTAGGCGCGCCGCAGCACGTGGCTGATTTGGGAGTCTTCTTGGGGCGCGCTTTTTTGGTGACGGTCCATCTGTCGGCACACGATCAAACGGTGCGCGACGCCTGGGAATTTATCAAGCGCAATGAACTTCTGGATCAAGGGACCGATTTCGCCCTCTATCAACTGCTCAGCCGGCACCTGGAGGATTTTCGGACGCTGTTGCGCCAAGTCGACGGCGAATTCGAGAACGTGCACCGCATGATGCTGCAGCATCCGTATCGCAACCTGGCTCCAGACATTTTGCATCTGCGCAAGTGGACGCTGCGCCTGCAGGACGTGGTGCAACCGGAAATGGAAATTTTTGAGCTGTTGAAAAGTACCGGGTTTCTTTATGTGCAAAAGACCAACCGCCCGTACTTCGAGGACTTGGCCGGGCAAATGCGCGATCTGGTCGGCCGTGTCGGTAGCACGCGCGAGGCGTTGTCGGGCACGGTGGAGGCTTACACCTCGATTCAGTCCAACGAAATCAACAAGGTCGTCAAGCTGCTAACGTTCTTATCGGTGCTGGCACTGCCGGCTACCACCATCGCCTCAATCTACGGGATGAATTTCCTCATTCCCGAACTGCATTGGCGATACGGTTACTGGTATTCCCTGGTGTTGATGGGGTTGGTTACCACCGCGATTCTGCTGTACATGCGGAATCGGGGCTGGTTCAGGGATAAATCGGGGAACTCTGGATAAAATGGGGGAAATGTCTGAGGAGGCTGGCTATGTCGTCCGAACCCCTTTTCGCTGGCGCGGAGCTTCTCGCGGAGCCGCTCTGGACCGGGACCCTGGCGCAGTATCTCGCGGCCGTCGAAGCGGATCCCAATGTGGCCGAGTCCGCCCATCACCGTCTCTGGCGGATGGTGGTGGCCCGGGGCGAAAAAACTCCCAACGGCAGCTACCCGTTCTTTAGCGAGCAGATTTTTGGCATCGACCACGCGCTCAATATGTTGGTGGACGACTATTTGCGGCCGGCGGCGATGGGATTTGACGTCAAGAAGCGGATCTTACTGCTAGTGGGGCCGGTGGGCGGAGGGAAGTCTTCGATTGCCACGCTGCTTAAGCGCGGTCTGGAGCAATTTACCCGTACCGAGACGGGAGCGCTTTATGGGATTGCGGGGTGTCCCATGCAGGAGGAGCCGCTGCATTTGATTCCGCCGGAACTCCGCCCCGAGCTGGAGCGACGATTGGGCATTGTGATCGCTGGCGATCTGTGTCCGTGGTGCCGATATTATGTGCTGGACCGCTACCGGGGCCAACTCGCGGAGGTTCCGGTACAACGCGTGACCATGTCCGAAAGGCGGAGAATTGGGATCGGGACCTACGCGCCTTCCGACCCCAAGTCCCAAGATATTGCTGATTTAATTGGGTCGCTTGATTTTCAGGCGATCACTCAGGTCGGTTCGGAATCGGACCCCCGGGCGTATCGCTTTGACGGGGAGTTAAACGTCGCCAACCGGGGATTAATCGAGTTTCAAGAAATGCTGAAACTCGACGAGAAATTTCTTTACCATCTGCTCTCGCTGAGTCAGGAGGGAAACTTCAAGACCGGACGGTATGACTTGATTTCGGCGGACGAAGTGGTGATCGGCCACACCAACGAGAACGAATACCGCGCCTTTGCCAAGAATCCGAGAAACGAGGCCCTGCTCTCGCGTATGGTGGTGGTGCCCGTTCCCTATAATCTGGACCACCGGCAAGAGGTGCGAATCTATCAAAAACTTTTGGGTCCGCATTTTCCACCGACCTTGCATGTTGCCCCGTACGCCCTGGAAGTGGCGGCCGTATTGGCCATCGTCTCCCGAGTGGAGGACCAGCTCAAACCCGGCGGGGACCGGATGAGCAAATTGGAGGCCTACAGCGGGACCGGAGATTGCGCTAGCCGGGCTGGGTTAGAACACGCTGGGAGGATGGCCGGGGACGGCATGCGGGGACTGGACCCGCGGTACGTGTTGAATCGATTGGCCTCGGTTCTGGCGCGTTCTGACCAACCCTGCGTGGGACCGCTCGATGTCCTCTCCGCGCTCAAGGCTGGCGTGGCGAACAATCCGCTGGCGGACAGGGTCAGTCAGAGTCTGGTGGAGGACGGCATCCAACTGGCGCGGGATTGGTATAACCGGGAGATTGCACGTCAGGTGCTCGCGGCTTTTGCCGTGGATTGGGGTGAGCAGTTGCAAAACCTTTACGAAAATTACATCGATAATGTGGTGGCGGCGGTGGCCGCGCCCGGGAACCGGCGGGCGGATGAGCGGTTGTTACGCGCGGTGGAGGAACGGCTGCGGGTCACCGAAACGCAGACGGCGGCCTTTCGTGAAGAAATCTATCTGCGGTTGCAGATGGCTCAGGACAGGCCCACCCGTTTTACTTACTTGGACCATCCCGGATTGCATGCGGCGTTGACCGAAAAACTGTTTGACGACATGCGGGACGAAATCAAGGTGACCACCCAATCTCCGGTTGCCGATCAACGGGTACTGGCCCGGATTGAGCAGGCGGTGGCGCGGATGGTGGAAACCGGCAGCTATTGTCGCCATTGCGCCAATGGCGCCATGGCTCACGTGGGCGGCCTTTTAAACCGGTGAGGCGGCCGTTTAGCGTGGGGTCTTGGCCACCCGACGATGAAACCCATGCCGCCGCCGACAAGCGTCGGCAGCAGAGCAGGATCCGGGAGGCGATTCGCAGCAATTTGGGCGACCTGGTGCGGGAGCGGAAAATCCTGGGGTCGGATGGGCGCCACACGGTAAAACTCCCGATGTTCCGCTGCCCGGAATTTCGGATTCGTTTCGGCTGGCACGACACCGAGCGGGTGGGCCAGGCTCCCGGCGGCTTGCCGGGAGACACCAATGGCGCGGCTTGCCCGTCAGCGCAAGCACCGGGGATGAATTCGGCGGCAGGCGGTGACGGGTCGGCCGCAGAAGACGAAACGGAGGACCGCGTGCCGCTTGAGGAGGTGTCAGCCGAGGTGTTTGCCGATTTGGCGCTTCCGGATTTGGACCCCGCTAGAACCGCCCCGGGCGCAGGGTCATCCGTCGAGGTGGTTGGCATCGGGCGCGGCGGGCTTCGCCAGCAATGGGCTAAGAAATCGACGCTGCTGGCCAACTTGCGGCGCAATGCGATGGCTGGCTGGCCGGGGTTTAGCGGGTTGGCGCGCCAAGATTTGCGCTTTTGGGTGTCGGGACCGGTGGCGGCGGAACAGGGTGGGGCGGTGGTGTTGGCGATGATGGACACCTCTGGTTCGATGGGCACGTTTGAAAAATACCTGGCCAAGAGCTTCTTTTTCTGGACGGTGGAGTTTCTGCGTCGCAACTATCCCCAGGTTGAGATCGTGTTTTTGGCCCACGATGTGCGTGCCCGCGAGGTTGACGAAGAGACCTTTTTTCACCGCGGCGCCTCGGGCGGAACGGTATCCTCCTCGGTCTACCGGCTCGCTCTGGACATTTTAGTAGAGAGGTTTCCGGCTGATCGCTACAATGCCTACGCGTTTCATTTTACCGACGGCGGCAACCTGACCTCGGACAACGCCATTGCCCTCGAGACCGGCGCGCGGTTGGCCTCTTTGGCCACACTTTTTGGGTACAGCGAAATCCATGACAGCGAGCGCCATCCATCGCCCCTGTTCCGCGGCTTTAGCCAGTTGCCGGGGCCGGGGTTGGGGGTTATGCTGCTGCACAGTCAGGAGGATATCCTGCGCGCCTTGTTCCACTTTTTTGGCAAGTCGCGAGATACCTCCCGTGCTTAAGCCGCTGGATCTGGCCGCCTTGATCGACCGGGTGTGGCCGCTGGCCGAAGAGCAAGGGCTCTGTCCGGGTCAGATTCACTTTGAACTGGTGGGACGCGACGGGCTTGATGGTTTGGCTTCCCAACAGGGCATGCCGCTTCGGTATGCGCATTGGAGTTTCGGCAAGTCCTACCAACGGGTAAAAGATGCCAATGCCTTTCAGCGGTCGCAGGTTTACGAGCTGGTGGTTAATAGCGATCCGGCCTATGCCTTCATCGATAGCTGCGGCACCCGGGGCCAGGCCCTCCTGATTATCGCGCATGTGCTAGCCCATGCCGATTTTTTCCGGCACAACCGATGCTTTCGGGAGATTCCGCACGATATGATTGCCCGGATGGCCGCACATCGCCGCCGGATTGCGGGATGGTCCGGCCAGTATGGCAGCCAGGCGGTCGAGAGCCTGATTGATGCGGCGCAGGTTCTCATGGATTTCACCGGGGAGAGCACCCGTGACGCGGCCGGCGGCTTGACCGCGGACGACGTGATGGGATACGTCGCGCGGCGCGCTCCGCTCCTGACCCAATGGGAGCGCGAGTGCCTGGCTGATCTGCGCACCGAGGCGCGATATTTCTGGCCGCAGCAGCTGACGAAAATCGCCAATGAGGGTTATGCAACGTTTTGGCACACCCGGCTGATGCGAAAAATTGCCGCAGGGGCGGAAGAAGCCTGGGACACGGCGCGGCTGAATGCCCAGATCGTGGCGGTTGCGCCGCCCGCGCTAAATCCCTACCGGTTGGGCTACCAACTCTTTGCCCGGATTCATGAGTCGGGAGGACTCCCCGCCGTGTTTGGCGCCCGGGATCTCTATGATGACGGAGGACTGGTTCGGGCCTGGTTTGACGATTGCTTGGCCGAACAGGCGGGACTTGCCGTCTATCAGCCGCGCGCCGACGGGGACAAGTCGCGGATGGCCGGTGCCGAGACGGTTAAGTCCGTGTTGCAGCGCGACTTGGAGTGTGCGGGCATGCCGCACATTCGGGTGGATGGCGTTCGCAGCAACCCGTCTCATCTCTATTTGCGGCATGTGCATGACGGACGCGATCTGGACTTTGCGGAACTACCAAGCGCCTTAAAATTGGTCGCGGGCAGAATATGGCAAGCACCCGTTACGCTTGCCACCATCCGGCAAGGGTCGTGCCGGGAAATGACCCATGACGGGACGAATTGGCTTGACCGGGACAGCTAGTGAATGAGTGGCGCCACGTAAGGAACCAGCAGGCTAGAGGCGATTATCACAACAATCCACCATACGGTGGACGAGGGACGTCGCAAGTTGCGTTTGGCCATCTTCTTGCTGGCTTTTTTTCGTGGGCGAAACGGCACGACTTTGCCCGGGCGCTTGGCAACGGGTTTTCGGTTCCCTGCCAGACCGCATTGGGCACAGGCCGAACCTGCTTCTCCAACCGGCCCGCCGCAACGTTCGCAGATCATTGTCTGAATCCCCCTCTCGTTGAACTCCCCTGCATCAAATACCCTGGTCCTTTAATGTCATTTTAGCCGAATTGGCGAAGTTGTGTAGATGGGATTTTCTTTCACCCGCACCAGAATTAATGATGGTCGGGGGTGGAGTGGGGAGGCACGGCATCGGTAGCCCGCCAACGGCCTCGCTGCAGGATCCAACCCCGGGCATTAAGGAAATACACCAGCCCCAGGTGAGTTTTTGCGTCGGCCGCCCTTCCTTCAATTAACAGATTGGGAACTTGATTGACCGGTACGATTTTGACGTCGATTTCTTCAGTGGCGTCCCAATTGGTCTCTCCCGCGGATGGGTTGACTGTATAATACAGGTGGACTTTGTGCCGCGAAAGTCCCACCGATGGGTAGAACCGGGACAAGAGGCGCAAGTCCTCCGCTTGATAGCCAGTCTCTTCTTGCAGTTCGCGCCGCGCCCCTTGCGCGGGTTCTTCGCCGCGTCGCAAACGGCCGGCGGGAAGCTCCAGGATTCTCCGCCCCAGGGCGGGACGGAACTGCTCCACCAAAATGACGCCCTCGGGAACTTCTGCCACAACCGCGCAGACGTCGGGCAAGACGAGGTACTCGTGAATATAATGCGTTCCACGCACGGTGACGGGCACGCGTCGGATACGGTTCCTAAGCAACGCTGCGGCTCCTCCGAAAAGATAATAGAGCTATTATAGCAATTGTGGAGCAGGAACGGGAAATGACGGACAGAATAGTCCAGGGAGTCGGGGGTGCTATAATTCGACAAGAGAATACGAGGTGATGAGATGGCCATTTCAGTCAATGCGGTGAAGCAGCAGGCCGAGAGTTTCGAACTGGACTTGAGGATTTACGAGGGCGTATATGAAAACGCCCACTATCGGGTCCGGGTGGTCGATGTTCCGGTGGCACCGACCGGGTTTTCGCCTGCCGAGCGCGATGCGGCAATCGCCCAATTTGCCGTGGATAAAGTGATGAAACATATGCGGCGGGGGGCGCTTCCGCCCCGCGGCGTCCAACTATCCGGGGAAGAGGTCTGGTCCGGGTTGATGGCGCAAACCGGTTCGGCATAAACCGGCGGCTAGAAAATGGAGGGATCCGAAATCTTAAAAGAGGAGTACACTTTAGTTGTTCGATGAAAAGTTTTCTTTTTCGACGATAACGCACCTGTAGAGGAGGCGGACGGATGCCTGAGCAAGCATTTAAAGCCGGGCTGGAAGATGTGGTGGCAAATACCTCCGACATCTGCTTCATCGATGGACAGGAAGGGCGCCTGGTTTACCGAGGGTATAGTGTGGCGGACCTCGCCGAGACCACGTCCTTTGAGGAAGTCGTGTATCTGTTGTGGAATGGCGACTTGCCGACCCGGGGGCAATTGTTGGAGTTTACGCGAAGTTTATCCGCAAACCGTGCGCTCGCGCGCCCCGTCATGGACCTGCTCGGATCGTTGCCGACGGATACGGTGCCGATGGACGCCTTGCGCACGGCGGTCAGCCTGGCAGGCATTTATGATCCCGACGGACAAGAGAACACACCCGAGGCAAACCATCGCAAGGCGGTGCGTCTGGTTGCGCAAGTGCCCACCATCGTGGCCGCCTTCCAGCGGTTGCGGACCGGCAAGGCCCCAGTGGCCCCCGATCCCACTCTGTCTCAAGCCGAGAACTTTTTGTATATGCTGCATGGGTCCCGACCCAAGGCCATCCATGCTCGGGTTTTCGACACGGCGCTCATCCTGCATGCCGACCACGAACTCAACGCATCCACCTTTTCGGCCCGCGTCACCGCCGGCACGTTGACGGACATTTATTCGGCGGTGACGTCGGCCATCGGCACCCTTAAGGGCCCGTTGCACGGCGGGGCCAACGAGGCCGTGATGCATATGCTGGAGGCGATTGGACCGGAAGAGAATACGAGTGCGTGGGTGCAAGCGGCCATGGCCCAAAAGCAAAAGATCATGGGATTCGGCCACCGGGTGTACAAGACCGAAGATCCCCGCGCCGTTATCCTGCGCCGTTTGTCCAAAGAGGTGGGAGAAGATGCGGGCGATCTGAAATGGTACCGGATGCTTAACGACGTGCGGGAAACCGTCCTCCACGCGAAGAAAATTTATCCCAACGTGGATCTTTATTCCGGGTCGGTGTACGCCGAAATGGGGATTCCCGTGGACATTTTCACCCCCGTCTTCGCCGTGAGCAGAATGGCTGGCTGGACCGCCCACATTTTGGAGCAATACCATAACAACCGGATCATTCGCCCCCGCGCCGAATACACGGGACCCACCCATCGCACTTTCGTCTCCATCGATCAACGCTGATTCAAACCCAGATCGCCACGGAAGGCCGGACCCGGTTCGGCCTTCCGGCGGCGGCACGCGATCCGGCGCGGGAACAAGAGAACAGGGACAATATTGCGGCAGGGGGCACGAATCCATTGTCCATGCTAGTTGCCCGCGATGGGCACGTGACGGTGGAGCCGTTGGGGAAGGTCCTGGCGACGGACTGCGCCTGGGTGGATCTTAAGGGGTGGGATCCCGATGCGCTCAAGAACGTCTGTGAACAGTTGCACATCTCGGCAGAACTGCCGGCGGGATGGGAACGGGAACCCACGCGCGCGGCGTTTGCGAGTCGCGGCGACCTATTGGCGTTGGTGGTATTTACGCCGGAAGGGGAAAACTTGCGGGCGGTAGCGCTCATGACCGGCCCCAACTGGATGATCACCATGCACGCCGAGGCGGTCCCGGCGGTGGAGTCGGTCTGGCAAGATGCGTTACCATGTGATGGATAATGTCGACGGGCTGCGGGACAATCTCACCGGGCTGGTGGACTTGCAGTTGAACCAGCATTCGACTCGTCTTAATGAAGTGATGAAGTTTCTGACCATCTTTAGCACGATATTTCTTCCGTTATCGTTTCTGACCGGATTTTTGGGGATGAACCTGCGCGATATGTCCGAGTTGGGGTGGCCCCATGTGCAACCGCTAACCATCGCCGTGATGATGACGGTCGCCGCCAGCATGTTGATGTTTTTTAAACGCAAGGGCTGGTTCTAACGCGGCCGCTAAAAATAGGAACCGATATAGGCGTTTTGGGGATAGCCCCGCGCTTCCCAATAGCCCAAGGGAGCGTGCGGCCCGACCGCCACCCGGGTTAGCCACTTAATCGATTTGTAGCCATACATGCCGGGGACCACCAGCCGCAACGGAAAACCTTGGGAGACCGGGAGGGGCTGGCCATCGATATGAGTCGCCAGCAAAGGCGCGTATTGTTGAATTTGGGCCGCGCTGAGCGACTCGGTATAGACCCCGTCGGCGGAATAAAACGTGACCCATGGTTGACGACCCGGCTCCCACCCTTGGCGGGTCAGCCAGTCCGCCAGATTCACCCCGGCAAACTCGACCCCGGCGACCGCCCATCCGGTGACACAGCGAAAATTTACCCTGACCGTTTGTTGCGGCTCGTGTTGCCATTCGCTCCAGGTCCACTGCCTGGGAGGGCTCGCGATCCCTTCTAAACGCATGCGCCAGGTGTCCAGCGCGAGGTGGGGATAGCCATTGACCACGGTGTAAGGCACAAAACCCGGCAATGCTCCGCCCGTCGTCCCGCTGGACCGGCCCCACACGCGGCCAGCCACCAGGCGTATCATGGCCGGGGTCGCCGCCAGCGCCGGAATGGTGGCCATAGCGCCCGCCAGCCATTTCAGGAATTGTCGCCGGCCCCGGTTAATCCGGGCGGAAGGCCGTGCCGGGGCGGGACGATTTGTGGCCAGATGCCATCCCACCCAGGCGACCAGCAGGACGGCAAAGGCCGCGTGGCCCACCGTGGCGACGGCATGGGTCCAGGATGGTCCAACCAACAGGCCGGTGCCGGTGACGCTTAGCATGATGACAAAAAAGTACGCCCACCGGGTATAAGGCGGCGATTGCCGGGGCCGTTGCGGCCATGGAAAGACCCGGGCGCTCCAGCCCACGATGGCCAGACCGTAGAGAATGCCGCCGAATTCGTGCAGGGCCTGGGCAACCGGGAGCAGTCCTCCCAATCCCGTGCGCCACGACGGCAGAAATAGCCCCAGCCCGGTTAACAGCAATAGCCCGATTAGGACAGCATGACGCCCATGGCGACGCTTAAAGGACATGACCGGACCCCCCTGGCTGAACACCCTGCCCATGATTTTGTTATCCAGGTATCCGTTGCCATCGCGCAAACTGGATGCGAAATCAATCCAAAGAAAATTGCGGGGATGGAGTGAAGCGTGGCAGACGGCATCCGTCGACCGCCAAAAGCCCGGTGACATGGGCTGGAGTCAATGGCGGACTGAGCCGGAATCCTTGCAGGATAACACATCTGGGGTGTCGCAGTGCGGTAAACGGGGTTAACGTTCAACGCCTTCGGCAGTGACCTCCCATTGCAAGCTGTGCGCACGCCGGATGATGGTCTGGGCGAGCGTGGATCCTGCTCGCTGCGGATGGTTCGAGCACACGCGCGGTCTATCTTGAGCGCGTCGAGGGGCAATTGCTCAAGGCAACTGAGGGACGAGTAGCCGGTGCCGGAATCGTCCAGGGCGATCCCAAAGCGCCGCCGCAGAGCCGTCTAACGCTGGGGGGCGACGCGCCCCTCCCACTCCAGGACTTGGATGATTGGCCGCACCCGGCGATGCGGGGCTTCCCGGCGGAGTGGAATCGCTTGGTCGAGAAGGTC
>JAJZZA010000015.1 GCA_021797825.1 Bacillota bacterium | reverse complement strand
GTTTCAGTCGGGCGGTGACGCCCGACCTCGTTAAGCCCTCCCCACGACAGTTGCTGAACAACTCGTCCTGGCCGGCCCCTCCCCGCTCCCGCATCCAGTCGGCCACGTATTCTTGGGTGTTGCGCCAAAGTGGGAGAACGCGCTCCTTGCGGCCCTTTCCCCAAATACGTAAGGTCTGGACGCCGGACGGCGTCTGCAGGACCGAGTCATAGGCGAGCGATACGAGTTCCGAGACCCGAATGCCGGTATTGTAGAGGAGAGCCAGCATGAGCCGATCGCGGCGGCCGAGCCATGTCTCGACGGCACAGACGGCCAGCAGCGCCTCCATTTCTTCAGGGAGGAGATAAGACACCACGCGGCTCTGGGCTTTCTTAAAGGGAATCTGCTTGACCCGCTGAATGATGGCCAAATACTCTGGCGCCTCAAATCCGACGTAGTCCATAAACGAGTGAATGGCCGCGAGCCGATGGTTGCGCGTCTTGATACTGTTGTGTCGAGTGACTTCCAAGTCCGTGAGAAATGCCAAAATCGTGTCGGCAGTCAGCATGTCAACAGTGACGTCGGACGCCCTCATGCCATGGTGGGTCTGCTCGAGGTATCGAAGCAGGAGGCGAAAGGTATCCCGATACGCCCGGACCGTCGCGGGAGACGCATTGCGCTGGGTCATGAGGCGATTCAGGAAGAATCCCTGAAGCAATGCGGGAAACCGGTTGGTGGACATTAGTGGTCGCCTCCTTTTCGGGCCGCATTCGCAGCCCACTGTTGGAATCGTTCGGTCGCCAGGGCCAACAGTTCTGGGGTGCCGGTGAGGTACCAATAGGTGTCACTCGGCTTGACATGTCCCAAATAGGTTGAGAGCAAGAGCAAATGATGATTGACGTCAATCCCCTCGGTATACCACCGCTGAATCGTGGCACAGGCAAAGGAATGGCGGAGGTCGTACAGGCGGGGAGCCCGACCTGGCCAGGTCGATTCCCCTGGCGGTAGTAAGATCCTACGGATGACCGTAAAGCCATATTCGAGATGGCGAAGGGTCAGCGGTATGCCACCCGTGGAGAGAAAAAAGTGCCGGGTCTTGGGGTTCCGGCACTGCACATCCCGAAATGCCGCGTACTGTTGCAGGGCCGCGACGACCGTGGCGTCCAGGGGCAATGCCCGTTCTTTCGTGAACTTGGTTTTACGGACATGAAGAATACCCGGCATTTTGTTAACATCCTCGCGCATTAAGCTACAGAGTTCACTGGGCCGGAGACCCGTCGCCCAGAGGAGGCCGATGGCGGTGGACAAGGCCTGCGCACGCAGGCCATCCGGTGATGGCAGTGCCTGTGCCGCTTGCATGACCTGCTGGACTTCGGCCAAGGTAAAGAGGTAGGGGGTGGTCCGCCCGTGGCAAGATCCAAAGGTGCCACGGGGTGGTACTTCGGTCTCAACATCTTGGATTTGAGCGTAGACGGCAAAGCGATGAGCTACTTCAAGCCGTCTCGCTTGGTACCAGCGAGTATAGTGCGGGCGTTCCTGAGCCCACGCTAAGGCCAAAGCCGCCGTCAGAGGGCCCTCATGATGTTGGCGTCGCGCAAAGGCCGCGAATCGCCGGAGTTCATCGGCCTCGACGGCCAATTGAAAGCCTAAGCCGCGCTTGAACGCGATGTAGGCTTCCACTTGGCGGGTGATGCGGTGGCTACTCTCAGTGTCGGGCGTCATTGGGCACCCCCCTCGGGTCGCGCCCCAGGCCAGGGGCTTTGGACCGGTGCCAGGGCCGGTCCGGCAACCTTGGTATAGATCACCGTCGTGTCAATGGACGTGTGGCCCAGAATGTCGGCGATGACTTTTAAGTCGGATCCTTGGTGGTACAGGGCTGCCGCCTTGGTATGGCGCAAGACATGGGTGCCCGTTAGGTGCGAGGAAAATCCCGCCCGCGCGTACGCGCGGCGAATGGTCCCCCGGATTTGTTCACGTCCCATGGGCTGCCCAGCCTGGTGGGCAAATCGCACGAAGAGGGTGCGTTCCGGGGTGGACGGCCGCGCCCCGGTGAGATAGCGCGCCACGGCGTCGCCAACCCGCTGCGGGAGGGGCAGCACGCGCTCTTGCCGGGTTTTGGAAGCGCGGATTCGGATGCGACCGGCTCGCCATTCAAAGTCGTCGAGGGCCAGATTGGCGACTTCGGAAGCCCGCAGACCCAAGTCGACAAAGCATACCGCGATGGCCCAATCCCGGCACCCGGTCGCGGTGTCTGTAAGGTAAGACTCCAATAACCGGTCGATGTCCGCCTGCGTCAACGTCTGGGGGACGGACGCGAGTTTCCAGACGGGCGCCGCCAAGGGCAGCCGGAGAATGCCGAGATCGAAGGCGACACCACGAAAGCGGAGGTAGCGGGCATACCCGCGAATCACGCCGATCGACCCCTTTTTCGAAATGGGCTGAAGGTGGGCCCACTGAGTGATAATAAATTGCTCGACCTTGGATACCGTCAACCACTCGCTGTGCGGGATAATCTGGGGTGTCGCCACCGTACGAAGAAACTGTTCGACCACGGTCCGGTGCCTCAGGCACGTGGCGAGTGCGAGCCCGGCCACATCGCGCAGGTACTGCAGATACCCCTGCACTTCCAGCGCGATAGCATCCGGGGCTGAGGGCGGTGCAACATCCGGCGGCTTTAGAGCCATCCATTCCATGTAACGATGGAGTGCCGCACGCACCATGTGAAAGCTTCTCGGGCGGCCATCAATGGCCGCTGAGGAATCAAGATAGGCGGCGACTAATTCGGGCAGCGATTTGGCCACTTCTCCTCTTTGCCCTGCTACCCAACTCTGGAACAGGTCGGCAATCCGCATGTACTGACTGATGGAGGCCGACCGATACTCGTGTTCCTGAAGATACTGACCAAAGTGGCCCAACGCCCTATCCATGTCCATGTCACCTCGTTCCGAAATTCCCGGACCAACCGGGTGACATGATTATGTGGTGAACGCATGAAGCGCGACGGTGGATTAGCGGCTATTTATGTTGGTTTGGGGGCAGGAACTTTAAAGCTCAGCACATAACAGAGTACGGCGCATAATTTCGTTTATGTCCTTAAGAGCATAAACGAAAAAATTGGCTGTTCGCTAACACAGCGAAGGGGGCCCGTGCGAGTGCCGTCATCTACAGCATTGTGGAAACGGCCAAAGAAAATGGGCTCAATCCCCGCGCCTACCTTCAATATCTGTTGGAGCAGTTGCCCCACCGCGATCTGAAGGATCCCACAACATGGGCCGACCTGTTGCCGTGGGCCACGACGTTGCCCGCCCATGTGCGCACGCCGCGACGGGCCCGACCAGCTTAGACCGACCGTTCCTCCGTAGTCCCCACCTCGCCGGTGGGGACTATTTGACGCTTACAAACATGGCAACACGCGAAGGCCACGCAGGACGCCAACGGGCGGTTTCTTCCCAACCAAGCGCCAGCCAAAGCCGGGCTGAACCGGGCTATCTTATCGTCGGCTTGGGGATCAGTCGTCTCGTTTACCACCTATAAAGCGCTCCGCCGAGGAAAACTGGTGCTCTCGGTCCCGTTCTCCTATAGTTCGCAGGAATGCGCCGTCTGCACAGTCACTTCCCCGGACAACCGGCTCAGTCAAGCCGAGTTTGTCTGTCAACGCTGCGGACACACGGACAATGCGGACCATAATGCCGCGGTCGTTATCGCGAAACGAGGAATCACAAAGCTTCTTTCCGGCGATCCGCTCACGACATCTCACAAAACCACGCGGATTTTTCGGAAGGGCCGGAACGGTCCGCAGTTACGCCCGGGGAGATCGCACAAGACGTGGGAGGCCCGCGGCTTCTCACGCAGCGGTCAACGAACCAGGAAGTTTTGCCAACGAATCCAGAACCCCCCGCCTCGGCCTCGTGGAGGCCAGGCGGCGGGAGAAGTTCATGTGGTAACGGCATCCCTGTGCGGATAAATCCAGGATGTTGCGCCCCGATACTATAGGGTTGGACCGGTCCGTGCGATGGCAAAGAGAGCAGAACCCGTGACTTCCGAAACCACCGGGCTGCCGCTGGCCGCCGCGACGACATAATCCACCCATCCCGCCACGGTCCGCTCGGCCAGGTAGCCGTCGCAGTCGTCGGACAGCGCCGCCCGGAGACGCTCATCATAGCCAATGCGAACCACGGGGCAAATGGGATGGCCGCCCAAGTGCCGCGCGTCGGCCTGGGCTAAAACAATTTGCGCTCCCGAGGCCACCAATCCGTTGACGGTCTCGCTATCGCCGGCTCCGGCCCGCATCCATCCGCGCGTCCGCCATGAGGGCAAGGGCTCGCCATACGGCATGCGGGCGCTTCCGCCCGGGTCCTCGCCAGCCTGCAGCACCCGTCCCCCCCGCGCGGAAAACTCGACTAGCACGGCGCGGCCCATGGGGCCCAGGCGCGCAATGTCGCCAACTCCCAGCACAAGGTCGGCCAACCCAAACGGCTCGCGCGTGCTCTTGCAGGCCGCGTTTAAAGCCGTCGCCGCCAAACTGGCGGCCGGTTCGGCTCCCCCCTGCTCCTGAATCAGCTGACAGGCCACGATTCTTCCGCGTTCGGCGGCCGCCTGCTGGATGCGGCGGGCCGGCACTCCCTCGCAGCCCAGACCGATGACCACCGCCGTGTTGACATTGGGATGGACGGCAATCCCGCAGAGTACCCGTAACGTCTGCTCGTAATCACTGCCAATCTGCGCACAACCCAGAGGATGTTCCACGGCAATCGCCCCCGGACTCAATTCGGCAGCCTTCACGGCCGCCCAGTTGGCGCACACCACCGAGGGCAGCGCCAATCGGTAATCCCGGCTGCCAACCAACCCGTTTGCTCGGCGAAATCCCCTAAAGAGCGTCTCCATTATGGGCCATCCGCCTTATCCCAGTCTCCTCGCCCGCGACAACTCTCAAGATTATGGACATGCACATGCTGTCCCGGTCGAATGCTGCAGGTTGTCCGCCCAATTCGCTGCCCGTATTTTATGACCCACTCGCCCTCCCGCATGGGAACTAACGCCACTTTATGCCCAAAAGGCACCGTGTCCTGAATAGCCAGATCTCGATCCCCGGCCGATACCGTCTGTCCGGGGTGTAGGGCGCCGAGGGCTACCGCTACCGTGTCCGTGGGGTCAATGCGCAAAACCCGCATCCCCGATGGCGGCACGTCAACCCAGTCCGCTCCGATGCGCCGCACAGGATTGCGCAGGAACCCGATCTCCGGCATCGCCACCGTCACCACGTCGCCATCCTCCAGCGCAACCCAGGCGGGGAGAGGAATATCCGCGGGAACCATGACTCCGGTCCAAGGCGACAACGGCCAAGCTGCCCGCAACCCATCGACCAGGCGACTTATCCCGGGGAGAAACCGGGCGGTTGAACCCGTTCCCTGAAATACCAGGTCACCGCGCCGCTCGATAGTCAGCGCGATCCGCGAGGAATACGGATCGACGGTATCGGCGAGCAGCAGAGACGGGCCGATCGCCGCGCTGTGGTGAAAGAGTTTGGCTTGTGCCTGATGCAGCGGGTTTCGCTCCATCAGATCCCAAGCCGTCACGTCATCCCCGAGCGTAAACCCGACCGCTTGCCCGCGTTGGTCCAGCACTATCGTGAGCGTGGCGGCGGGTACATGCCATATGGCGTCCTGACGCAGGCCGACAGCGTCGCCCGGCCCGGCAATCCGCCCGCCCGGCGCCTTAAAGCCAAGAACCGGGCTGTCGTCGTTCCGAGCGGGGCGTGGTCCTCCCGCGCGGTCCCCATCCGCTTCCCGGTTTTCCGTTACCGGAGAGCGCGAGCCTTCTAGCGTCCACAACTCGCACAGATCCACCGGCGGCATTACGGTCTCGGGGGCATCAATCCGGACCGGGCATGCGTTCACCGCGCGTTGGCACCAAGCGCTCAGTGCGACGTCAAGACGCTGACAATGCTCAGCCAACGCGGGCACGCTCGCGACGTCCGCCAACACCGCATCGACGGGCAGCACGGCCCCCCGAGAATCCCTAAGCCCTAAGCGGCTACGTCCCCGCTCGACCCAACGCAAGATGGCAATCGGGTCCATCAGTCAACACCCCCCGCGTCCGTCCACCCTTGGAAAATGCCAAATTCGCGGTGACCCAGACGTTCGGCCGCCACCCGTTCCCCGTTCGCGACCGCGACGATTTTTCGCAACAACTGCTCACCAACCTGGTCCACCGTAAGATATCCGTCAATCACTGGACCGGCATCCAAGTCAATATGGCGGCCCAGGCTGCGAAATAATTCGGTTCTCGTCGATACCTTGATAACCGGAGCAATGGCCGACCCGGTGGGCGTACCGCGGCCGGTGGTAAAGACCACCACCTGGGCACCGCCCGCAACCATTCCCACCAACTGCATCACGTCGTGACCCGGCGTATCCATCACCACCAATCCCGACGCCGGCGGCCGCTGGGCGTACTCCACAACCGCGCTTAAAGAACTCCGGCCGCCTTTGTGAATGCAGCCCAAGGATTTCTCCTCGATGGTGCTAAGCCCCCCGGCCATGTTGCCCGGCGCCGGCTGTGCCCCGCGAAAGTCCGCCCCCATCCGCATCGCCGCGTGCTCCGCGCTGCGCACGGTGTCCAGCAAGCGATCCGCTACCGCCTGTGACCGGGCGCGAGTTGCCAACAACATTTCCGCACCGATGAGCTCGGTGGTCTCCGCCAGAATGGAGGTGCCGCCGGCCGCTATCAAATGGTCGCTGGCCCAACCCAAACTGGGATTGGCCGACAACCCGGAACACGCATCCGAGCCGCCGCATTCGGTCCCCAACAGCAGTTGCGACAGCGGAACCGGCAGCCGCGTTTCCTGCGCCGCAGCCCGTTGCCATCGCGCGACGGCCACTTGAATCATTTCCGCGGCGGCTCGGGTACCCCCGGCTTCCGCCAAGGTGACGGTTTGGCAGCGCACCTCGCCGCGCATATCGGCCATCACCCTCCTCACCACCGGGTCGTCGCGCTCTACCGCCACCAGCACCGCCGCGTACACATTGGGGTGATCGACCCACCCCGCTATGACACGCACCGCCAACTCCCATCCCGCGACGTCGGGGCCGATTTCCTGCGCCACCTGCACGACAGCGGCGGCGGGAACCGCCTGCTGGGCGATAAGCGCCGCACGGTTGGCAGCGGGGCTCACAGGAAGAATCAAAACGTGGTTGCGGACACCCACCCGGCCGTCCGCCCGGGGAAATCCCATGAATTCGCGAAGCCCTCCGCGCATTGTGTCCCCCTGCCTTTACGAAAACCATCACCCCGCCGTCTGCCGCCGGGGGCCCCCAACCGCCTGACTGCGCCCATCCGCTCGCGACCGGACTTGCGCCGGGACGGTGAATCCCCCGACGACGAGGACCCGCCAACGCCATGGTGGCCCGCATCTTGCCACCGCCAGCGAATCTGCGGCACAGGTCCCGGCCCCGCGTGCTCGCAATCGCCGCCGATACTGACCGGGGCATTCGGAATGCTTGCCCAGACGGAACCTTTTGGGCGTGCTTGTCGGGCAAGAACAGTGTAGCGCATAGCCAAACGCACTGCGAAATCTCCACCGAGTTTTCGCGGGCCGCGCTCGGCGGTCGGGCGGCCGGCGAGCCATCAACCCCACCGATGGCCCCACATTTTTCCGTGCGTTGCCACGATTGCCGGGATCGCTTCAGGGAGCTAGTGGCGACAACCGGGATGGCATCGCCGGAAGGGTTGGATGGCACCGTTAGAGCACGCGGCAACCTGCTCGCATCGGAATCGGGGCGGTATCGACATTGCACCGGGGTCGATTCGGTGATGGTGATACGGGTTTGTTTCGACGATTGATGCGTAGGGGAGTCAACCGGCTGGAGGCTAACCGTCATGCTTTTTCAGAAGATTCGGCTCGGTGGTGCCGCATTCGCTCTGTGGTGAGGTCTCGCACTATTTGACCGGCCCGGTCCCGCAATCGGTGTCCGCGCGTCGATCACAATGTAACGCGTTCGGTCTCCCCGTTCTGATGGACTTATCCAAATCTGACCACTTCTGACCACATCTGTCGCCATCTTCCTGCTTCATCATGCCGCCGCTTCTTAGGGCCCTTGGCCGGTCGTCCCACAAGGCGGGACAGACTGGTGTCTGGTCCACGGGAGGGCACTCCACAGACTGTCACCGAGCCGTCCCGCTTACGCCGGAACGGGTTGGAAGCCTCCAACCCAACTCTCGGCCACGTGTCGCAAATTGATCGCCGCGTTCACATCGCGGTCATGCTGCGTCCCACATGCGGGACACGTCCACTCGCGCACAGCGAGCGGCATTTTCGACACTTTGTATCCACACGACGCACACGTTTTGCTGCTGGGATACCAGCGGTTCACCACGATGACGGTCTTGTTCCGCAGGGCCGCCTTGTATTTGAGTTGACGGCGAAACTCCCCAAATCCCATGTCCGCGATGGCCCGGGCTAAATGATGATTGTTGAGCATCCCCGCCACGGTCAGCTCCTCAATGGCGATGACATCGAAGCGCTGCACAAGATCGGTGGTCAGGTGGTGCAGCGCATCCGCCCGGATATGCGCAATCCGGGCATGCAGCCGGACCAAGCGCCGCTGCGTTTTCTGCATATTCTGCGACCAGGGCCTGCGCATCCCTGGCGGGATGGGCTGGCCGGGGACGAATCCGGCGCGGACTTTGGCGGCTGAAGTGTTGCGGCAATCGACGCAGTTGTTTTTGGGCGGCGGCATAGGCTTTCGGTCCCCCCATCTTCTCGCCAGCGGAGAGCGTCGCCAACGCCGAGAGCCCCAGATCCCCCCCGCCCACCGTTTGGTTTTCGCGGCGGACGACAGGCGGATCCGGAATCTCGACGGTGACACTGAGGAACCAGCGGTTGGCGGTCCGGGAGATCGTGCCGCCCAGCACTTTTCCGGCAAACCGCCGCGGTTCGTGCATCCGCCCCCAGCCCAACTTCGGAATCTGCCCCTTGCGGCCTTTGACGGTAAATTGATCAGTCGTGAGCGAAAAGCTGTCGTGGCGGCCCTTCTGCTTAAAGGTGGGATATTTCCCGGTGCCCCCGAAGACATTCTGAAACGCTCGGCCCAAGGGGATGATCGCCATCTGGGGGGCGTTTTTGGTGACCTCCAGCATCCAGGGAAAGGCGTCGCGCTTGAGGGAATTGAGTTGGCGTCGCAGGGCCGCCGCGGACGGCTTCGGCAACGTCGGGTCGTCTTTCCACGCGGTATACTGCTGCTGCCATTGGTCCAAGGCCCACTTGTAGGCCAAGCGCGCCACTCCCGCCGCTTGGCGAAAGGACGTCTCCTGGATGTTGTTCGGGTCCAGGGCAATCTTGTGGGCGACGATCATGCCGACGCCTCCTCGACCGCGTGTTTTACGCCCTCCAGCAATTGTTGGGTTTTTCGGGATCGACGCCCGTAGAGTCGGGCCGAAAAGACCGTGATGATTTCCAACACGTCTTGGCCTAATCCCTCTTCAAACGTGGTGTCCGCGCTGTGATTGAGAATCACCACTTCCACCTGTTTGGCCTCGCAAATGGCGAACCCCAGGTCCGCCCCAAAACGTAGCAGACGGTCTTTATGGGTAACCACCAGCCGACCGACCCAGTCGGCAAGGATGTCATTAAGGAGCCGTTTCAGGCCCTTCTTGTGGTAGTTCATGCCCGACCCGAGGTCGGCCACGCTCTCAAAGGTCCCCCCCTTGACGGGCACAATAGCGCTCCCGCACTTGCTTTTGCCGCTCCAGATCGGCGTTCTGGTCGTGGCTCGATACACGGGCGTAGGCGATGGGTTTGCGATCGGGATGGTCCGAACTGTGCGGTGCGGATCCCACGCGATTCAGATCATAGCGCCGATCGCCGCCGCGAGTCCGGGCATCCGGTACGAGCCGCCCCTCTCGTTTCCAGCGACGCCAGGTCGTCGGGGTGACCCCCAAAAATTGCGCCGCTTCGTGAATACGCACCAATTTTCGTTCCAGATCCCGATTATCCATTATCGAATAAGTGTAAACAACATTTAAGGAAACTGTTCGAACCCTTGAGGTACGCCATCACGGGTATCCCGAAACCGCCCGCGGTCAACCAGGCCCGCCTTGAGCGTAGCCAAATCATGCAGAGGAACCCCGGCTCCGCAATACGGCGTTTGACCGCCTTCCTGAGGAACCGGTGGCAGACGGTGGCGACCTCGCTGACGAGGTCGCCTTCGATGCTGCCCCCACCTTACCGCGTTGTGAACCGTATCCGCAGGCGCACGTGTTACCGCGCGGACGGCGGGGGCCGGCGCCGCATCCGGGACGGGCGCGGACCCTTTAACGGACGCCGCCGGTACCGGATTCCCGCAACTACCCTCTCGCAGAATCCGCACCATTCCGGTACGCTAAGAAGCAACCATGCACATCCGAATCTGGAGGAGGCCGCCACATGCAACCCCTTTGCTGGAGTCCGCAATTCCTGCCCGGGTGGAATCCGTCTCGTTATGACTCCCGCTGGCGATGGCATCAGGGGCCAATCGACGACGAGTCGGCACCTCATGTGGAAGGGGCCATCATCTCCGCCTGGGACGGACGCTGGGACGGCGCGGCTATGGATAGATTCCCGGTCTTGCGCGTAATCAGCACCTACGGGGTGGGAACCGACCACATTGACCTGCACGCCGCCCACGAACGCCACATTGTGGTCTGCAACACCCCCGACGATGTGACCGACGCCACGGCCGAAATGGCCCTGCTGTTGACGCTGGCCGCCGTGCGGGAACTGGTGCGATGGGACCGCGTCACCCGGGAGGGGGGATTCCCCCCGTACCGGGTCGATGACGCCTTGTCCGGGCAATTGCATGGGCTGGCGGTGGGAATTTTGGGATACGGGCGAGTAGGCCAGCGCATCGCCGAATTGTTGCGGCCTTTCCGCACCACCCTGCGTTATCATCGGCGCAGCGAACCCTGGCTTGGCCATCCCGGTGCTTGCCGTTCGCTTCCCGAACTGGCGGCCGCATCCCGCGTCTTAATCGTCGCCCTGCCGCTAACCGAACATACTCATCATCTGGTGGACGACCATATCCTAAGCCTTATGCCCCGCGGCAGTTACCTGGTCAATGTGGGGCGCGGTCCCGTGGTCAATGAGGACGCTCTGGTGCGCCACTTGCACTCCGGCCATCTGGCCGGAGCCGGACTCGATGTGTATGAACACGAACCGGCTATCCACCCGGGCTTGCGGGCGATGCCGCAGGTGGTTTTGTCGCCCCATCGCGGTACCTCCACTTGGGAGACGCGGTTGCGCATGACCCAAACCGCAGTAGGCAACTTAGTCTATGGCCTCACCGGGGCCCCCGCCAACCGAGTGATCTAGCGTCGCTACGTCTGTGTCGGACTGGCGTCTTCGCCCTTAAATCAACGGCGTGACCAGCCGTCCAATCCCCTCAATCTCTACGACCACCTCGTCACCCGGCCGCAACCAAGCCTGCCGGTCTGCGGGCCAACCCATCATGGTGCCGTGCGGTGTTCCGGTGAAAATGACGTCGCCGGGCACCAGCGTCATATACCGGGAGATGTAACTCACCAAGGTTGCGCAGGAAAATATCAGGTTCGCGGTGGTGTCATGTTGACGCAACTCCCCATTGACCCAGCACTGGATGCCCGCATTGTCCGGACTCATGTCCTCCGCCAAGGTCAGATACGGGCCCATCGGGGCAAAGCCCTCCAACGATTTGCCTAGCAGCCACTGGCCGGTGCGAAATTGCAAATCGCGCGCCGACAGGTCATTTCCGCAGGTGTATCCCAACACGTAATCGAGCGCATCCGCCTCCGCAACATTCGCGCAGACCTTGCCCATGACCATGACCAGCTCCGCTTCATAGTCAACCTGCTGCGCCACCGCCGGTATTGCAACCGGCTCTCCGGGTCCCCGCACGCTATTGCCAAATTTGCTGAACAGCACCGGAAACGACGGTAGGGTCATCCCGCTCTCTTCGATGTGCGTTCGATAATTGAGCCCGACGCAGAGGATTTTGCCAGGGTGGCTGACCGGGGCCAGCAAATCGGCGGTGGCTACCCTTTCCGCAGCCCAGGTTTGAGCGTCCGCCCAGGCATGAAGCGCACGCAAGGATGACAGCACCGCCGATGAATCCGAAAAAAGCCCGTCCATCGTCAGCGGATCCCCGGACTCCTGCTTGCGGCGCCTAATGCGTGAAACCGGCACCACCCCGTCCTTTAGAACCATCGCCAACTCCTCGCCGAGTGCGCTCTTGACCGATGCCAGTTGCATGAATTAACCCACCCTTTCTAATTGTCGTGTAAGCCCGTCAGGCCCGTGCGCTCGGTATCTTCTTCATCTTCCGGGAACAGCGGACCCGTCCGCGGACGCCAACACCGCTCAATCGCCCACGCCAAGTGCATGGCCCCGTCCGTAATGTATTGGCGCGCCTCGCGTAACGCCTCGGTCAGCGTCACCGGTCCGGGCAGGATGGGATAAATCACGCTTAATCCCGCCTTATAGAGAAGGTCGGCGCCGGCACCCCGACCACCAACCAAGGCGGCCACCGGCACGTTCCGGGCGGCAGCGCGTTCGGCAACCAGACCGACCACTTTGCCGCGCGCGGTTTGGGCATCAATTTTTCCCTCCCCGGTAATCACCCAATCACTTTGGCCAATCGCTCGGTCCAACCCCACCCACTCCGCCACCTGCGGCGCTCCCGGTCGCAATCGGCCACCGGCGGCCAGAATCCCAAACCCCATGCCGCCCGCCGCCCCGGCGCCCGCGCGCGCGGCCCAATTCTCACGTCCATGGTGCCTTACGCATTCAGCAAACCGCCGCATGGCGGCGTCAAGCGGACTCAGCATCGTGGCTGGAACCCCCTTCTGGGGCCCAAACATGCGCACTGCCCCATTGCGCCCGACCAGCTTTGAGTCCACATCGTAGAGACCGACCAACGGTTTTCCTGCCGGTTGAATCTGCACCGACCGCACCAGCGGCAAAGATGTGCCATAGGGCGGCAACGGGGTTCCTTGGGCATCCCAAAACTCGGCGCCCAACGCACTCAAGAGACCCATCCCCCCGTCGGTCGAGCCGGTACCACCAAGGGCCACAAAGACCTCGTCCACATCCGGATCGCGCAGGGCGGCGGCAATCAGTAGACCGGTGCCGAGACTGGTAGTGGCCACGCCATCGGCAATCCGCCGCTCAACCGGTTGGTACCCGGATCCGACCGCCGCTTCCACCAAAGCCGTGCGCCCATAACGGACCCAAAAGGCTGGGGATGGCCGTCCAAATATATCGACTGATGCCGTCACGACACGAGTTCCGCCCCGCGTCAGCAGAACCTCCGCTGTACCCTCGCCGCCATCAGCCATCGGGCACAACATAAATTCGCATTGTGGCCAGACACCTTGCATGCCCGCCGCCATCGCCTCCGCGACGTCCGTGGCCGAAAGCGACCCCTTAAAGGAATCGGGTGCAATGGTTACGCGCATGATCGCCTCGGGAAGCGCCTGCCAGACACACCCGCGCCAGGCCGCGCGGACTGCCCGACCGGGCGCCCGGGCTGTTCGCGCGTTATCCCGCAATCAGGCGGCAAAGCGGAAACCAGGCGGCGCCCCCGCCCGTCCGGATCGGCCAGCGGTACGGTCTGCGCAAGCTGGCAGATCGCGGCGGCCATCACGCAGGCGGGGCGCCGAAACATCCCTTGGCTGACACCCCAGACCTCCGTGTGGCCCGCCAGCCAGCGAGGTTCGGCAGGGAGGTGCGGCCATGAGTCGCCTCTCCAAGCCTCCTGCAGCATCCTCGCCGCGCGCTGCGGCAAAACACCCGTGATCCGCAGGAATCCGCACCGGTTCGTTGACCCCACGAGCCGGAATGACTCGCCCACATCCATCACCTTCCCGCCATCACGCTCCATTGACACCGCGCCTGGGCCGGTGGCGGTTCGGCAAGCCTGGGCGAGCGGATGCTTCCGACTGCCCGACCGCCCACCTTACCCAAACACGCGAGGCCGTTTGCCCCACCGGCTCTCTCCCATCCCCGCAATCGGTCTGTCTCTCCGCGCCGAGAACGCCCGGCATCCCGGCGGGACACCGGATCCCGCTACGAGAGGGGGAACTGCAACGGATTCCAGGCACGCACGGTCACCGTGCGCGCCCCGGAAGTGACCGCCGGATCGTTTTCGGCCAGGTTCCTGGCCCCTGCTTCGTCAACATTTTGGTAAATCACCAGGCCGCCCGTACCATCGGGAAATGGTCCGGCCATCGCCACCTGACCGGCCCGGAACAACCCGTCCAAATATTGCAGATGCTGTGGTCGACTCTGTTGATTTAACGCGGCATCCACTATGGTCAGCCACGCGATGTAAAGCATGCCGCAACGCCCCCTCCAGGTTGAATTGTGGCGGGCCGCATCATCCGCCGGCAGCCGTCCGCCACTCCCGCCGGTGCCCAGCTAGGGTAGCATTTGGTAGGCCGGCAAAGTGAGAAACTCCGGGAACTCATCGGCCAACGATACGGCTTCAAACAGCTCGGCGGCTTCCCGGTAACGCCCCGACTCAAAAGGCGAATCCCCCACTTCCTGTCGGATCGCCAGCAGTTCCTCGCGTTCAATCCGTCGCACCAAGTCCTGGGTCACTGGCTCCCCGTTGTCCAGCCGCGCCCGGTTGTGCACCCACTGCCAGATCTGCGCGCGTGCAATTTCGGCGGTAGCGGCATCCTCCATCAAATTGAAAATGGCTACCGCGCCATTCCCCCGCAACCAGGATTCAAGGTACTGAATAGCCACACGGACGTTGTTGCGCAGCCCCGCGGCCGTGATGGTGCCGTTGGGCACGGCCAGGTTCAGCAACTCGTCGGCACGGACCTCAACCTCCACCCGCTTCTTGTCCAACTGGTTAGGCCGGGAGCCCAGGTGGGCATCAAAGACCGCCATCGCCACCGGCACCAGGTCCGGGTGGGCCACCCAGGTGCCGTCGCACCCGTCCGCCGCTTCCCGTTCCTTGTCTTCTTGCACACGTGCCAGCGCCACCGAATTCACCTCCGGATCATGACGGCTGGGGATGAATGCCGCCATGCCGCCCATGGCATGGGCGCCTCGCCGATGACACGTCTTTACCAAGAGTTCGGTGTACGCCCGCATGAAGGGCACAGTCATGGTGATTTGGCTGCGGTCGGGTAAGGTCATCTCGGGGTGATTGCGAAATTTTTTGATGGCGCTAAAAATATAATCCCAACGGCCGGCATTTAGCCCGACCGCATAGTCACGCAACTCGTACAAAATTTCATCCATCTCCAGGGAAGCCAAAATCGTCTCAATCAAGACCGTGGCCTTAATTGTCCCGTGGGCCAGGCCCAAGACCTGTTCCGAGAAAGCGAACACGTCG
Source organism: Bacillota bacterium (assembly GCA_021797825.1). Lineage (GTDB taxonomy): Bacteria > Bacillota > Sulfobacillia > Sulfobacillales > Sulfobacillaceae > JAJZZA01. Next base: position 40,483 of record JAJZZA010000015.1, on the reverse strand, counting down.
GCCCACAAACGGGCCTCGAGATACCCTTCGAGTTTGGGAAGATAAAAATACGGGCCGCTGCCCCGGCCGATTAATGATCGCGCGTTGCGAAACAAAAACAGGCCAAAGTCCATCAGGCTGGCAGACAGGGGAAGGCCGTCGACCAGAATGTGTTTTTCGTCCAAATGCCAGCCGCGGGGCCGGACGATGAGAGTGGCCACCTCGCGATTCAGCCGGTACGTTTTGCCGTTCGGCCCGACAAACGCCAGCCGGCGTTCAATCGCCTCGCTGACATTGATTTGGCCTTGCATGACGTTGTCCCAAGTCGGGGCGTTGGCATCTTCAAAATCCGCCATGAATACTTTCGCGCCTGAATTCAGCGCGTTTATCACCATCTTGCGGTCCACCGGTCCCGTTATTTCGACTCGGCGATCTTGCAAATCGCGGGGGGGTGCAGCCACATGCCATTGCGCTTCACGCACGGTTCGCGTCTCTTCGGGAAAGGATGGCAGCCATCCGGCGTCTATCCGCACCTGCACTTCCTGCCGACGCGCCAACAATCCCCGCCGCGCCGTATCAAACTGACGATGGAGCGCGGCGAGAAACTCCACGGCCTCCGTGGTCAGGACGCCATCATACTGCGCATTCATGGGTCCTTGAATGGTTACCTGTTCAACGTGTGGCAAACCCCATCCTCCTTAACTGCCGTTCACCGGTTGGGCCGACCGTTTCGGGCGGACACGACCGCCCCCAAGACCTGCGGAACATGCGCCCCCGGTGTTACGGAATCCATCCCCGTCACCCTTTACCATACACCATTCCCGGAAACCTGACCCGACCAATTCGCGCCATTCATCGAAACTCGTCGGCGAACCACCCGCAACGAACGGCCAATCCCCGGTAGCGCCGACGTCGGGCAGGTCGACGCCGCATAGGCCGGCGGGGAGACGGCGGGCACGACCTTCAGGACGGCAGCCATCAAACCCGTCCGGCCGGTTTCGGTGGCGAAACTCATGAGGAGGGGCCGCCGGGGTCACCCCAGCTGTCCCTCCACATCATAACCGCCTGTCCGGCCACGGCGGCTTTGGGTTGCCCTTTGACGGTCAGGCTGACATCGACCACGGCCCGCTCCTGCTCGGCGTCCCTGCTCACCGCGATGACGCGGGCGGTAATCTCCAGCGTCTGCCCAGGCTGCACCATCGACCGAAACCGAGCCCGAAAGCTTACGAGACGACCCCCAGGGGGGGCCGCAGCCTCCAAGTATCGGGCCAGCAGTCCCATGTTAAACATGCCGTGCGTGATCACGCCCGGCAGTCCAAAACTCTTGGCCGCCTCCTCATCATAGTGAATCGGATTAAAATCACCTGACGCGCCAGCATACTGCACCAAGTGGCGACGCGTCACAACCTCCGTCCAGGGTCCGAGCGTGTCACCCTGCTTCCACATTCGCAGTTCCCCGGTCACGGCGTCAACTCCTCCATTACCACCAGCACGGAGCGGGCAGTAAAGGCGATTTGGCCATACTGATTGGTGGCCTCCCGCATAATGGTAAGAATCGTCATGTTGCCCCGGGCGCCGCGCCGACTTTTGGCCTCTTCCAGCCAGGCGCTTACGCCAATCGTATCGCCTGCCACCATCGGTTCTCCGTAGCAAAACTCCTGCTCCCCGTGAATCAGTCCCGCCTCCGGCAGCACCAGCCCGGGCACCGGGTTTTGGGGAAGCGTCACGCCAAATGTGGGCGGCGCCGGAATATTGCGAAATCCGGCCGCTTGCGCCGCCCGCAGGTCGTAATAGAGGGGGTTGTCCACCCCCAGCGCTTCCGCAAAACGCCGCAGCGCCCCCTTCTCGATTTCCGTCTCGCACGGCGCACTGCGCCGTCCAATTTGTGACCGATCTACCGAAAACATCCGCATGCCTGCTGCTGACAACCTCGCCAACCCGCTCCCCATCTGCCGAATTCGCAGTCTGAGTGGGCGCCGTCACCCCCCCCGGGCCAGCCGCGCCGGGTCGGTCGTAGCGTCAACCCGGCGGCGACGCGTGTATGCGCGCCTGGCCCGGCGGGACCTCTCCGCCCGCCGTTGACGAGGTTGCGTCCGCCCGCGCAACAGGGGAACACCTCGCTTTCATTGGTCATATTTGCGGGACCTGAGCCCGCTAGGCGCCCTTCGCGGGTTTAGGTGCCTCCGCTGGCGGACATTTGTTGCACTTTGCGAACGGGCGCCGTTCTCTGTCCAGCCCACATGCCAGACTTCAGATGCGCGCCCCATCCGTTGGCCCCGGGACGCTCTGGTCGCGGTGGCACAGAGCCGACAATCGCCGGGTGGCGACAACCCCTTGGCGCGGGTTAAGCCCCCGCGGGAGCTGTCCGCACTCTGCCGCAGCCGGGCCGGGGTCCGGCCCCTGGACCCAGTCGCCGGCTCGGCTACTTGCGTCGCTGCACCTCGTACTGGTCAATCGCAGCGGCCCACTTTAGCGTCCGTTCGATATCGTCGAGACCCTGCAAGAGAGTGGTCCGTAAAAACGGATCTATCGTAAATGCATGCTGAACGCCGACATCGTCCGTGACCGTCTGGCGCTCTAAATCGACCGTCAGCCACAAGGCCCGCTCATAAGCCGCCGCCCGCCAGGTTTCGACCAACGGCTCCGCCAGAACCAAGGGCAACATCCCGTTCTTAAAGCAGTTGTGGTAAAAGATATCGGCGAACGATGACGCGATAATCACGCGAAAACCATAATCCAGCAATGCCCAGGGGGCATGTTCGCGGGAAGAGCCGCACCCGAAATTCGGCCCCGCCAACAAAATGCTGCTGCCCTGGTAGGCCGGTTGATTCAGGATGAACTCCCCATTTGGGGAGCCATCGGGCAAATAACGCCAATCATAAAAAAGAAATTGGCCAAACCCCGTGCGTTCGATTCGTTTGAGAAATTGCTTCGGAATAATCTGGTCGGTATCAATATTGGCCCGTCCCAGCGGAACGGCCAAACCGTGATGACGCGTCAACGGCTCCATCAGCGGGCCACCTCCTGGAGCACGTCCCGCACATCCACGAAATGGCCGAAAATGGCGGCCGATGCCGCCATTTCCGGGCTCACCAGGTGGGTGCGCCCGCCCCGTCCCTGCCGTCCCTCGAAATTGCGGTTGGATGTCGAGGCGCAACGCTCCCCGGGATTGAGGGTATCTTCGTTCATTCCCAGACACATGGAGCAACCCGGCTCGCGCCATTCGAAGCCCGCCTCGCGGAATATCCGGTCGAGGCCCATCGCTTCGGCTTGCCGCTTGACTAGGCCAGACCCCGGGACGACCATGGCGCGTACGCTGGGAGCGACGCGGCGGCCAGCCACGACACGCGCCGCCCTTTCCAAGTCTTCCAGCCGCCCATTGGTACACGAACCAATAAAGACGCGATCGATCGCCACATCGGTCATCGCGGTCCCGGGTTCCAGCCCCATGTATTGGAGCGCCAGCCGCATGGATTCCGCTTCGGCCGGGTCCTGGGCGGTTGCCGGGCTCGGCACCCGAGCGTCAACACGCGTCACCATGCCGGGCGAGGTGCCCCACGTGACCATGGGCGCCAGTCCGTTAAGCTCAACTTCCACCATCCGATCAAACCTCGCACCGGCGTCGGTTGCCAATGCCAGCCACTCCCGGCTCTTCTCTTCAAACGCGATCCCCGCGGGAACGGCTGGCCTTCCCCGCAAATATTGCACGGTCGTCGCGTCCGGTGAAATCATGCCCGCCCGGGCACCGGCTTCAATGCTCATGTTGCAGAGCGTCATCCGCTCTTCCATGCTCAATTCCCGCACGGCTTCACCGGTGTATTCGATAACGTAGCCCGTCGCCCCCGCCGTGCCGATTTGACCGATAAGCGCCAATATCATGTCCTTCGGAGTCACCCCGAACGGACGGCGGCCGGTGAACCGCACCTCCAAGGTGCGCGGCCTCGCCTGGACCAGGCATTGGGTGGCTAACACGTGCTCCACCTCGCTGGTGCCGATGCCGAAAGCCAAAGCACCAAACGCGCCATGGGTCGAGGTGTGGCTGTCGCCGCACACGATGGTCATGCCGGGTTGGGTCAGACCCTGTTCGGGCCCTATGATATGGACAATTCCCTGCATCGGGTGATGCAAATCAAACAGGCGGATATCGAACGCATCGCAATTGGCCTCCAGCAATTCCATTTGGCGACGCGATATCGCATCGCGAACCGGCTGCTGCCGATTGCTGGTCGGGACGTTGTGGTCCATAACCGCAAACGTGCGATCGGGGCGGCGTACGCTCCGACCATTCAAGCGCAATCCCTCAAACGCCTGCGGCGAGGTCACCTCGTGCACCAATTGCAGGTCGATATAAAGCAGGGCCGGCGAATCCGCTGGCTGCACCACAACGTGGTCGTCCCAAATTTTTTCGAACAATGTCCGCGGGGCCATCCCCAGCCTCCTTCCACATAACAAGCCATAAGCGCCAGGCGTGGCGCGCACGGTATTCTTCTCCTCCCACCCGGGAAATTCCTGCTGCCGGCGCAACAACGGTTCCGATGCGCGGGGTGCCGGCGCACACCCATACCCTTACCAAAATGCGCCATAAAGCCCCCGGCGCCAGGATTTCCTTCACAAACTGAGTGCAGACCTCGTGGGTCGGTTAGATACTATCTGCCTTGGGAATCTCAATGTGGCAGGACTGGTGCGGCATCAGGCCTTAGCCCGGCGCATCGCCCCGTCTGGGTGGGCCGAATGCCGCCGCCAACTGGAGTACAAAGTCACGTGGTCCGGCAAGCATGTCCGGGTGATTGGCCGCTTGGCTCCCGCGTCGCGGATGTGTGGGTGTGGCTACTACTACTACTACCACCACCACCTCACTGTAGTCGATCGCACCGGGACGTGCCCGGACTGCGGACGCCCCATGTTCGGGATCTGTTGGCGGCGAACAATACCAAACGCTTCGCCTTGGCGACGCACCAGACAGGGCGGGAATCGCTCGGTGGGCCCGGGGGACACCCTCTTGTGGACGAACGGCAAGCACCCTAAGAAGCAATGGTACGATGAAGCAGGAAGCCCGATTCGTGAGGATCGGGAATCCCCCGGCTCCGTTCATTCCCGGAACGGGATTAGCCGTGAGAAGGATGTCAAGGTATATTCTGACTAGACGTCGCAGCATGTCACGCCTATTCAAAGGAGGGGATTTCTCATGGTCCACGAGCCCACCATTTCTCTTGCCCCGCCGCAATTCGCCTCGTTGGAGGATGAACGGCGCCATCGCAAGCAGCGCCTGGCGGCCGCCTTCCGTCTCTTCGCCCGCTTCGGGTTTGACGAAGGGGTTGCGGGGCACATTACCGTCCGGGACCCCGAACATGCCGACCACTTCTGGGTCAACCCGTTTGGGCGGTATTTCGGGACCTTGCGTGCGTCGGATTTTCTCCTCGTCAACCATCGGGGACAGGTGGTTAGCGGCGAGGGCATGATTAATGCCGCCGCCTTCGCCATTCACGCCGCCATCCATGCCGCCCGCCCCGACGTCATCGCGGCCGCCCATGCCCACTCGGTATACGGGAAGACCTGGTCGACTTTGGGTCGCCTTCTGGACCCCTTGACTCAGGATGCCTGTGCGTTCTACGAGGACCACGCCTTGTTAAACGATTACACCGGGGTGGTGCTAGATGAGGCGCAGGGCCAGCGTATCGTCGCCGCGCTCGGGCCGCGCAAGGCCATCATCTTGCGTAATCATGGCCTCATCACGGTCGGCCGGAGCGTCGATGAAGCCGCCTGGTGGTATATCACGATGGAACGCTCCTGCCAGACCCAACTGCTCGCGGAGTCAGCGGGGTCACCCGTCCTCATTGATCATCAATACGCCCTGCTGACACATCGCCAAGTGGGTACTCCGTTGGCCGGGTGGTTCAGTTTCCAACCGCTTTGGGAACGCATCGTGCGGGAGCAACCGGACTGCTTGGATTAAGCCGCTCTGGCAAATCGGGTGCGGCGCCGCAGGATAAAATGGGCCGTCTCAGAAAAACCGCAACCTGGGCGGAGTTGCAAACCCACGAAAAAACCCGGAAACTTGCCGTCATGAAATGGCTGCAAGGCCACCTTGAACCATCCGCCGCAAACCAGGCGCGCGCCAGGCGGATGAGGGTCGTTTCATGGTTGCGCACCCGACCCGCCCGGGAGGGGCCCAACAGGCGGACCCTCGTCCGCTCAACAGGGGGTTATCCCGACGTCCGTTTGCCCGCCCGGGTCAACCGCCGTGGCGCGCGCGCAGCGCTTCTTCCGTTTTGGTGCCGCCGAGCGGAGCCCGCACCACCCATGACGCGATACCGCGGCACGTCGCCGTTGCCCGTTAGAGATTGGCTCCACCCGTGACATTGATGGCTTCCCCGGTGATAAAGGCGGCATCGTCTCCCACCAAAAACCCTACCACTTTGGCCACATCTTCCGGAACCTGGATGCGTTTTAGCGGGGTCAAGCGGATGTACTCGTCAAAAACCTCTGACGGCTTCATGCCCCTTAGTTGCCCTTCCCATTGCAATTCCCGTGCTTGCATCGAGGTCTTCACGAATCCCGGGCAGACGGCGTTGACGCGAATGTCATACTGCGCCACCTCCAAGGCCACGCTCTTGGTAAACCCAATCACCGCCCATTTGGAAGCCGCGTAATGCGCCAGGAGCGGAACTCCTTTGACTCCCGCCATCGAGGCGGTATTGACGATAATCCCCCGCCTTTGCCGGATCATGGTGGGCAGCACGGCGCGGGTCATCAAGAAAACCCCTTTGGCGTTCACATCAAAATTGAAATCCCATTCCGCCTCCGTCATGTCCACCACTCTCTGCATGCTGGAAACCCCCGCGTTATTGCACAACACATCAATCGCCCCATACGTGGAGAGGATTTCCTGCACTGCCGTTTCCACGCTGTCGGCCGATGTCACATCGGTCTGCCGGAAATGCTTGACCACGTCCTCACGCATCAGTTGCTGCGGCATCGAAAGGTCCATCACGGCAACCGTATAGCCGTCGCCATGCAATCGACGGGCAATTGCTTCGCCGATGCCTTGTGAGCCTCCCGTGATGATGGCAACGCCTCGACCCTTCATCATTCCCTATGCCCTCCCGTGTCAAACTTGCGTCAATCCAGCAGATCTTTGGTTTTTTCATACAACGCGCGATACTTGAAATATCCTCGGTCATACCTGGCTTTGGCGGCAGGATTGGGTTCATGCCACACGCGTTGGGTCTCTAAGACCTCCAATACCGGGCGATGGGGAAACTGTCCGGCACCCATCGCGGCCACAATGGCCGCACCCATGGCGCTGCCCGGATGTTGGGGAAAGGCGAGTAGGGGGACTTGCAGCGCATCGGCCGCAATTTGCCGCCACAGTGCGGACTTGGCCCCACCGTTGGTGGCAAACACCCGGTTGATAGAATATCCCGCCTCGGCGATTACGTCGACATGATGACGAAAACCGTAGATGACACTTTCCAGCACGGCCCGGAACAAATGGGCGTCGGTATGATGGAGCATTAGTCCAAATACCATGCCCCGCGCCGACGGATTCAAGATCGGCGTTTTCTCGCCCAGAAAGTAGGGAAGAATCACCAGGCCATCACTACCCGGGGGGATTTCAGCTGCCTGGCGATCTAGTTGAGGCAACAGCGAATCGGGGGCTTTTATCCGATCTAAAAACCACCGGACTAACGAACCGCTAGCGGCCATGCATCCATTTAGCAAATATTTTCCGGGCACGTCGTGCTTGTCGAAATATAGCTGCGGATGAAACACCGGCTCCGAGGTGCAATACAAGATGTCCCCCGCCCCACCAAATTTTATCAGCAAATCTCCCGACTCTTGCACCCCGGCGGCCAGTGCCGAGGCGACATGGTCCGCGCTCCCGTACATCACCGGAATCTTGGCCCGCATACCCCACCGTTCTGCGGTCCGAGCTTCCAAATAGCCCGCCACATCTTGCGCCTCTCCGACCGCGCCAAACCAATTCGCAGGTATTCCGAACAGTTGGAGATAGCCGTCCATCCAGCTCTGCCGGCTGAAGTCAAAACACCCGCTTTCCACGGCCCAATTGGATTCCACGCCAAAATTTCCGGTTAACAGACCGCGAATGTAGTCATAACTGCCCACAACCTGCTTAATTCGCGGCCAGATCTCCGGTTCATGTGTTTTAAGCCAAAGCAGTTTCGGCAGCACATGTTGTTGGTTTAACATGCTGCCTGTCTGGCGGTACAAAGCATCCACGTCCATCACCCGGCGAACTTCGGCTAATTCTTGGCCAGTCCGGCCGTCGCTTTGTTGAATTGATCGCCGCACGGGCCGATTGTTCTCATCTAACAGCACGACGGCCGGCACCATCCCGCACACGGCCAGGGCGCGGACCTCTTTAACCTCTTGCGGAAAAGAGGACTGCAATCTCCCGACCGCCTGGTTCATGTGCTGAACCCAAGCGTCCGGATCCGCCTCGGCCCATCCGGCATGCTCGCTGAACAACGGATATTCTTCGCTGCTAGACGCCATATATCGTCCGGACGCCACATCCAGGATTAAGGCTTTGACTGCGGTAGTGCCAATGTCGATTCCCATCACCCAGTTCATCGACATCGTCCTATCCCGCAATCAGTTGGCGCATCACGCTTCCCTTGGCCATATCGATGGTCACCAAGGCGCCTTTTAAGGTTCCGTCGGAATATTCCGATCCCGGGTTGATGCACGTGGTGCGGCCCAATTTGGTAATGCCCGCCGATTCATGAATGTGGCCATGCAATCCCAACAGCGGCTGATATTTTAAGATGAAATCCCTGACCGCAACACTGCCCACACTAGTCATTTGCACCTCGCCGGCCTCCACCACCGGCTTTAAATCGGCCGTCAATTGCGGCGCTTTGTCCAGCGGGGTGTTATACGGCGGCACATGGATGTTAAAGATGGCGTGCTCAAAACCCGGCATTTGCCGCACCAAATGCTCCAATCTCTGGCCGATTGCGTTGTCATCCAATTCGCGGGGAGAGTCCCAGGGAGTGCGATTGCTCCAGCCAAACGACAGCATCCAGACACCCTCTGCAATTTCTCTTACCGTTTCATCGGGATTAACCACAAAGGGCCCCGCATTGATCGCCGACACGACAGAATCGTCATCGTCATTGCCGGGTGACACAAAGACTTGCACGCCGGTCCCCTTTAGGCGTTCCTCGGCCAATTCAAACCACGCGGCCAGGCTGTCTTTGATCACCCGGTGAAACATCTCTTCCCGCGCCGCAGGATGTTGACTGAGAAATTCCATTTCATCCCGGGTCGTCACGTAGTAATAAAAGCCATTGCTGCGGATTTCCTTAAAGAGTTGGGGCAGTTCGCGCTCGGATACCTCTTGCAGCTGATGATGCACCGTGGCGCGGTAGAGGCCCCCAGACGTCTTGGTGATAGGCACCACCACTTTGCCGGTAATGTCGCCGCCCAAGATCAAGACATTGGCTCCGTAAAACTCGGCGGCGTTGATGAATTTTCTAAAACAGCGATCGGACCCGTGAATATCGGTGGCGAAGAAAATTTTCAGGCTTTTGCCAGCTGGACGCTTTTGAAACCATTTCATCGTCGAACCTCCTCCGGAGTCTCATACCACGGTAACTTGCGTCCAATTTTCTCCCGCATTCGAAAGCGCAGCGATTTCGGCACCGAAGCCATCAAAGTCCGCATGGCTTGGCTGTGTTCGGATACTGTCGTCAATTCTGCATCGGACAGATAATCCCCCGCGTGTTTATCAACCTGGTCCAAGTTATCGGAGGCTGTGGTAAAAAGCCCCCAATCATGGCCGAACACCCGCGATAACGTTGTCCGATTCAATCCCTTGTCGTCCTCGCCAAGCGACCAGTCCAGAAACATCGTGACGAGATCTTTGAGGTCTTTTTCGTTCAGTTGCACAATCTGCAGTTTGGTCAAGAGCAGTTGGCTCGGGGTAATGGTATAGGCCATGCGTTCCGCGCCCACCAGCAAATCAAGTTTGTGACATTGTTCAAATACGCCTACAAAGACGTCCACTTGCAGTCCCGGGTCATCCCGATCCGCGTATAACAGTCGGGTCTCTCCATGCAATGCATTAAAGCGGCGGTCGGGCGCAAACCCCGCATCGGCCAGGATGGGGGTGAGCTTTCCCCCATCCTGGCGAGGCACCACAAGGTCAACATCCTTGTAGGCACGCCGTAAGGCGACATGGCTTTGGGCTGACGGAGCGAGCAAATAGAGAGCCAGCCCTCCCAGCAACCTGGCGTGAATGCCTTTCCCTTCGGCATCGGCGACAATCCGTTTGGCCCGTTCGACTAACTCCATAGCCCGTCTCCCCTCTGCCGAAATGCCTATTCTGGCGGAATCGCCTTAAATGACACGGACAAGTCAAACCCTTCCCGCTTCCGATAGGCCGACATCATGAGGTAGTAAACCATGGCGACAATAGGCACAATAAAGGCTTCGACCATGGGAATCGGCTTGGTGCTGAGTCCAAAATATGGCGTGGTCAAAGCAATCAGCAACACCGCCACCCAAATCAGCAGGCCAATGACGCCCGACAAGGTCAAAAGTGGTATCCCCAACACCTTGCGCTGCACCATCTGCGAAGCCTCATCAAACAGGTCGCGGCGCCGGTAAGGGAATACGATGGCGCTAATGCTCACCACAATAAAGGCTGCCGCCATAACCGCAATGATGTTAATCAGGAATTCCGACAGGCCCATATAGACGTTGGCCACGTTGATCAGTTCGACCACGAGGCCAATCACGATGGTCGCTTTAACCGGGGTGTGAAAGCGTTCGGAAACCTCGGCCAATGATTCCGGCAGCAACCGGTCAAAAGCCCAGGCGAAGAGATTTCTGGTGCCCAGCAGGAACCCGGTTGGGGTCCACCAGAATATCGCCAGAATGAAACTAAGTCCAATATAGTCACGCAGGAAAGCGGGTAACGAAAAAAATCGCACCAGGGCTGGTAAAACATAGGGCACGTTAGCGGGCAGTTTGGCCGCATCGTTGAATCCGATGTAAGCCAGCGCGTTGTACAGGTTGTAGCCCGTGGAATGAAACACCAGCAAGGTCCCGACGGTGTACAAAATGGCCGAAACCAGCAGGCCTCCCATAATCGAGGTCACCGCGGTCTTGCGCACATTCTTCACCTCTCCGGCAAAATACCCGGTCCATTGAAATCCCGTATACACTTGGAAGGCATAGACCATGGCAAAAAGCGTCATCATCCAATTGATGCCACTGCCTGGGGTGGACCCCATATGGTGCGCGATGGCAATGATGCTCGCGGCACTGTGGCCGGTTGCTGTCGCCAAACGGGTTTGAAAAACCGACGCCGGGGTTATCGCCATCCCTACCAACCACACTCCCATGCCGATCCACACGAACCAAAACATCCACCGCATGTAGCGAGCCACGCGCCTGACCCCGGTAATCATCAGCAGCGTGAACAGCGCGGTCAGGACGGTAGCAATGCCGAATTCCCAACCCGGGCGAGACATCGTGGTAATGATGCTGCTTGGCAGACCCCACAGGTAAAATACCGCAGGCCCGAAATAACTAATCATCGTGGTAAAGTTAAACGAAACCCAAGTCAGGAATACGAAGGTTAGCGCGGCATTGGTCACAAACCCGATGCCCGGGCTCAGCGTGCGGCTCACCCACACGTAGTCCCCGCCAGAACGTGGCATCAGGTTGGTAAAGTATAGGTAAACGGCGCCGAATGCCACCATTAATACGGCGGCGATAATAAAGGAGACCGCTACGTTAGCTCCAGCAAAAACAGCCGGCGAAAACCCCAGCGCTTCCGAAATCCCAACCGGGATTAAAACCGCCGAAAACACCAAATTAAACGCATCAAAAGGTGACAATTCGCGTACCAGACCCGTGGCATTTCGGACGAACAACTCTTTGGACTGCGCCATATGCTACGACTCTCCTTTCTAATCAGGGAAATTAAGTCGCTAACTGAAGTCGAAGATTTTTGACCTGAACCATTAATTGTTTTGCGCGATCCGCATCGACCGCATTAAAGGTCTTGCCTTCGTACTTCAACGCGGTGCCGACAATGGCGCCATCCGCCACCGCCAAATATTTCTCCACGTTGTCCCGGCGAACGCCGGTGTTGACGAATACCGGCGTGTCCTCAAGCAGGCTGGTCACACGTTCTAACTCACTGGCAGCCACGGGGCTGCCGGTCATCGGCCCTGATACGCAAATACCGTCCGGCAGACTCGAAAACGCCACAGACTGCGCGATTTCCGCAATCGAGCGGCGGCCAAACGGCGAAGCAAACTCAGCCGATACGTTGAACAGCAAGCGAATGTCTTCAGCCGCGCCCAATTGCGCACGGAGCCGGACGGCTTCCGCCGCGCGACTATGCCATAAGCCCATGTCGCTTTCGTAAACGCCCGTAAACACTTCGCGCACAAAACGCGCACCCACGGAATGGGCGAGTGCCACCGCGGACACCGGATCCCATAAAATGTCGACCCCAAAGGGGACGGAGATCCCCGACTTAACACGACCGATGACATACGCCATGGCGGCAATTGTGCTGGCTTGCGCGGTAAACTGGTAGGGACGGTCATTTTCGTTGCAAAACATCACCCCATCGACTCCAGCTCCTTGCAAAGCGTCTAAATCGCGCTTGACGTGTTCGACTATGGGCTCCATACCCCCTTTGATTTCATACAACGGAGCGCCCGGCAAAGCCGGGATATGAGCCATCGCGATAACGGGTTTCACGGTATCAAACACTTGAGCAATCCACGCGGTCTTCATCCTAATCCCCTTTCGCCGTTTTCTACCTCAGCCCACCGCAGCGTGGTGACCTCGCTTACCTGATCCCGCACCGCCGTAGGCAGCTGGTCATCCGTAATCACCATGTCGACTTCTTTTAATGGGGCGATCGACATGAGAGAGGTTTTGCCATATTTGGTAGAATCCACGAGCGCAATCACTTGGTTGGAGCAGTTCATAAATGCTTGCTTAATCTCCACATCTTCTATCGAAAAATCCATCAACCCTTGTTCCAAAGACCAGCCGGCCGCCGCCAGAAAAAACACATCATAATGAAACCGTCCAATGATGTCCCGGGCTAAGGGCCCGACAACCCCCATTTCTCGAGGCCGCACTCGTCCACCCACCAAATAGACGGTGGGGCGTCCCCTGGCCAGCATCTCCGAAATGGGCACTGATGCCGTAAACACCATCAGGTCAGACCTCATTTGCAACAACCTGGCGAGTTCCAATGTGGTGGTACCGACGTCTAACGCCACCACTTGGCCATCTTCCACGGCATCCAGGGCCAATCGGACAATGGCCCGTTTCTTATCAATATTTTCGCGATGACGCTCGAGCCAGGACGGTTCAATGCCCAAAGGGTTGTGGCTTATGGTAGCGCCGCCCCGCAATCGTTGAATAAGACCTTGCGAGGACAGATTATTCAGGTCTCGCCGAACGGTTGCGGCAGACACGCCGAGACGGTCCACCAAGTCGTTGATAGACATTTCCGGTTCCGATTGCAGCAATTCCAATAACTCTTTACGCCGTTTAGTGAGCATGTATCGGTCACTTCCAATCACGTTGCGTCACGTACAAGTCACACTATAATCCACCTTCAGTCATATTTCAATAATTGCTAGATATTTGTTCCCATTCACAAATGGCGGGCCGAGTCCTGGACAATCTCCAACGCCCATCCGCGCAAGACCTGCAGGCATCAGGTTCGCTGTGTTTCGGGGACGCGCTCCCTTGGCCGGGAATTTGTTCGCGGACAAATTCCCGGAATCCTTAACGACCGTTGATGACAATGCGGAGCAGATATCGCGCACGTTGTGAACGTTACCCAATCGAGCGTAAAACCCCGGCGTTTACGTCTGGGCATCGTTCGTACCCGAAAGGGTCTATCAGCTCGTGGTTAGGGCCAAATATGCTAAAATGAGCTGCCGGATTATCAGTGGGGGATGAAAACCCAGTCCTGCGCCGCTATCGGTAGGTTCCAAAGCATCAGACCGGGCCGGACACGCCCGGTGAGCCTGGGGAGCACCCTCCCGTGGACCGGACACCACTGGACACTCATCCATCCCGCGTTGTGGGACGGACGGCGCAAGCCCCAAGGAAGCGGTGGCGCCATGCAGCAGGAACCCGATGCCGTGAGGTTCGGGAATCCCCCGGATTGATCCATGGGGAGGATGTCAAGTAGTCAATAAGAACCGTGGGCAGGCGGGACCGGCCACGCCATGAGGATTGCGGGCGAAGCGGTTCCCGGCACGCATGGCGCGGGATGCGCCGTTGAAGCGCGGAGACGAGCCCAAAACCGGAGTTGGCGATCGTCCAGTGTTTCAAGTACGGCCCCAATTCCGGTATCACCGCATCATTTGACAACAACCCGCCCGAGCACTTCGGGACCAGTGCTGGCGCAGCTGGGGTTGGCACAATTCCCATCAAAACCGCGCAGGGTTTGCTGCAGATGGCCGCGCAGGGAGGGGTCGACAGGTCTCAGCGGGCCACCAGGCCGCTTTGACGCTAAGCAGACATTTGTGGAGGTTTTTCATCGCCCGCTGGGGGAAGACACCGCGAAGCTTCGGGCTACACCCGCCATAGGCCCCAACACCCACGACACGAGTAAGAAATCCCGTCAAGCCGGATCAGGATGGGAAAGGTGCCGCCCGCACCCCGAAAAACCTAGTTGAGTCGGCCGTGCCCCAACTTCTGCGCTGGGTGCGCGCGCCAGACGCGTCCCAGGATGCTGTAACGCTTAGCAAACTCCGCGCCCCGGAGCCGCTAGCCGGGAGGCACCTGGTCCTTTCGGCCGGGTTTGGCCAAGCTCCGAATAAGGTCCCACTCCTCGGCATCAAGGCTCCTCAGGGAATTAAATCCGGTGCCGCTCAGCCACTCCCCGCCATCTATCGTCACCACCTCCCCATTTATGAACCCGGCGTAATCGGAGATCAGATAGGCCGCCAGATTGGCCAGTTCTACGGGTTGGCCGACCCGCCCCAGCGGCACCCGGGATTGCATCATGCTAGCCAGCCGCTCGGTAGGGGCCAGACGCTGCCAGGCACCTTCAGTGGGAAACGGTCCCGGGGCGATGGCGACATGGCGGATGCCATGCGGTGCCCATTCCACCGCAAGTGACCGGGTGGCCGCCAGCACCCCCGCTTTGGCCACCGCCGATGGCATGACATAGCCCGAACCGGTCCACGCGTAAGCGGCTACGATATTTAACACGGTGCCGGGGCGTCCGTGTTCTATCCACCGTTTTCCCGCTTCCAGAGTGCAGTACAGGGTACCGTGCAAGACAATATCAATCACCGCATCCACTGCGCGATGCGACAAGCGTTCGCTCGGACTGATGAAATTTCCAGCCGCATTGTTGACCAACACGTCCAACGGCCCCGCTTCTGCCTCGAGTTCCCGCATAACCGTGGCCACCCGTTCGGGATCGCGGATATCACATATCCGGTAAAAGACGCGGCCTCCCTCCCGGGAAATTTCCCCGGCAGCCGTAGCCAGCACCTCTTCCCTTCGCCCAATCAGAGCGATATCGGCGCCGAGCTCGGAAAACCGTTGAGCCATCGCCTTGCCCAGCCCCGTGCCGCCCCCTGTAACCAGCACTAATTTGTTGCGCAACATCTTGTCCGCGAACATTCTCCATCCCCCCATCCAGCTTGATGTCATCCCACCCCTGGAATTTTAGTACATATTGGGCTGACGCGTTATAGCCGAAGTCCCCCGGCAAAAATCTGTGCTATCATTTGCTGACCGATTTGCTGACCGTCGTGCCGAAGCCGGCAAGCCAGAGCGCGGAACCGAGCTACCCCTCGCCCGTCGGAAGAGGCCGCGGGCACCGTCGGCATGCGGCAGCTCGCGGGGGAGCCGGTCACCTCCGGAATCGCTAATCCTGGTCACCAATATCGGCTCGCCGCCAGCATTCAGCAGGAATGGACCAGACCCAGGCGCCATTGTTTCGGCGGTGCGGACCGGGCAACCTGCGGGGATTCGCGTAAAATCTTGCTCGCTCGGGCAGGAGATTATCTGGGTTCGTCGAAAGAAAAGGCTTTGACATAATTGAGATAATCAGGAAACCGGGAGTGGACAATGTGCTATGGGATTGGGGTCCCGAAGATACCGAGCAGTGGACCGAGAGCCGTTTGGCCCTCGCATACCTTTACCAGGTGTGGGTCGATATGGGCGCAAACACCGTTTTGCGCGAGCCGACGATAGCCGCATATCTCCCGCCCGAGGCGGACGAGGCCTGGTTTCGCAACCATCTCTTAGGACACGCATCCACGTTTTTGGGTCCGCCGACCGATCCCGAGATTCGCGATGCCAGCCGCCGGGTCGGTTTCGCGCATATCCGAGCGCACGTGCCACCATCCGCCTACGTCAGCCTGTACAACCTGCTGTTTGCGGCCTACCACGCCCAGGAAAATGATGACCGGCTGCCCCCGTTGCGACTTCTTCGCCGACGCTGGCTGGCGGATCTCATGACCGTATTAGATACGTACACCGTGGTGATGGATGCACGCATTAAAGAATTAAACGATCTGGCCCTGACCGATCCCTTGACGGGTTTGCTGAATCGCCCGGGATTGTCCGCGCGGATCGCCCGCGATTTAGCCACTGGCGTCACTCATGCCACATTCATTTTGTTGGATCGGGACCATTTCAAAGGCGGCAACGACCGCCATGGACATCCGCGGGGCGACTTCATCTTGCAACAATTGGCCGGCCACGCCCGCACCTATGCCCGAGCGACCGATGGCTTGGCTCGCATGGGCGGCGATGAATTTGCTGTCTGGCTGCCCCAAGCGGCCTCGCCTCAGCAAATTCACCGACAGTTGCGCGACTTTGCTCGGGAGTTTGGCCGCGACACCGGCCTCGGCTTTTCGGCGGGATTGGCCTGGTATCCGCACGACGGCCAAAATCTCGAAACGCTTTATGCCGCCGCGGGCGGTGGGCGATGGCGGGCGAGGACGCGGTGCGCCGATTGACCGGTGCGTAAGCGGGTCTTAAGGAATAGGCTGCTGTGCCCCCTTGCCGCATGTCCGTTATATCGCTGATCGCGCACACCAGCACCCCCAGGCACGGCTCCAGCTTGGGAACAATCCATGGCGCCGCCTTTCCGGAGGGGGCGGCGTGGCTTTGGCGAGATTCGCAGGACCTTCTCGCAGCGCGCCGTTCGCCGGGAAAAACCTCGACTCGTGGTCGAGCCTGCCTCCTGCCTGTTATAATCAGAACAAGCTTATAGCCGGGAGCAGTCTTGGGCCGGTGGCTGAGTCTGCCCAGCCGTGCCAGTTGATGCCGCCCGCCACATCGACTGCTTAAGGACGCCTCGGGTTCGATCCCGCTGCGTTAATGGAGGTTTCAGCGCCGGCCCTGGCCATCGCGGGGGCCGAGCCACGGCGTGGCCGGCGTGTAAACGGCGCGGACGCAGGCAAGCCGAAAAAGGAGACAACGTTACCATGGAACTTGCGGACAAGGTATTTCTGATCACGGGCGGCGGATCGGGCCTGGGGGCTGCGGTGGCGCGGATGTGTGTGGAATCCGGAGCCAAAGTGGTCATTGCCGACCGGCGCCGAGACACCGGCCAAGCTCTGGCTTCAGCAGTAGGCGGACTGTTTGTCGAGACTGATGTCACCGACGATGAGCAAATGCGCGCGGCGGTTGCCGCCGGCGTTGATACCTTTGGAACCCTCAACGGATTGGTCAATTGCGCGGGCATAGCCATTGCCAGCCGAGTCTTGGGAAAAACCGGCCCTCACCCGCTGGCGGCGTTCACGCAAGTCCTTATGGTCAATTTGGTAGGTAGTTTCAACGCGATTCGGCTGACGGCCGCCGCCATGAAGGAAAACGCTCCGGGGCCGGACGGGGAGCGCGGGGTCATCGTCAACACCGCCTCGGTTGCCGCCTTTGACGGACAAATCGGCCAGGCCGCCTATTCCGCCTCCAAGGGGGGCGTGGTCGGCATGACCCTGCCGATTGCCCGCGAACTGGCCCGGTTTGGCATCCGGGTAGTGACGATTGCTCCCGGCATTTTTGACACCCCCATGCTGGCGGAATTGCCGGAGCCGGCGCGCCAGTCGCTAGGACAGCAAGTCCCGTTTCCCCAGCGACTGGGGCAGCCCCAGGAATATGCGCAGTTAGTCAAACACATCGTCCAAAATGTGATGCTGAACGGCGAGGTCATCCGGTTGGACGGAGCCATCCGAATGGCTCCCAAGTAGGAGGCCTGACGTTAGCCTCACCGCCGCAACCAATAGCGCTGGTGATCAGGGGAGCCGTCAACGGCTCCCTCCTCTTGCAGCGCCGCCAGATGTCCCCGAATCATCCATTCCCCCACGAACATCTTATCGGGCGTCAACCGGTTCCGGTAGATTTGTTGAGCAATCTCCAACGGCGCCGCGGGACCTTGCGCCAAAAGCGAAAGGATTTCCGCTTCGCGCTCGCGTCGATGTTGGATATACCCCTCTAGATAGGCGACGCCGTCGACAATCAGCGGGCCGTGGCCCGGACCGATGATCCGGGGCGATAGCGCACGCAGTCGGGCCAGCGTGAGTTGGTATGACCGCAGATTGCCATCCGGCGGCGCAACCACGACGGTGGTTGCCCCCAATACATTGTCGCCCGCCAGCAGAACCGCGGCGTCTTTCACCCACAAGTTGATTTGCCCCGCCGCGTGGCCCGGCGCGACCAAAATGTCGGCGTGCCGGTCACCCACACGCACCGCGGTCGCCGTCAGCGGCTCGGTTGCAGAGGCAATCTCGTCGACGAGGCGACTTCGCTCCACAGGATGAATCCAAGCTGGCGCGTGAAAGACCGTTGAAGCCCACTTGGCCCCGCCGGAATGGTCGAAATGGTGGTGAGTCAGGTAAATGCCTTGCACCCTGGGCTTGCCCAGCGCCTCCCAGGACTCTTCCAGCGCGGCATTGGCGGCGTCCTGCCCATCTCCGGCATCAACCAAAATCGCCTCCCCCGCCGACACCAACCAGTAACATTCCGTGCCCGCATACGGTGGCAAGGTGCGCCCCGGACACGAGACCTTCCAAAGACCCGGAACCACTTGCTCCATGCGTGTCCCTCCCCAGCAAAATCGGCGTGCTGCGCGACAACAAAATCCTGTACACTACCCACTAAAAGCCGGGCTTTTTGGGGCACCTGGCCCTGGCCGGCATCAGGAGGAGACTGCTCATGCCTTTCGCGCCTCACGACCCCGTCGTTGCCCCGGACTGGCTGGCCCAACGCCTCGGTGATTCGGACCTGGTCATTGTCGATTGCCGATGGAATCTCGCCAACCCCGCTCTGGCCCGTGCCCAATATCAAGCGGCGCACATCCCTGACGCTTACTATCTGGACATGGAAGACGATCTTTCCGGACCCAAGCACGATCATGGGGGTCGGCATCCCCTGCCCGAACCGCAGGCCTGGTCTCACATCATGAACCGGATCGGCGTCCGCCCCGACACCCGGGTGGTGGCCTATGACGCCGATGGGGTAGGCGCCGCCCGCCTGTGGTGGCTGATGAACTATTTCGGGCATGAGCGCACCTATGTGCTAAACGGGGGGCTCAACGCCTGGACGCAAGCGGGACACCCGCTCACCAGCACCCCGGCGCTCCCCCAATCCGGCCGTTTTGTGGCGCATCCCGACCCTTCCTTGACGATATCGCTGCACGATTTGCTCACCGCGCCTGCCGCCCCCCGAACCCTCGTCGACGCCAGGAGCGCCGATCGGTACCGTGGTGAGACCGAGCCCATCGATGCCCGGGCGGGCCACATCCCACAGGCCATTAACATCAGTTGGGCCGACATGCTCGACGGACCCGCCCGCTATCGAGACGCCACCGATCTCCGCCAGACCTGGTCGCCCATCGGCGACACCGGTGAGGTTGTCGTCTATTGCGGATCGGGCGTCAGCGCGTGCGTAAACATCTTGGCCATGCACCGCGTGGGGCGCTCGGCACGCCTGTATCCGGGAAGTTGGAGTGACTGGAGCAGCTATCCCCATCTCCCCGTCGCCGTCGGACCCTTTTAACCGTGACCCAACACCAACAATGCCTGCGCTAGCGACCACCCGCCCAGCGTGTCCCAAAACCAATGCCCCCCGGTGGCCACCACCGCCACGGCGGCCACCGCCGCCAACGCCGTGGTCCAGCCCCATCGTCCGGGCCCGAGCCACACCCCTATGGCAAAGGTCAGGCGCAAAACGTGTCCGCTGGGAAAACTTCCCCGCAAAAAGGAGGCGCTGGCCGTGGGCCGGCGCGCTCCCAACCACGGGCCAACGACGGCCATAACCGCCGAAGGCTCAATGTTCGTATAGCGTGCAATCACCGCATAGGGCGCGGGGGCCGCCACCGGCACCGGCCAGGGCGTGGCGATCCAATGCTTGGCCAAGAGCTCGATGATGCCACCGGCGACAAAAAGCCCCAACAGGCGCAGGCGCTGCCCACGGGAGCGGGCTCGCGAAGCCCACAGCACGGCCAGCAAGCTGAGCGGAACCCCACCCGCCACCCAAACCCCGTTCAGCCACGGCCAGGTCCTGCCCAGGGGAACCAAAAAGTGGGAGAAGGCAAGATTGATCACCCGGACGAATCTGGTGGACGCCAGCGCGGCGGCCACCAGAAAGACCACGGTCCACAGTCCCCGCCGCCAAGTGTTACTCACGTTTTAATGCCGCGTTGCGAAACAACCGGAATATTCCGGTACACGATGCCGCGACCTGACCCGCCTCGTCGTAGACCTCACCCGCGGTGAATACGGTGGTGCGGCCCATGCTGGTTACGCGCGCTTTAGCCACCACCCTCTTATCCACGGTCAGCATCCTGCGATATTGAATATTCAAAGAGACCGTGACCTGTCCCACCACCTCGTCATCCCACACCGAGCGGACGGCCACGCCCTGGGTGGCGTCAAACATGTACGCGACAATTCCACCATTGATCGCCTCGGTGCCTCCCCCTCCGCGATGATGGTGCGCCACATCGAGTTCAACCCGCGACTGCCCACCGCCAGCATGAACCACCCGCAGCCCCGCCCAGGCAAAAAACGGATAGCCATTCGCTTCGCTGGGAGGCAATGGCGCGGACGGCTGCCGGCTGCCGACGTCTTGACTGTCTTCTGCCACTCTCATTCCTCCTGTCGACTCCTGGTCTAGGCTACCAGGGAGAGAGGGCTAGGCACAACTGGCAACTCGATCCGCAGCCGTTCCCGGCGGGACCGCCACCCGGTCCCAGGGGCATGACCCGGTTCCCGATCAGGCTTGCGGCGGGCGGCCTAATTGGGCAAGCAGCCGCTCAAGCACCTCGGGATCTTCGAGTCCGGTGATGTCGCCCGCCGATCCGCCCGTTGTCACAATCTCTTTTAACAAACGACGGACAATTTTGCCGCTCCGGGTTTTGGGCATGGCATCGACTCGGTACACTTCCGCTGGGCGGGCAATCGCCCCGATGGTATCGGTGACCTGGGACTTTACACGTTGCGCCAAATCCGACGGTTCCTCAATGCCTTGGCGCAACGTGACAAACGCCACCGGCACCTGTCCTTTAATATCGTCGGGCACCCCAATCACGGCGGCTTCGGCGACTTCTGGCAAGGTTAGCACGGCGCTTTCCATTTCCATCGTAGACAGTCGATGGGCGGCGACATTGATCACATCGTCAACCCGGCCCAAGACCCAAATGTGATGGTCGTGATCCTCCACTGCCGCGTCCCGGGTTGCATAAAATTCGGGACGCGCAAAATATTGCGACCGATAGCGGGCATCATCCCCCCAGATTGTCCGCGCCAAAGTGGGAAAGGGGGCCGTCAAAACCAGTTCCCCGACCTTCCCGGCGGGCACCGGATGTCCGCCATCGTCGACAATTGCGTAGGCATGGCCGGGCAAGGGCAGGCCGCAAGAGCCCGGTTTGGCGGCCGTTACCCCAACCAGTGACGATGTCCATGCGCTGCCGGTTTCGCTTTGACCATAGGTATTGTTGATTTCAATGCGCCCCTTGCCCAATTCGCGTGCCACCCAGTACCAGGTGCTGGCATCGAGCGGCTCGCCCACCAGCGAAATCAGCTCCAGTGACTCAAGATTATAGCTGTCCGCCAGCGCTGTCCCTTGACGCGCAAGCATCCGCAACACGGTCGGGGCGGTAAACACTTTGTTGACGCGATGGCGCGCAATGATGTCGTACAAACGGCCCGGCTCCGGATAGTCCAACGCTCCCTCGTAAACCAGGTATGTCGCACCATGCGCTAATCCTCCGACCAGCTCGAAAATGGGAAAGGTCAGCCACCCCACGTCTGCCGTACACCAATACACGTCGTCGGGACCGAGGTCCAGCGCGTACTTAACGTTGTGATACGATCCGACCAAAAACCCCAGGCCGGAGTGAACCAGCCCTTTAGGTTTGGAGGTGGTCCCGGACGTATAAATGATGAACCCAGGGGCGTTCGCCTCGATGGGAACTGGTTCTTGCCCGGATGCCGTATGGTCCATCAGCTCATCCCAATAGTGATCACGGGGTTTTTGCATGGGCACCGGAGCACCCGTACGGCGGATGACGACTACGTGCTGCACACTCGGCACGTCGGCCAAGGCCTGGTCGAGAGTGGCTTTCAGGGCGAAGCGCCGGCCGCGCCGAACGGCCTCGTCGGCCGTAATCACCACTTTAGCTTGGGTATCGGCCAGGCGATCAAGCAAGGCGCTGCGCGAAAACCCCGAAAAGATGATGTTGTAGATAGCTCCTATCCGATAACAGGCGTGAACGGCGGCGAACGTTTCAAGCAAATTGGGCAAAAATATCGCCACCACATCGCCCTCTTTAACTCCCAAATCGGAGAGTGCGCGGGCAAAAGTCGCGGTCTGCCGATGCAGTTCTTGCCACGACCATACGGTTTCACCCCCATCCTCCCGGATTCCGATCAGCGCGGGGCGATCCGCTCGCCGCTCGAGGTGGCGGTCGATGCAGTTCACCGAAACGTTGCTGTAACCCCCTTGAAAAAAACGGAAGTCCGGTAGCTGGCCTACCAAATCCTGTTGCCACGGAACTGTCCATTGGAGTTCTCTCGCCACACCTGCCCAATATTTCCCCAAGTTCGCCACCGAATCGGCATAGGCTTGCGGATACTGCGTAGGCGTCAGGGACAACCGTCCCGATCCCGACCGGGGCGGCTCTTCCAGCCGGCTGTCCCGGATCATGGCTAACATTTCTGACTGCTCCATATCTTCACTCCCCCTCCCTTCGATATTCGATGTCGTGTCCCGATTTTCCTGTACCCACGCGGCATTGTCGGCACGCAAACCGGTATTTTCCGAATGTTAACGGATGATCCGCAATATCGTCGGCCAAGGATGCCCCCGCGAAGCATAGCGGGCGGCACGGGGTTTTCTCCGCATCGTAGGGTATGATGCCATCATGGGAGATATCATGACCACCCGCGACCGATAGATAGGCCAGGTGCTCGGAGCAAAGGATTCCGCGCGATGGCGAGAGGCCACGATGCCGCGCAGCTCCGCCGCCGTCGTGCCCCACCACGGGTCCGCCGCCTTCGGCTTGCACGTCGCTGAGGCAGGTTTCTGCGAAACCCCGCCGCGCGCCAAGACTCGGCTCGTCCGCAAGGGCGGCCACGGTCATGGTTCCGCGCGGCGTGTCAGCCAACCCATCATGACTAGTAGAGGGGGAAACCCCATGTATTGGGCATTGCCCAGCGACCTGCCGAGATCGGGAATCCGCGAAATTTTAGACCTGGCTTTGCAAACACCCCGAGCCATTCGGCTTGAGACCGGCGAACCGGACTTCCCCCCGGCTCCGCACATCCTCGAAGGATTTGTGGCTGCCTCTCGGACCGGTCATAACCGCTACACGCCCACCGAGGGCATCCCCGTCCTGCGGCAGGCCTTGGCGGATAAAATCGCTCGGGTCAACCAGGTGTCACGATTACCGGAGGAGATTTTGGTGACCCCCGGGGGACTGCCCGCGCTCTATTTGGCTTTTCTCGGTACGGCTGCTTCCGGCGACGAAAGCCTGGTGCCGGATCCCGGTTGGCCCGACTATTTGGGAGGTTTGGTGAGTCTGGGGATTAAGGCCATTCCCTATCCTCTTCCCCCCCCCCCGCACTACATTCCCGACCTGGGCGAGTTGGTCCGCTTGGTCACGCCGCACACTCGCGCCGTGGTGTTCAATTTTCCCGGAAATCCCACGGGTGCGGTCCCCTCGCCCGAGGAATTGGAGCACTTGGTGGCTCTGGCCGAATCGCAGGACCTATGGATCATTTCGGACGAAGTCTATGATCAGATTGTCTACCAGGGACCGGCGCTCTCGCCCGCCGGCTTGGCTCCGGACCAAACCCTCTGCATCTGCAGTTTCTCCAAAACGTTTGCCCTAACCGGATGGCGCCTCGGCTATCTGGCAGGACCGCATCCAGCTATCGCCTCCTTGACCCGCGCCGCCATGGGAACCTGGTCGTCGGGCTCGGAACCACTGCAATATGCCGGGCTGGCGGCCTTGACCGGTCCGCAATCCATCGTGCAGACGATGCGTGATTCTAGGGAACCTTTTATCTGCTGGTCGACATCGCGGCCTCCGGTCTTGCTGCGCGGCCCTTCGCGCTCGCCTTGCTGGCGGAGGAGTCCGTGGCCGTCGCCCCGGGCAGTGCGTTCGGACGCGGGGCTACTGGCGCGGTGCGGGTGTCGCTGGCCTCATCGTCTTCCGCCCTGGAGGAAGGGTTGAGCCGTCTGGTGCGATTTGCGCAGCGCTGTCAGCAGCATCCGCGGCCCCACCCCTGATCCCGGCAAGCCGCATTCGGACTCCCCATCTCTGCCTGTCGCCTCCCGCTTACGGCACCACCTGGGTCGGTTCCGCACTCAGCATGCGCCAGTCCAGTTCCCCACGATATAAGGCGGTGCCCAGAATTGCTCCCGCCGCCCCCGCTTCTTCAAACCCTTTCAATTCCGCACGCGTACGAATACGCCCCGCCACCCACACTTCCCAACCCTGCCGAACCATCGCATTCACCACCGGGACCATGGCCGCAATCGGCGCGGCCCGACTGGACGACAAGGTACACCGATTCACGCCCAAACTGTGCGATTGTGCTACCATCTCCCAAAAATGACGGACTTTTTCGACCGTAAGAGGTACCGCCCAGGATGGGATAATATGTTCCGGGCCAATTGCCCCGATAAGATCCGCGAACCGTTCCGGATCGCTGGCGGCAGCCCGCACCACCAGATGGTCGGCGCCAATTCCGCACAGGGTGCGCGCCACTAGGGCGTTGCGCACCCCGCCGCCCACTTGAATGACCGCCCCGCTCCGTCTGCAGGCTAAGACCAGCGCGGGAATCGCCGGCTCGAGATTAATCTCCCCGACCGCTTCAAAATGGAGGCGCCGCGCTCCTTGGGCAAGCCAATATCTTGCGGCCGCCAAGGGATTGCGGGACGAACCGCCGGATGGCACTCCCATGGCACCGGCAATCGCCAACCGCCCCCCGGCAACCGGCACCGACGGGATCACGGTAAACGGCATCTAAACCTCCCCGCACGGAGAACCGGTTCCACGCGTTCTGGAAAACTCACCGCCTGGCGGACCCTGCCGCCAATTCTGTTCGGGAGCCGACAGCAGCTGCGTGCCCGCCACCACCAACACGATGCCCGTCACCGCCAGCAGACTGCCAAAACCAAGGAACCGATGGGCCTCCAGCCACCCCCCCTGAATAGCGCTGGTAATTCCGAGAAGTATCATCACGATGCGATAAGCCATGGTTTCTCCTCCTTTGTCTTGCGTCCATGCCGACGGTCGGGATGCGGATGACCATGATGTAATATACCTGTATGATATGTGAGTTCCCACGATATTGTCAAGCGGCTCATGGTAGGTTTGTGCTAACTTCTGAAGTGTTGTGTCAGCTGCTTCCGGGGCTCGATCGGGAAAACGGCACCGCCCCCAGCTGATATGCGGAGTTTTTTTGGCCGATCGCACGGTGTTCGGATTTCGCCAGCGAGTAGCACGAGCGACCCAGGGTCGTTCGCCGAGCATGGTGTTGGCATAGTGTGCGGATCATCCGGGTGTACCTTATTTTTGTGAGTAAGTTAATGGCGTAAATGGTACCACGTGGTACTCAATGGATTTTGGTCGATGCATGACGAAGTAACTCCTCATCACATCAGGTCTGGCCGACCGGTGAGGAGGAGTTGTAGAGATGATAATAGCGGACAGTCAACGCGAAGGCAAGGCAAAGCGTACGATCACCGAGTGGGTTCAAGAGGAGAGTGCGGTCGTCGTGCAGACGATTCTGCAGCGGTTGTCGCCTGCCGTACGACAGTAAGGTGGACCCGAAAATTCGGTTCGTGCCAAACTCAGAGAGCATAAACACGATGACTGCCCTGCACGGTGTCTCAAGAGGTTGGATCTGCTTTAGCAATTACTAGTAAAGCCTCATCATGACGACGTAATTAAAGGATGGATGATCAATTGGTCAGCATCGGCAAAGCGCCCACCAAGACGATCGGCATGAGCATCGAAGGCCTGCGCAAGTGGGCATCAGCCGGGATTTTGATCCCGCTGCACCTTGACCAATCAACGCCGCACCGCGTGGAGGACTTGCGCGCCCTGATACGTGAAGACCCACCCCATACCACCTAATCTTTACCCATAAGTTTTTGGCGGCTTCATCACCAAGTTCATCCATGGTTATCATGCGTGGGCTGGTGTTCTCCTCGGCAAAACCGTTTTCTCCGATTGCCATTTTCGTTCCGCTGCAGAACCCCCGACTGCGCCCGTTAATGGAACGCCTTGGGCTTTGCGGCCAAGGCAAAACCCCGCCGAGCGATGGCGATGCCGGACCCATCGTCACGGCAGCCGCCGCCGAGCGCCAGTCAGCCAGGGGACCACCTTTTGGTATAAGCCCGGCCGCATGAGCGGGCTATTCGCCGGCACCCGCGTTTATGCCCGGCGGCTACCGCAAGCAATCCGGTCCGGTGGACCCACGGTCACCCCGAGACCTTCGCCGCGACGGGGCAACTCCCCTTAGCCCGCGCCGAAGGGCTATTGCCGACACGGGACGATTACGTGCCGATGGGGCTGGCGAGCAATCTGGACGAGATCTGCGGTTGCCGCCCGCACGGATGGCTCAGAACGAAGTCGACCCATCTTTCTCCACCGCGTCTTCGCCCCCCCCCGCTCGACCTTGCTTCACCTCGCCGTCTCTCGCGCCCAATCCGGCGCCTCGCCCGCTAGCGGCCCTACCGCATAGAAAGCCGGGTTGAGCAAATCCACTTTGTTATACCGCATGGGCGCACCATCCACCCCGCGCAGGGTTCCCCCCATCGCTTCGACCAGGACTTGGCCCGCAGCGGTATCCCATTCCATGGTCGGCCCCAATCGGACGTACAGGTCAACTCGGCCTTCGGCCAAATAGCAAAACTTCAAAGCGGCACCCGCCGGGATCCACTTGGACACCGTGATTCCCCGCTGTGCCGCCCACTCGGTCTCACTTTGGCGATGGTTGCGGCTGACCGCCAGGACCATCGGGTCGCTCCAGCGGACCCGAGGCCGGCTCAGCAGTAGAGGCTCCTGCCCGGAGACCAGCTTGGTCACCGGTCGGCCCAATTCGGCCAAATAGGTTGCTCCCGAGACCGGAACATCGACCAACCCGGCCACGGCCCGGCCGTCCTCCACCAAGGCCACATTTATCGAAAAATCCCCGGTCTTGCCGAGAAAATCACGGGTCCCGTCCAACGGGTCGACCAACCAGATGCGATGGGCCTCTAATCGTTCCGCGGGGCATAACCCTTCTTCTGAAACGACGGGCCAGTCGGGAGTCAGAGCTCGCAGGGCGTCCACCAGGATCCGGTGCGCCGCCCGATCCGCCGCAGTCACCGGCGACTGGTCAGATTTATACTGCACATCCGGCCGTTCTTCTCGATAAATCTCCAACACGGCCTGGCGCGCCCGGCGAACGGCGGGCATCACGTCCGTGAGCACATGCATGTAGGACATCAGGCATCGGCCTGCCCGGCGAGATGGGTGTATCCGTCTAGCCAGGCCAGTAGGTCGTCGGGCTTCTTCGCGTGCAAGTCCGCGGGGTTGTTGTCGATCGCGCCATGCCACGTCATCCAGTCGGCATGGACTGCCGCGGCCAGTCCTGCTCGGCGGGCGGCCTGGATGTCGGTCCCGCTGTCACCCACATAGATGGCTTGGTCCGGGCGCACCGCCAGGGCGCTGAGCGCGAGGTGAATCCCCTCGGGATCCGGCTTGGTGCGCGACACCTCGTCACCCGTCACCACCACCGGAAACCACCGTCCGAGGCCGGTGCGGGCCAAGCTGATGATCATGCTGCGGCGGCCCTTGTTACTGACCAGAGCGCTCAGCAGCCCTCGGCTCGATAACTCGGTCAACAAGTGCACGACCGAGGGACGCACCATGGCCAGCCTTTCGTGTCCCTCTTCGTACAACTCAAAAAACCGGGCAACCGCCGCTGGAAAGCGATCCGCAGGCAAATACTGAGCCAGCATCTTTTCTTCGGGCGGACCAAACCGGGCGGCGATTTCTTGATCTGTCAGAGTTTCTTCGCCGAACTCCCAAAACACCTGCCGGAACGCCCCGTACAATAACGGGAGCGTGTCCGCAACGGTCCCATCGAAATCGAAAATCACTGCACGAATCATGAATCCTCCCAATCCTGGCCGGATAAGTTTTGACGGCCGTCGATTTGTCGCAACGCAACCTCCGCAAGCTCAGTCAGAATCTCGGCCCTGGTTGGGTGCGGGTGCACCGTCAAAGCCAAATCCGTCAGGGTTGCGCCCATTTCTATCGCCAAGGCGGCTTCGCTAATCACGGTGGAAGCCTCCGGTCCCGCAATGTGCACGCCCAGCACCCGGTCCGTTTCTCGTTCCGCGACCACAATCGCGCGCCCCTTGCCCGCATACGGCAATGAGGCGGTCGTGACCCCATAGCCATCACGCGCGGCCTGGGTCGCGGTCATGCCGACCACCGCGATTTCCGGGTCGGTGAAAATCACTGCGGCCACCGCCAACGCATCGCGGCCGCTCGGCATCCCGGCAATCGCTTCCGCCGCGACTTTGCCTTCGTAGCCAGCCTTATGCGCCGACATTGGCACGCCAACGACGTCACCGATAGCATATATTAAAGGATTTTGGGTTTGCATGCGATCATTCACCAGCAAAAACCCGGCGGAATCGACCCCAATCCCGGTCTGCTCGAGCCCTAAATCATCGGTGTTGGGTATTCGCCCAACCGTTACCAGGGTCCGGTCGGTGTCGATCGATTGCAAACCGGCCGGCGTGCTCAAAAGCACGGTGCCGCCATCGGGTCGGGATACCAGCTGCACCGCCTCACTCTCGAGATGAAGTGCGACCTTCAGCTCCCGCAACCGCCGCTGCAGGACCCGCACGATCTCCGGCTCAGTTCCGGGCAAGAGTTGGCGGGCCGTGTCCACCATCGTCACTTGGCTGCCAAACTTGCAATACGCCATCCCGAGTTCCAAACCGGTGCATCCGGCCCCGACGACAAGTAGCCGATGCGGAATCTCCGGCAGCGACAACGCCTGGGTCGCGTCAATCACCACGCGGCCATCGCTGGCCAAGGCCTTTAGGGTCCGCGGACGCGAACCGGTTGCGATAACGCAGGCCGCAAACCGAAGACGTTTGCTTTCGTGTTCTCCGACCACGCGGAGGAGCCCATCCCCGATGAAGCGTGCGTAACCCTTTTCGATCCGCACACGGTAGGCCGCCAGCCGTTTGGCCAACTCCCGTCCAGCGCGCCAAACCCGCTCGTTTTTCCAATTCTGCAGAAAGGGCCAATCGAGCGTGGCCAATCCCAGCCGGATGCCAGACCCATCGCCGGCTGTCAATTCCCATAGCCGCG
The DNA here is from genome assembly GCA_021797825.1 of Bacillota bacterium. GTDB lineage: Bacteria > Bacillota > Sulfobacillia > Sulfobacillales > Sulfobacillaceae > JAJZZA01. The sequence continues at coordinate 10,626 of JAJZZA010000015.1, read as the reverse complement.
CGGCTTGAGAGATTAGTGCTTGGGACGCCGTCGATCCGCTGTTTAACGACACCTCGCCGATATCAGCTGCTTCAACCACGGTAACGGACCGTCCCAGTTGCGCCGCCCGGATGGCGGCCGCAATGCCTCCCGCGCCGCCTCCGATGATGACGACGTCGGCATTTTCCGTGAATTCGCCAACCACCATGTTAGAGCATCTCCAGCAGCAGACGTTCCGGGTAGCCGAGCAATCCCATCACGCGATTCAAGAACCGTGCCGCTAGACCGCCGTCAATCACCCGATGGTCAAATGTCAGCACCACCCCCATCACGGGACGTGCCGCCAGACTGCCGTCCGCAAGGACGATCGGACGCTGCTCAATCCGCCCAGTCCCTAAAATCGCGACCTCGGGATAATTGATGATCGGTGTGGCAAATCGTCCGCCGAGTGATCCGAAATTGGTGACGGTAAATGTAGACCCGTGCGATTCCGGGACGGACAGCGTTCGGGCGTGGGCCTTTTCGGTCAGCGCGGCCAACTCAACCGACAATTGCAGGATGGACTTTTGGTCCACATCGCGAAGCACGGGGACCACCAGTCCGGTCGGATCGTCGACCGCAATGCCGATATGGTATTCGCGTTTTAAGACGATTTCCGCGCGTTCATCATCGAGGCTGGCGTTGAGATACGGGTATTCCCGCAACGCCGTCACGGCTGCTTTGAGCACAAAGGGCAGATAGGTCAAACGCACCCCGCGCCGTTCCGCTTCGGGCCGCAGGCTTTCCCGCAGCGCGACCAGACGGGCCACGTCCACTTCATCCATCGTGGTGACGTGCGGCGCCGTAAATTTGGCTTTCACCATATGATCGGCGATGGCGCGCCGGGTCCCGCGAAACGGCACCCGGTCCATCCGGCCCGGGCTGGACGCCAACGGCGCCGTCGGCTCCACTAGTTCCACGGGTTCCACGGGTTCCACTGGATGATCATCTGTCGGCTGCGGCGCGTTGGCGTGGCGCCGCACATCCTCCGCCCGCACGCGCCCGCCCTCGCCGCCGGGGGTCACCTGTTGCAGATTCACCCCCAATTCTCGAGCCAGCCGTCTCACCGCCGGGGTTGCCAGGACCCGCCGCTCGGAACTAGGCGCCAGGTTGGCCTGGTGCGGGGACTGGCCGGGTGGCAAACCGTTGGGCGCGTCTCCCGCCGGATTGGGAGCCGCCACCGCAAACTCCACCAGCACGGTGCCAATCCGCACCAGCTGCCCCTCCTGCGCAAACAGCCGCGCCACCTGTCCCGCCACCGGCGAGGGAATTTCCATCACCGATTTGTCCGTTTGGATGTCGGCAATCGGCTGGTCGAGCCCGACCCAATCTCCCGGACCAACCAACCATCGCACAATCTCCGCTTCGTGAATCCCCTCCCCGACATCGGGCAGGATCCATTGATACGACCGGATGGGCCCGACGGCTCCGCGGTCCGCTTGCGCGGGATCCTTTTGCTCCCCCTCTAACATGCTGCGCCCTGCCTTTCTACGCTGCCTCCGGCGCTCCCCCGGGCCGCTCGCCTTCAAACCGGGAGCCCGCTCTAAAATTCCATGGTTCGCTTGATGGCGTGCCGGATACGCTCTAAGTTTGGCAACCAGTCGTCTTCCAAAAGCGGCACCGGATAGGGGGTATCGTATCCCGTTACCCGCATCACCGGAGCCTCCAGCGACAAGAACGCCCTTTCCTGAATAGTGGCCGCCACTTCCGCTCCCAGCCCGCCGGTGCGCACCGCCTCATGGACGACAACCGCGCGACCGGTCTTCTCGACGGAGGCCAGCACGCACGGCCAGTCGATAGGCGACAGCCAGCGCAGGTCGATGATATCGCACGACACCGCCGAGCGCTCGGCGGCCTCCTCCATCACCGGCACTACCGGTCCCCAACCAACCAGGGTTAGCTGCGTTCCGGCGCGAACCACACGCGCGGCGCCCAGGGGAATTTCGTAGTCCCCCTCGGGGACCTCCTGTCGAAACGACCGGTAAAGGGCCATGGGTTCTAAAAACAGCACGGGGTCAGGGGTACGGATCGCGGTTAGCAAGAGGCCCTTGGCGTCGTAGGGAGTGCTGGGCATCACCACGTAGAGACCCGGGGTGTGGACAAACAGAGCTTCCAGACTATCTGAGTGCACCTCTGGCGTTCTCACTCCACCGCCGAACGGCGCGCGAACTACCAGGGGTGCGCTAAAACGCCCATTGGACCGGAATCTCACACGGGCGGCCTGCGACGCCATTTGATCCATGGCCTCATAGATAAAACCCAAAAATTGAATCTCTGCGACCGGACACATCCCGCCCATTGCCAAACCAACGGCTGCGCCCACTATGGCCGACTCCGCCAACGGCATATCCACCACTCGGTCCGGCCCAAATGCGGCCATCAATCCATCGGTGGCGCGAAAGACGCCGCCATTGCGGCCCACATCCTCGCCCAATACCAGCACCCGTTCGTTCCGTCCCAGTTCCAGGCGAAGGGCGTGATTGATGGCTTGCACCATCGTCATCTGGCTCATCGCGCCCCACCCCCGGCTCCGTCCGCTCGATGCGCAAGCACGCGTTGTTGCAGTTCATGGCGTTGTTCCTCCAATTGTGCGGGGCGCGTCGCATACACCTGGTCGAATACCGTCCAGGCATCCACCCGACCTCGGCGCTCGAGTTCCGCCACCGCGTGATCCACGGCCGATTGCGCCTCCTGTTGCATGCGCGCCCGGGCAGCGGCATCCAGCAACCCCTGCGCCGTTAAATAGGCGGCATACCGCACAAGCGGATCGGCGGCCGCGCCTGCGGCCTGCTCGCCCGCATCGCGGTACCGCGTCGGGTCATCGGCGGTAGTATGCGCTCCCAGACGGTATGTCACCAATTCCACCAACACCGGCACCTGCTCTTGGCGGACGCGGTCCACCACACTCCGCATGACTTGCGCGGTTGCCAACACGTCGTTCCCGTCGACGCGAAAGCCGTCAATGTCGTAGGCCAGAGCCCGCTGGGCTACGGAGCGGACATTCATTTGCCGCTCAACCGGAAGACTAATCGCCCATCGGTTGTTTTGACAGACGAAAATAGCGGGGAGCTTCATCACTGAAGCCAGATTAAGGGCCTCATGAAAGTCGCCTTGCGAGGTTGCCCCATCCCCAAACACCGTCATCGCCACGCGCCCTTGCTGCTGCAGTTTGCTCGCCCAGGCCAGACCTACGCCGTGTAGCAGTTGTGCGCCAATCACCACCTGAATCGGCAGCACGTTGAGCGATTCGGGCATGCACCCGCCATCGGGGTGCCCAGCGCTACTCAACAGCGGCTGCACCAAGGGCACCCCAAAGTAGGCCAGACCCGCCCACTCGCGATACGAACTGGCTATCCAATCATCCGCCCGCAACGCGGACATACACCCTATCTGCGCGGCTTCCTGACCGCTAAAGGGAGCGTATGTTCCTATTTTGCCTTGCCGCTGCAGGTTCCAGGCGCGTTGATCAAAGGTCCGCATGGTGATCATCCAGCGGAACCAATCAACCAGATGGTCCTCCGCCACGTTCGGCGGAGTTCCAACCACCGAGCCATCCTCCGCCAATACTCGGTGCAAAGGAAAGTCTTCTTCGAGTGATAGGCTCATCCCGTCTCTGCCTTCCTATCTTAGCGATACGTTTTTTTGTTCGCTGTCGCGCGATTCGCCCAGATGATTTCAACTTCCCCGGGTGCAGCCCCCGCTGGCGCCCTTTCCAGGCAAGACGCACGACCCGGGCCGCCATGGGCGACCATCAGCCGAAGGACTTGGACGTGTTCAATATCCTCAAACACGCAAGTGAAACCCTGGTGGTGATCACGAATGCCGCTCTCGACGTCTTCCTGGGGAGAATTCCCCTCTGCCGGCAGTCTGGGCTCAAACGCGACGCTTTGGTTCTGCAGACCGCGCTGCCGATTGCGGCGCGTAACAATGCCGCCGGTTGATCGGGCATCGACAGGCCTTTACAATGCCCTCCCTGGCGGCCGGGCCGCCGCCTTTCTCCTCCATCGCCCCCGCCCGGCACCCGTGCTTTCCACTTGCGCCCCATCGCCAGTCCCGACCCATCCCCCGCACTGGTTCGTCCCCACGGTACCCAAAAGTCGCTCTTCCGGCAAGGGGACTGCGCGAAAATACAGGCGATTCTGGCATGCTGCGTCCCCCGCAGCATCGGCGGAATTGACACAAGATTTTTTCTAAAATACTTGTGATAGTGTTCACATTCTCAAATGCTTGCGCTATAATAGCACTAAAGATCCTAAATTCCTGATAAGGGGTGTGTCCCATGCGCCACGCACTAGCTTCGGATGTCGTAGGGTATTGCCAACATTGCGACGAAGCCCTGACTTCGCGCGACATTATTGCCACCGGTCAAGCCAAAGTGTGCCCCCAGTGCTTCCACACCACCCATGTGTCATGGCGCGCTATTGACGGGGGCCGCAAGGAATTCTTGCACAACCGCTAAACCCCCCCCGGCATCTTACGGCATGGACTGGCCGCCAGCCGATGAAACCCTAGCCCAAGGGCGGCCGTCCTGCCAGGTGAGTTGCACGTGTACGCCAAAAGCGGCGCTTAGAACCGCGTCGCTTAGGGTCTGTTCGCGGGTTCCTTGGGCAACTACGCCCCCCTCCCGCAGCACCAGCACATGGGAAAACCAGGGACCGATTTCCTCCACGTGATGCGTGATATACAGCAAGCTCGGCGCATTGCGGCGGTTTTTGGTCAACGCGGCCAAACTTTCGAATACCTGCTGCCGTCCGGCCAAGTCGAGTCCCGCCGTTACTTCGTCAAACACAATCACGCCGGGATCCGCCATCCAGGCCCGAGCCACCAGCACCCGTTGCCGTTCGCCCTGCGACAGACGGCCAAACGGCCGGTTGTGCAGATAGTCTAAGCCGAGTCCTGCCAGCGTGGCCTGAGCCTTGGTCTCTATGGCGACGGGGATGGCGCGCGTCCGAGACCCGATTTGGCCCATGGCTCCGGTTGCAACCACCAACCCTGCGGGATCGCCCGCATGGTAGCGGCTCATCCAGTCTCCCAGGCCCTGACCCACCCACCCCAGGCGGGCTCGCACTTCACGCCAATCGGCTCGTCCCATCACCTTGCCCAGCACCTGCACCCCGCCCCGGGTCGGCCATTCGTAACCCTGCAACACGTTTAGCAGTGTGGATTTGCCGGCCCCGTTGGGTCCCACAATGGCCCAATTTTCCCCTTTCCGGACAGTCCAGCAAATGTTCTGAACAAGCCACATGCGGTCCCGCCGCACCGAGACATCCTGAAACTTGACCACAGTATCCGTTTTCCCCTCGTCAAGGGTATCCACCCATGGACTCATTGGGCCGTAGTTCCCCCATCGACCGCAATCACTTGGCCATTAATGTAGGCGCCCGCGTCAGAGGCGAGCAGCACAGTGACTCCCTTCAGGTCACTCGGGTCGCCCAGGCGTCCGAGTGGAACCCGTGCCAGGATTCTGTCCACAGACTTCGCGAGGAGGCCCCGCGTCATTTTGGTCGGGATAAACCCCGGCGCCACCGCATTAACCGTAATCTGGTACGGACCATATTTCACGGCCAAGTCGCGGGTCATGGCAATCAAGGCGCCTTTGCTGGCATGATACCCGGTCGCCTCCATGCTGAGGGGATCAATCCCGCGCATTCCGGCGATGGAAGCCACATTAATCACCCGGCCCCAGCCGCGGTCGCGCATTCCGCCAATTACGGCTTGCGTGACCAGAAAGGCGCCGGTGACATTGACCGTCATCACCCGATCCCATTGTTCTCGCGGCATGCTCTCAAACGAAGCGCCCCATGAGATGCCCGCATTGTTGACCACGATATCAATCGGTCCCAACGCGTCTTGCACCTGCTTTACCGCACCGGGGATACCGTCTGCCCGACTGAGGTCCAGGGGGCACGCGAAGGTGGGGCGCCCGGTCCCGCGACGGATGGCATCTGCCACCAGTTGGCACGCGCTGTCGTTGCGCGAAACCACCGCGACCTGCGCCCCGGCCTCGGCCAAGGCCCAGGCCATGGCTTCGCCCAAACCCCGGCCTCCACCGGTGACCAAAGCGGTACGCCCGGTCAAATCCCACAACGATTGGATGGTGCGCATTGCTCTCCCTCCGATTATTGCGCCCAGCCTGCCCCATACATGCGACGGACGACCATTTTTTGCACTTTGCCGGTGCCGGTTTTCGGAAGCGGCGGCACGAATTGAACCGATTTGATCGCTTTAAATCGTGCCAGCCGTTGCCCGGCAAACTCCACCAATTCCTCTGCCGTCACCTGCTCCCCGGGTTTTACCACCACCAAGCCGTGAGGAATCTCCCCCCAGACCGGGTCGGGACGCCCGATGACGCAACACTCGAGAACCGCCGGATGTTGATAGAGCACGTCTTCCAGTTCCGTGCTGCTAATGTTTTCGCCGCCGGAAATGATAATATCTTTCTTGCGGTCCGCAATGCGAATGTACCCCTCCGCATCGATCACGGCCAAATCACCGGTATGAAACCAGCCGTCATACAGAACCTCCGCGGTTTCCTCCGGGGCGCGCCAGTACTGCTTCATCACCATGTCGCCACGCACCACCAACTCGCCCAGGGATTGCCCGTCCCACGGCAACTGCTGGCCGTCGGCTCCCATCAGCGCCACCTCCACCCCAGCCAAGGGAATCCCCGCCGACCCCCGCGCGCGGTTCTTGACTTCGTCCGCCGCGTCCGCCAATGTCGACTTGATGACCCCCAGCGAGACAATCGGACTCGTTTCGGAGAGGCCGTAGCCGCCGTTGTAATCCCCTCCCAAAATGGACATGGTTTGCCCGACGAAGCTCGATGGGCTGGCAGCCCCCCCGACGATGATCTGTCTCAGACTCGACAGATCGAAACGTTTGACCTGGGGATAGTTGTTCAGCATGTTGACCATGGTCGGCACCAGATTGGCATGCGTCACCCGGTGGCGCTGGACAAGTTCCAACACGGCTTGCGGATCAAACCGGCGGAGCATGACGTGCGTGGCGCCCAGGGCGGTCACATAGTGCGGGGTACCCCATCCGTTGACGTGAAACAAGGGGATCGTGTGCAACAACACGGACGCGTCTGACATTCCAACCATTCCGAGACTCATTCCCGCTTGCATGGCATTCATGTATAAGTTGCGATGAGTCAGTTCGACGCCTTTGGGGCGTCCGGTGGTGCCCGAGGTGTAAAACAACTCGGCCGTGCTGTTTTCGTCCAGGCTGTCGTCTCCGGCGTAGTCCGCGGAGGCGGCTGCCAACCAATCCTCATAGCCCAAGTAGCCGGCGTGCTTCGCCTCGATTTGTATTTCCACCGGCTGCCACACGTGGTTTTGCCCCAAAGCCCGCGCCAAGGGTTCAAAGTCCGAGTCGAAGACCAATACCGCCGGCTCCGCATTTTGCAGAATCACCGCCAGGTCCTCAGCCGACAACCGAATATTCAAGGGCACTAAAATGGCGCCATATTGCACGGCTCCGAAATAGGCTTCCAACAAAGGGTGGTTGTTGTACCCCAGCCAGGCCACCCGGTCTCCGGGAGCCACCCCAAGCTGGCGGAGGGCATTGGACAGACGCTGCACCCGCTCAAACAATTGGCCGTACGTATAGCGCGCGTCGCCGTCGATTACCGCCACTTTATCCTTGTAGACCTTGGCCGTCCGGTTAAGGAACCGGTTCACGTTCATCGGGACTACCATGCTATCGCCTCGCTCCCCAAAGTTTCACCAACACTCTGTCTAAGTGGTACTTCGCGATGCGCACGACAATTCCCTCCTGTCGCGCAAATCTGCCGCGTTTTTTCCGGCAAACCCCTCTCCGCCGGCCCCCGCCCCTCCCGCAGCAACGGCGCTGCCGTGCACTGGCAAAAAGCGCCGACAGCCGGACCCATGGCGGGTGGCGACACACCGTGGGCCAGACAGGCCGCACCCCTCCATTTCTCGGTCCGCTACGGCCGAGATTCCGGTCAGTCGCCGATGCAACCGTGGTCTAGCCGTTCTGATGGACTTATCTAACGCTGATCATGAATGACCCTTGTCGCCATCTTCCTGGTTCATCGCGTCGCGGCTTCTTACGGTCTCAAGAACCGGTCGGCCACCGGAGGGCGCTCCCCAGGCTGTCACCGAGCAGTCCGGCTTACGCCGGAACGGGTCGGAAGCCTCCAACCGACCTGTCGGCAATGGATGGCCGCGTTGATGTCGCGATCAGGATGAGTCTGACACGGTGGACACGTCCACGCCCGCACCGCGAGCGGCAGGTTGGGCATTTTATAGCCACAAGCGGAACCGGTTTTGCTGCGGGGATACCAACCGTTCCCGATGACGACCGGCGTGCCGTGCGGAGCCGCCTTGTATTCCAATTGACGGCGGAATTCGCCCGAGCCTATCTCCGCGATGACGCAGGCTAGATGATGATTTTTGAGCATCCCGGCTACGTTCAACTCCGTGATGGCGATGCCATCGAAGCGTTCGACGCGAACGGCCGTAAGTTGGTGCCAGGCATCCCCCCGCATATTGACAATCCGGACGTGGAGCTTGGCCATCCGTGGTTGCGGTTTTGGCATGTTCGTGGCCCACGGCACCCGCATCGGGGGAATCGGCTGGACGGGCTTAATCCCGGTGCGGACTTCGGCGGCTGCCATCTGGCGGCCGAACGGTTGCGATAACCGGCGAAGCTTGTTCTGTGCGGCGGCATCGGTTTTCGGTCCCCCGATTGTCTCGCCGGTCGACCGGGCGGCGCGCGCCGACACGCCTAAATCCACCCCGACTAGTCGGCGGTCCGGGAGATCGTGCCGCCCAGCACTTTTCCCACGCAAAGTAGTGCCTCGTGCATCCGAACCCAGCCCACCTGCGCAATCTGCGCCTTGCGGCCTTTGGTAAATCGATCCTTCGTAAACGACAACTGGGCGTGGCGGCCCGTTTTCTTAAACGTCGGATACTCCGCCTGACCCGCGAACCAATTCGCAAACGATTTGCCCAAGGGGATGACGGCCATTGCGGGCGCGTTCTTGGGGACCTCCAACCTCCACCGACACGGGTCGGCTTGTTCGGATTGAGTTGCTTGCGCAAGGCGGCACCGGAGGGGTTTGGCCTGGCGGGGTCCGCTTCCCCGGCCGCGTATTGTGGTTGCCATTCGGCTAACGCCCAATTGTACGCGAACCGCGCCGTCCCTGCCGTTTGGCGAAAGTCCGTCTCTTGCCGTGAACGGCAAGCCACTTGGGCATCGGCTAACCTATTTCACGAAGTACTGTGGAAGGACTCGCCCAACCGTTGAGGAGAAGCGGCTTGGTGCCATTCGCAGAGGACTCTTGGGCGACTCGACCTGGTTACTGGACGATACTATGCACGGGAGTTTTTTGCAGACCAACGTGGCGACCCCCGGAAGCCGTTACGCCCGAATCAAATGGCCCATTGACTTTCCGACGGTTTTGGCCACGGTGACTACTGGGGGTGCCTATCTAGATAAGCCCACTGTGGAAAACGAATGTCTTATTTTGGTGCCGGGTAGCCACGTGATGCCCGCTCGACGAGCCGATGCTGCGTGGGTTCCCGTTGAAGTCAAGCCGGGCGACGTTATCTGCCACGCGGATACCCTATACCATGCGTCCGGTAAACCCGGTCGCCAAAGAAGGCGTCCGAGGCCTCATAGACAACGTGTGGGAGATGACACCGAGTCGGTTTCTTGATGGCGAAGATGTCGCACCAATGTATCGTCATTTAGATTCCAATATTATTGTAGGTGACTGGACGGCGTGGATCGCCATTAAAGGTGGGGCATGGACGAGTGTGGGTGAACTCCTGCATCCTCGATTCACCGGGCGGCGCTTTCTGTTGCATCGCTCGCTAGACGTTGGATTCCGATGCGTCGTGGAATCAGATTGAGTTTCGAGCTTATTAAGCAGTCCAGACCGAGGAGCAGACAGCGTGAATTCGTATAGGGGGCTTATCGCCAATCGCGTCTTTGTCATTTATTGGGGCGGGTCGAGCCTTGTTCAGTTGGCCTTACAGTTTGTCACAATTGCACTAGCCTGTGATTCCCGATCATATGCGCGGTGGTCTGTGGCACGATGCAGTCGGTGACAAGCTCGGGACTTCCGGTGGGACAACTCATTGGAGGGCTTGTTGTCAGCGCTGTCGGTGCCGGGGCGACGATTGCAATGGGGGGGAGCCGCCACGGTGGTGCTTGGACTGGTCGTGGTGTCACTCCGTGTTCCATGGGCTCGTTTACCGACTGCAAACATGTCTCGCTAGCCATGGTGTCGATCGCCAGTTGAACCGGCCGACGATTATCGATTGCTACCATATGCGGCGATCATCCTAGTCCGGCAATGACTCGACCAACACAAAACGTTTCCCCATTGCCGGACAGGGATGAGCCGCAGATCAATCAAACAATCCGGATACCCGTTTTGTTCTAACCCCGCTGCGGCCGTCCGCGAAAATCGCCGCGCTAGGCATTTTGGGTGTTCGGCTTTTTATATTTGTAGAAACCGGGTAAATTAGTCCAAAAGTTGACGGTGTCGTCTGTCCCCAAACTGCCGGTCCGCATGTCCTAATGATCCCGTAGGTCACAATCTGTGAACCCAAAAAGGGGGTGCCAGACGGCACC
>JAJZZA010000014.1 GCA_021797825.1 Bacillota bacterium | reverse complement strand
ACCACCGCGAAACACGCCATTAAACGGGTGGATCGATTTCTGGGCAATGTCGGGATCGATTTGGAGGTCGCCTGCGGCGACCTGATCCAGACGGTCATCGGCGCCGCCCGCCTTGTGCACCTGACCCTGGATTGGACCGATCCGAAAACCAAGGATGGGCGCTTCCAGACGCTAAGTATCCATGTGCGCGCCCACGGACGGGCGATTCCCGTGGCGTGGACGACCGTGGCCAAAGCCGATCTCCAGAACCAGATGCGGGACGTGGAGGAGGCGCTATGTGAGCGGGTCGCGCGATTGCTGCCCGCAACATGTCACCCGATACGGCTGGCGGACCGCGGGTTTGCCACGGTGCGCTTTTTCCGGTTCCGGGATGCGCTTGGGTGGGATTGGATCATCCGGAGCAAAGGGAGTGTGTGGGTGCGGTGGGCACACGAATGGCTCCCCTTGTGCCTCTTGGGCAAACGGCGCCCTCTTCAACTCGATGGTAGGGTGGACTATGGCAAACGGGCTCAGGGCGGCTCCTATCACGGCCGGTTAGTGGTGTATGCCGACACGGCCCCGCGGATCCCTGGTTTCTCTTGGTGTCTGCGGGCCTTCAGGCCCGCCCCTGGAGCGAAGTTGTGGCCGCGTATGGTCAACGGTTTACCTGCGAAGAGGCTTACCAAGATCAGAAGAATGACCCCGGAGCGGGATTTCATCTCGATTGCGTGAAGCTCGGCACGGCCAGCCGCTGGGATCGCCTGTGGCTCGTCTTTGCCTGGAGTTATTACTGGCTCAACGTCGCCGGATGGGACGCCGAAGCCCGAGGCCTGGACGCCCACTGGCGCGCCAATTCGGTGAAGACGCGCACCCATGCGCTGTGGCGCTGGGGTCATTGGGCCTTAACCCAGGGCGGGCTCTCCTGGCGGGCGCTGCAGCGACGGCACGCCCAGTTCATGCAGAGTGTCCCCTCCGTCGGCGCCGCCCCGGCTCCAACCTAGCCCGGCACCGTTGCGCCGAGCGCCCTTCCCCCATCGCCGCTAACGCCGTCGCCCCGAGACGGCGCGCGAGCATGCCGTCAAACGGATGTCTCCTGGTACAAGCCAACCCACGACATCCCGGACCGATGTCCCACGTGGGGTCTCGTCTCCGATTGCGCATGATCGGACCCACCGGCCACGTCCGTGGCCGACCTCAACGAGCCAAATACGGCGCAAAACAACACCTAATACTCCGAGCATGGTAAAAACTGGGGATCACTCAGACTTCGACCCATCATGATATGTAAGCGTCTTCCTTAAAATACCACGGGCCACGACATACTATATTAGTGTGACTTACTTTTGTCAAGCTTATGGCCATCACAACCCGGCCACCTCGCCAATGCGATAATCGGGTCGGAGACTACGTCCCATCCCCCGCCGCGGCCGGGGAACCGCATACGCGCCGTTGTCTGACAATAGGAGGTGTGTTACTGTAATCGCAAGGATCCCGGAGGTGGGCCATGAATGATTTCAAATTATGCCCAAAATTTGAAGCCGCGTTCCAATTGTTAGGCAAACGGTGGACTGGACTCATTATTCGGGCCATGTTGTCGGGACGTCATCGATTCTCTGAAATTCAGGACATGATCCCCCAGATCAGCGACCGCATGCTGACGGAACGGCTCAGAGAACTTGAACTGGCCGATATCGTTCAACGCCGAGTCTATCCGGACATACCGGTTCGAATCGAATATCTGCTCACGGAAAAGGGACGGGCTCTCGAGCCAGTTATGGACCAAGTACAAAACTGGGCCGACTGCTGGGTAATCTAGACCAACCTTACACCCTCCATTTATCCGTCAGTGGGCTTAAACGGGTTATTCGCCAAATCCGCCAAGGCGAAACTTCAACGGATTCCCGCCCCGAGGTTTTCCCCATCACGACACGTCTGTGCCAAGCGCGAGACCCGCACTTCATCCACTTCCGTGTCGGCTGCGACCCGGTTTATCCAATGCTTAACACATTCTTCACACGCCATTAATTTGCCGGTAATGTTCGCGGGGTAGAATTAGGGCGATTGCTGACGATGATGAAGCTAGCTTCGTCTTGCCTGACCGTGTCCGATGCTGGCAACCCGACGGCCTTGGCGCTTCGCCCCGATCCGGCACAGATTTCGGTGTTCACTCCGTGAAAGCCGACGGGTGACAACCGTGGAGGGAATTCATCATGCGGATTGGATATCTCACACACCAAGACATCAGAGCCTGGTTTAACGAACCGCAATGGGATCGCGCCGCGTTGATCCCGCTCCCATCCATTAACAACGCCTTGGTCACGATCACCGCCCAAGCCATCGACATGCTGGCTATCGACCCAACCTGGTTTGACGATATCCGATGGCTGGCAGCATTGGTTGAAGTGGCGGAGTGGCATCACATCCATGTCGTCATGTTGTTCCGCCATTTAAAGACAAGTCTTCGGCACTTGCAACCGGGTGCCGGACCCGAAGCTCCCCCGGTTCCCCACACATCTCCCTGTGTCACCGTCGATACCCAGTCGAATATTCTGAGACATCATGGACAGCCGCTGGCATTGCCTCCCAAGGCGGTCACTCTGCTGCAAATCTTGGCGGAAAACCCGGCACCGATTCGTCTTGACGCCATCAACGCGATGGGCATCACCGAGCATGGCCGGACGCCCTGGACCCAAGGCACATTTAAAGCCTATATTCATATCTTGCGAAAAACTCTTGGCACCAGCCACGTCATCACGGTTCCGCACCGCGGATACCGTTTTTCCGGATGTTGACCCGTCACCAACCGGATCCGGACGAATACCCGGCGTTCGAGATGCTGGTCGCCGGCGAGGGGGGATGCGCTCCATGGGTTTAAAGAGATTGGGCCCCAGCAACACCCGAACCCGGCGCCCTCACCTTGAGCTGGTGCGCCGAACGGGGCTTGGACTCATCGTGCCCGGCTTCCTTGCTAAATCCCCTACCCCATTGGCCACAGGCACTCGCCGCCGACATCTGCCCTTTTGAGCGGGCAGGGTTCCCGAACCTTCCCGCGTTGGGGCCCAGTGGTGATAAGGCAATGACCTAACACGAATCGCCAGGACTCGGGATGACCGACCGTCTCTTACCAATATGAGTGCCAGGGGGCCTAATCGGATGATGACGTTTTCCCTTAACCCGACCGCGGTCGCTGTCAGCGGTCAAAGCGATGGCCCGGCCTGCCGCCCGCCGGGCATGGCAGGTATCGCCAACCCCGCGTGGCCGGCCATCGCCTGGTGGATCTCTCACCGAAGTCCCGGAACAACGACCGTGACCGCCAACCGGAGCACGCCGTGCGCGCTGGCCGATCGCGAGGTAGGGTGATGGCGCGCCCGCGCGCCGTGCCGGGGATTGTAACGGCGATGGGTCTCGGAGCCGTAATGGGGTCGGCTGGCGCAACGGTATTTCCCGGTCTGGTCGCGATGGCAATCGGGGCGATTCTTGGAATGTTACTATCTCCTTGGCAAGACGCCTCACCCATCGCTGACCAGGAGGAATAGAAATGCCATTGGCCGCCGCTGCCTTGTTAGGAATTCTGCAAGGCGTGACCGAGTTGTTCCCGTTTTCGAGCCTTGGCCTGTTGGTAATTTTGCCGCACGTCGTCCCCATCCCAACACCCACCTCCGGTGCCCGCTATCTGCCTTTTCTGGTGGCGTTGCATGCCGGAACCGCATTGGCCCTGTTCTTGCTGTTCAACCGAGAATGGTCACGCATCATCAGAGGGTTCTTCGCCTGGCTGCGGGGCAAGCGCACCATGGACGGTCGAATGGCTTGGTTGCTGGTTTGGGGCACCATTCCCGCTGGTCTGGCAGGCCTGGTCTTTAAACATCCGCTGGAATCCCTTTTTGCCAACCCGCTAGCGGCTAGCATTTTCCTGATCATCAACGGCATGCTCATGCTAATTGGCGATCGTGTGCAAAAACGCACCCGACGGTCCCGAACATTGCCCTCGCTGACCAGTGGGGACGCCTTAATAATCGGCGTGTTCCAGATCCTCGCGCTCCTCCCGGGGATGTCCCGCTCCGGCGCCACCATGACGGGCGGCGTCAGCCGCGGGTTAAATTTTGGCGATGCCGCCCATTTCAGTTTCCTCTTGGCCACCCCCATCATTTTGGCAGCCGCGGTGCTCGAACTGCCGAAACTGCATGGCGGCCTGCACGGGATGTTGCTGCCTTCGCTGCTCGGCGGCGTGGCTGCCGGGATAACGGCCTGGTTGTCGGCCCGCTTCCTGCTGCGATATTTCCGCCACCATTCCTTTTTCCGGCTGGCCATCATATCGATCGGGTTAGGCACGGCGTCGCTCATCGTTATCCATTAGCGGCGCCCACGCGATGGCTATGCCGTCACATTTCCCCAAACCTTCTCTAAAAGACCTGCCGATGTAAAGCCAGGTCGTGACTCGAGCGCCTCCGCGGGCGGGAGGGTCTCGTGACCGGTCCGCGCGCAGTGTCCGTCGCGTCCTTCCTGCGCGCCGAAGGAATACCGCCAGGCTCCCGCCCAATCTTGCCGGGTGGTTTGTTCGGCAGCCGTAAGTCCACGTTCACGACGGGCGTTGCCGAGGGCATGTCGCCCGGGGTGCTCGGGAGAGGCCACCCCAGGGACGGTGGTCCCGCGCGGTGGCAGAATAGCCATCAGGTCGACGGCTGCCCGCCGCGACAGGCGTGAGCGAAGAGAAACGTCAAACAGAAGGGCGACACCGGGTTGCAAGCAGGCCACCCGGCCGCCGACCTTGTCTATCAACCCCATCGCAGTTTTGACTGCTTCCTGGTTTCATGGTTGGTCGTGCGGGAATTAAACCGCCACCCTTCCGGGTTGGAGACACCTCGCTGGCGCAGCGGCCGGGTCGGGACTGGCCATGACTGTCTCCGCCGTCGGCGGGGGACGCCCCACCTTCTGCCCGCCCCCCTCTCGACGGCAGCGGCCGGGCTCATGGTAAAATGGAGACGGAGGGGAAACGATGGCGGACATATCCCAGGCATTGCTTGACAAATTTGGCCGACCGGCCCGCGATTTGCGGATTTCTGTGACGGATCGGTGTAATTTCCGGTGTGTATATTGCATGCCCAAGGAGATTTATGGCACGGACTTCCCGTTTCTTCCCCGCCGTGAACTCTTGACGTTTGAAGAGATCACCCGCCTGGCCACCCTATTTTCGCGCCACGGGGTAAAAAAATTGCGTTTGACCGGCGGTGAGCCCCTCATCCGCCGGGACCTCGACACACTCATTCAACAACTGGCCGCTATCCCCGGTATTTGCGACCTGGCAATGACCACCAACGGATCGCTCTTGACTCGCGACCGGGCGCAACAGCTCCGGGCTGCCGGCCTAAACCGCATTACGGTTAGCCTAGACGCCTTAAATGAATCGGTGTTTCAACAAATGAATGACGTCTCATTCCCGGTGTCGCGAGTCTTGGAAGCAATTGAGGCGGCCGCGCAGGCCGGTTTAACGCCGGTAAAAATCAACATGGTGGTGCGTAAGGGTCTTAATGACCAGGAGATTGAACCGATGGCGGAATACTTTCGAGGAACCGGCCATGTTGTCCGTTTCATCGAATATATGGACGTCGGCACCACCAACGGCTGGAAGTTGGATGACGTCGTGCCCGCTGCGGAAATCCTGGACCGAGTCAACCGCCGCTGGCCCGTGATTCCGGAGAATCCGTCCCAACCCGGTGAAGTCGCCCGCCGCTACCGATATCGGGACGGACACGGTGAAATCGGCCTGATTGCCTCGGTGACGCAACCGTTTTGCCACAGTTGCACCCGTTCCCGGCTGTCGCCGGATGGACGGCTCTATACCTGTCTGTTCGGGGTCGACGGCCGGGACCTCCGAGAATTGTTGCGCTCCGGCGCATCCGATGCGGTCTTAAGCGACGTCATCGGCTCCATTTGGACGGCTCGCAACGACCGCTATTCGGCCGATCGCCAGGCTGAAAGCCCCCCTCTCCCGAAAGTCGAGATGTTTCGCATCGGCGGGTGATCCGATGCGGATTTCGTGATAGAGTGGAATGCACGTACTGTCGGAGACGAGTCGCCGTCGAGGGACGCCTAGGCACCATCGACGGGCGGTGTATTGCGACCTTGCGGACCAAACGACCATCAATCCGGGCGAAACGGCCGGGAAAGGAAGTAACACAACATGGCCAAGGGTACCGGATCGCAACCAAATCCCAAGACCGTGGCGTCGGTGGCTGACCCCCTAGCCTGGACCGCCCCCGAAGACTGGGCGGACCCTAGTCCGCTCTCCGTCGAAATCGATCTGGCAAAAGCGGAACGCGCCGTCCGGATGATTCTGGAGGCGATCGGGGAAGACCCCGATCGGGAAGGATTGCGCGACACTCCCAAACGCGTGGCCAATATGTATGCCGAAATTTTTGCTGGTCTGCACCGGCCCGCGGCGGAGGTGCTTTCGGCACGCTTTCATGTCAATCACAACGACTTCGTGCTGGTCAAGGATATCCCTTTCTATTCGGCCTGCGAACACCATTTACTCCCGTTTTTCGGCAAGGCCCATGTCGCCTACATGCCTGATGGCGGGGAAGTCACGGGATTGTCCAAACTCGCGCGATTGGTCGACAGGGTGGCCCGCCGTCCGCAAATCCAAGAACGCATGACCAACGAAATCGCTGACACCCTTATGGACACTTTGCAACCGCAAGGGGTCATGGTCATCCTCGAAGCTGAACATCTCTGCATGACCATGCGCGGGATCCAAAAACCAGGGAGCCAGACCCTCACCATCGCCACCCGCGGCATCTACCACGAAGAAGACCGCCGGCAGGAGATGTTGCGCCTGTTGCGCCCTTGACTGACCGGCGACGCGAAAGGCAGGATGGTATGGATAAACGGGAAGAGTACGCCGCGCGGTTGTTCGTCCAAGAAGATGACAGCCTGCGTTCGGTCGCGGAGGAAATCCGCCAGCGCAACCTGCCAGCCATCTCGGTGGCCCCTTTAGCCGGCAAGGTGCTGCACCTTTTGGCCGTTGCGAGCCACAGTCAAGAGATTCTGGAAATCGGCGCGCTAGCCGGATATTCCGGGCTTTGGCTGGCGCGGGCGTTGCCGCCCGATGGGCGTTTAACGTCGCTGGAGTTGCACCCCGAGCACGTTGCAGCGGCGCGCGCCACGCTGACCCGAGCAGGCCTGGCGGAACGGGCCGAATATCGCGTGGGACCGGCTTTGGACAGTCTTGCCGAATTGGCCAGGGAAGGGCGCACGTTTGACTTTGTCTTCATCGACGCCGACAAGACATCGTACCCGCAATACCTGTTGTGGTCCATTCGGCTGAGCAAACCGGGAACCCTGATCGTCGCGGACAACACCCTATGGGGAGGGCGAGTGCTGGACCCAGCCGTCAATGACGACGCTACGCGGGCGCTGAGGACTTTTAACGAATCCGCCGCCCACGATCCCCGCTTGACGTCAGTCCTGTTGCCCATGGCGGATGGCCTCACAATCTGCCGCGTTGGCTAGTCCGGAAGATCGGGCGTCCCCATCGATCGAGATTCGTGCAGGTGATCGCGGTAATATTTCAAGACCGCCCGGTATTGCCGAATGTCTGGCGCATGGGCGACATCCAGCACCACATCGAGCAGGGCGCGGATCGCGTCACCCGGGTTCCCGTCGGCATAGAGCAACAAAGCGTAAAACACCCGCGCACTGGGAAAATCAGGATATTCGGCCACGGCTTTCTCCAACAGCTTGCGCGCCTCATAGAGATGACCGGTCAATCGCCAATTCATTCCTAACCCGATGTACGCTTCCAGCACAAACGCTCGATCCAATCCTCCATCAAGTGCGCGTTGGTAACACCCAATGGCCTCGGGCTCCTGTCCCATGGCGTCCAGAATAAATGCCATTTCCAGCCACAAACGAGGATTCTCGGGATCCTCCGCCAACCATTCTTCGAGCAGGGCCCGCGCTTCAGAAAACCGTCCTTTGGATTTCAGATGGCGAACCATCGTAAGATCCGGCTGCTCCATCGGGGTTCTCCCTTCATCATTCTCTCGCGACTATGATACCGAATTGTCGGCCGGGTGTTTCGCAGGGAATCGCCCAGCCTGTCCAATATTTTTGAACAATCGGGGCGTCTGCCGGGCCCCGCCCCGCCCATCATGGTGTCGGTCATGCCGCGGCGGCCCGGGGCCGGCTTCGGCCACAATCCGCGGCCAACTGCCACGACGCTCTCCCGCAATATGATTTATCCCCCCGGTCAAGGGCACAGTCGGGACATGATGCGCAACGCGAAATATGGCGGTATCGCCTCGAGGCGATGAATTGTCCTGCCCAACCGCGGCTAATCTGCCCACAACAGACGGGGTGGGCGTCGCCGGAACAACGCGGACCGCCAATTCCCCGAGCTGGCTCGAAAGCTCATGCACGCCGAAGACGGGGCCCAGCTCACGGCGCGACTGCCGTGACGCGAGCGAGCTCCGTCATCGGCAGCCGATCCCGTCCTTCAGGTCGCCAGCGAAAGTCTGGCTGAAAGCCGCAGCATCGGCGGATGGGTAGCCTCCTGCTGCTCCGCAGCGATCGCTTTTGGCAGGATATAGGACTTTGCGCCAGCTGGTCATCCCCCCCTAGAGTCCTGGCGCCGGCTGGAATCGATCGACAAACCCGCTGGCAACATGGATTTCCGGAACGCAAAGTATGCCTGGCGCTCACGGCGAATGGTCCCGTCCGCGATCAAATCATTAATAGCCTGTTTCATGAAACCCGCGTTGAGGCCCGGCGGGTAGCCGGTCAGTTCACGGGCCCGCGGCAGAAGAATGGTGGCCGACATTGAACCATGCGGCTCAGCGGACAATCCGGCGCGAGGAGGCACCGGGGTATTGCGCCCTGGTCCGCCATTTCGCCAGCACCCACACCCAGGCGAAGTGAGCTTCTGGCCATCACCAATTGCCGATTGGCCTTAACCGCTGTGGAACGGGTGGGCGGAAACCGGTCGCGATCTGCCGGCGCCGCCGCGACACCGCATCTCCCGGTCTCCCGGAGTCAAAGGTCTCGGCCGGCGCGGGCATGTGCGCCGACGCCGCCACTCAGTGGGCGCAAGCGCCACCCACGAATTGAGCAATGCCAGCAACGCGGGCCGCCGCGACAACGCAAGCGCGTCCATCGGAGGGCGAGTTCTTAACCGTTCTGTGGACCTATCACCCGAGATACCCGGCAACGTCGGCAAGAGTGCTTGCGGTGCGGTCCGGTGCGCAAGCCCACTAAACCATCATCTTGATTAACCGGTGCTGCCTCTGCGCTGCTTTGGGATCCGCAGGCGGTTCCGCGCGCACTCCCCGCGCTCTGCCCGGCGGGCTTTGCACGCATGGGCATGGGCTGGCCTGATCCCCTTTAACCGCCGGCAGCAGGGCGCTGTCCGCCCCGTCGCATCGCTAGGCCCACGGTGGCCGCCTGCGAAACCACCAGAAGAATGACCCCCAGGCCCGCCACCACCTCGAAATCGGGCCGATGCCCGACGATGCCTGCCACATTCGCCCAGGCCCCCACCAGCGCCAGGGCTCCCACAATTGCTGGTTGACTGATGGAATGCATCGCTTGCGCCAGGAAAAAGGCCTTCCCGGGAGGAGCCGGCAAACGCCTGGCCACGGTCAACGCCACCAGGAAAGGCAAAATCCGGGTCTGATAACTCAACACCAGCGCCGTCATTCCCCAAAACGCCAGCAAAACCGCCAGCGGGCTCAGCCAAAAGGCCAGGACCGCCGCGCCGAGCAATAAGAGCCAAGCCGCCGCCACGCCGATGAACAACCGGTCGGTCCGGGCTGACTTGCCGCGTCTCACCAAATAAACCGATTGGGCCATCGTCCAGAGCGCCGCCACAATCCAACACAGCGCCGCCCAACGAAACACCCAAACCGGCGTAAACGCCGACACCCAAGCCAATACCACCCCGGCACCCGCCAAACCCAGGGGAATACCGGGCCGCAATCCGTCGATTTTTGACAGGGCAAACATTGGGTTAAGCTTTAACTGGACGGTTAAAATGAGACATCCCAGCCAAGCCACTAGGGCAGTGGCGAGGTGAGCGCGCAGCACCTGATATTCGGGCCACCAACCGATGAAGGAAAGCGCCATAAACAAACCCAAACCCCACGTGACGTTAAAGCCGGCTATCGCCAGTTGCAGGCCGCGATGGACGACGTCGCGCGGTTTGGGGGAGCGGACCAGTTGGCCAAGAATGGTTGCACTCCACAACACGATGGCTCCCGCCAGCCAAGCTCCGCTGACCGCAACCAGCGGCCACAGCCGGTAACCGAATCCCCCAACGAAACCCGCCACCCCGACGGTATAGAGCCCAAAATATAAGAGGCCGCGCCGCGGTCCCATGGCCGGCACATCAAAGACCACGGGGACCCATTGATTCAGCACGCCCATCGCCGTCATGGAAAGAAAACCCAGAGTGACCAGATGCACGACAACAACCACCCAGGGATCCCCGAAATCGGCATAGGCAACGGCATGCGCCTGGCGGATCATAACCCCCGCCGCCAACACTAAAAAGAGCCACCCCGCTCCGATGTAAATCAGGGGAACGTAACCGCGTGGAGCGCGTTCGATATTAACGCTCGGCTTATAACGGCCGGCTTGCGCCTTCATGTCATCCCTCGTCAACAGCGTCCCCCCCACCAAAAACCCAGCTCCCGGCCGCATTCTCTAGAATTGCAGACCTTGTCCGGCAAAAACCGGTGCAATCCCCGCCTGCGATGAGGGGGCGTCGCAATGACTGCCCGGTCGCCCGCGACGGGCGACATTCGTCAGAGCAAGGCGGACGGTTCGCCTGCGATCTCGTATAAACACCTCGGCTTCTGTTTTAGCGTCTTCTCCGCGCCGGCGTCGTGACCATGATCACAAACCCGCGGGACGTTGCGCTCCCCCAAAACATTGCACGACGGGTTTTCACCCTCGTTGTTCCGGGCAAGTGGACAGACAGCAGCGGAATCCATCCCTGCAGTCCGGGTACAGAAAGTTTTGCCAACAATCATAATCGGCATTTTCTGGCATATCATGAAAAAGGGGAGGGGTGATCCATGAATTGGCAACAAGCTTTAAAAGAGGCGGTTAGCGCCCGCGACAATGCGGAAACCGCTTTCTTGTACGCCGCGGGCGATTACTGCGATTACGCCATCTACCAATTGCAAGCGGCTGAGGAAAACGTTCGTCTTCTGGTCCGGCAGGCTCGGCAAGCGTTGGGTTATGACCTCATGGCGGCACCACCCGGCAGATTGACGTTCCCGGTCGCGCTCCCCGTCTCCAACGGGCTAGAAATGGAAGACGTTCTGGAGTAAGCGGGCTGGATTTCGGCAACCTCTTCCAGCCACAATTCCAGCATGAGCAAAGCATATACCTGCCTGGCGGCGGTGGGGTTGTTTGGTCCCATCGCCTCCAACAACGCGCGCACCGGTTGGACACGAAACCAGCCGCGCTCGCGCCACCGGTCGCCCGCCAGCACGTCCCAGGCCATTTCGCGCAGCGGGCCGGCCATCAACTGGGTCAACGGTGTGGGAAATCCCCGTTTGGGGCGATGAACAATTTGCGAGGGCAAATAACGATCCGCAACCTTTCGCAAGACCCGTTTGTCTTCCCGCGCGTTTCGCCGAATCTGTGGAGGCATGGTCATTGCCAAGGTTACCAATTCCGGATCGCAAAAGGGAACCCGAACCTCCAAATGATAATGCATGCCAATCCGGTCGGCCTTGAGCAGCACGTCATCGGGTAAGAACCAGCGGACATCAAATCCCTGCATCATTTGCATCGGGTCAAGACCGGCCCCGGATGCGGCCTCCCAGTAATCGCGCACCGCGGCCGAACGATCCGAAGTCACCAGCGAGGCATCCAATAGGAAGATCTGTTCATCCGGGCTAAATGTAAAGCCCACGCCCCGATAGCGCTCGGCCAGCGGCTCGTGCACACGCCGAAAAGCTCCCGCTCCGGGCCAACCGCGCGCAATCCACAGATCGCGGACGGGCCGCGGGATCCGACTGAGGCGCCGCAAGCTCGCCACTTCCCCGTAGCCGGCGTATCCCGCGAAAATTTCATCGGCGCCTTCGCCCGACAACATGACCGTTTCCTTGTCGGCGGCCGCCCGAGCCAAACCGTCCAGCGGCAACACGGTCGGATCGGCCATGGGTTCATCCATCACATAAGCCAGTTCGCGCAGACGGTCGGGCGTAATAAGCCAATCAACCGGAATGCGATGGAGCTCCAGCCCGAGTTCCGCCGCCACCCGTTCGGCAAAGGGAGATTCATCGTAACCCGGATAGTCATCCGGAAACACCGCCGCCCAGGCCTCAAGTTTCTCTCCTTGGCGGGCGGCCAGCGCAGCCAGCAGACTGGAATCCAATCCTCCCGACAAAAAGATGCCCATGGGCACATCCGACGGCAGGTGTCGAGCAACCACGCGGCTTAAGGTGTCGTCAAGCCGTTGTACCCATTCGTCCATCTGCTGCGGGGTGTCGGCGGGAATCATCGGCGGTTGCCAATATGTCCAGCGCTGGCGGCGGCCGTCGCGGGACACCAGCAAAGCCTCGCCCGGAGCGAGCTTGCTGACGCCTTCCAGCAGCGTGTGGGGAGCGGGAACAAAACGATGAGCCAGATAGGCTGAGAGGAACCGGGGATTGATTATCGCCCTAAACTCCTCCAGGCGATGAAAGGCCTTCAGTTCGGAGGAAAAGGCCAGCATGCTGCCCTGATCCCAGATATAAAGGGGTTTTTGCCCGACTGGGTCACGGGCCACCAACAGCCGATCGTGGTTGGTATCCCACAGCGCCAGGGCAAACATGCCAATTAAACGGGAGAGAAAATCCGACCCAAATTCCTCATAAAGATGGACGATCACCTCGCCGTCGGCTCGGCTGGTAAGCTTATGACCGCGCGCCTCGACCAGGGCTTTTAGTTCAGGATAGTTGTACAGTTCCCCGTTATAGACCGCTACCACGCGACCATCCTCGGACCGATACGGCTGCCTCCCGCATTCGACGTCCATAACCGCCAGCCGGCGCATCCCGAAAGTCATCTGGTGGCTATGAAAGACGCCTTCGTCGTCCGGGCCCCGATGCCATAACGCCTCCAGCATGCCCGCAATTTCTTGTGGCCGCGTCGGGCGCTGCCGTTTCCACACTCCGGCTATCCCGCAGATGGGGGATCAACTCCTCTTGGTATCCGTTCTCTTCACACCACGCCGGCCATGATAACGTGAAAACATGATAGACGCATGAAAGCGCACCTCATAAAGAGCAGTGTAACCCCATCATTTGACCCGTATGCAAAGCAGGCCCCGGTGATTGGGCCCGCCTGGCGATGCTAATCAAGATAATCCTTCAATTTTTTGCTCCGGGTGGGATGGCGCAGCTTGCGCAAGGCTTTGGCTTCGATCTGGCGGATGCGCTCGCGCGTCACGCCGAATACCTGGCCCACTTCCTCCAAGGTGCGGGCACGGCCGTCGTTTAAGCCAAAACGCAAACGCAACACTTTTTCTTCACGGTTGGTCAACGTGTCCAGCACCTCTTCCAACTGCTCTTTGAGCAGTTGATAGCCTGCGGCTTCGGCCGGTGCCGGCGCATCCTCGTCCTCAATAAAATCCCCCAAATGAGAATCCTCCTCTTCCCCAATCGGGGTTTCCAGCGACACCGGCTCTTGCGCCACCTTGAGAATCTCGCGCACGCGTTCCACCGTGATGCCCATTTCCTTGGCGATCTCTTCTGGGCTGGGGTCGCGCCCATATTCCTGCAGCAATTGGCGTTGCACCCGAATCAACTTGTTAATCGTCTCCACCATGTGTACGGGAATCCGGATGGTTCGGGCCTGATCGGCAATCGCCCGGGTAATGGCCTGCCGGATCCACCACGTGGCATAGGTGCTGAACTTGTATCCCTTGCGGTAATCAAATTTCTCAACGGCCTTGATGAGTCCTAAATTGCCCTCTTGAATCAGATCGAGAAACAACATGCCACGGCCCACGTAGCGTTTGGCGATGGAGACCACCAAGCGGAGGTTGGCTTCGGCCAGTTTGCGCTTGGCCTCATCGTCTCCGACTTCAATCCGCTTGGCCAGTTCGACCTCTTCCTCCGCATTCAGCAGCGGAACACGCCCGATTTCCTTTAAATACATGCGCACGGGGTCGTCAATGGTGACCCCGTCCGGAACAGAAATATCTCCCCGGGGAATCTCTTCATCCTCTTGGCCCCCAGCCTCGGTCGTCGCTGTCGCCACGACTTCAACCGGTTCCTGTTCGCCGACGAGTTCAATCCCCAGTTCACCGAACATCTCATAAATATTGTCGATTTGGTCGGGAGGAAGATCGACCGACTGCAGGGTATCCACAATTTCCCCGTAGGACAGTTTGCCCCGTTCCTGTCCCCGGCGGATTAGCGCCTTGACTTCTTCAATTTGCGGCACTACCCGTTTCCCCTGAGCCATTGTCATCCCTCCTTTCCCATCCGTGAACGATCCGGAGCCCATGCGGCCGCCTTTTGCCGTTGCAGCAGCTGCTGCACGGACTGCACCTCGGCCAGCAAATCCGGGCTGCTGTCACCCTGTCGTATCCGTTCTTTCAACTCGTCCCACCGCGTTTGGCAACGTCGGTACTTGATGGCCCGAACATACTCGTCGATTGCTTCTACCCCTCCGTCCGGAACCGCACAGGCATTGGCTTGGAGTGCCAAACCCCGGGCTGACTCATCGAGACGCTCCACCCATATCGCCAGGTTGTTTTTCCGCATGCCTTGCGCCACCGCCTCCAAGACCGCGGCGACCGCAGGCTGCTGGCCCCATTCCGGAATCTGCCCAACCACCCGGTCCAAGCCTTCGCCACGTTCCAGCACCGTCGCCAGCAGTCTGATTTCGATGGAGGGCAACGACCGCGACGGAGCCGGCGTTACCTCCATATTATGCCTATTTTTTCCGAATGTATGCTCGGCCCCTTGCGTCACCCCAAAACCTTGTGATAGAATTTTAGGCTGTATACGCAAGGTCCTGGCAATGACATCCAGATACTCCATTTTTTCCACCGCATCCGGTATCGCTTGCCACACCGCCCGCACCTCATGGACAATCTCGGCTTTGCCGCGCGGGGTGGCCAACTCGGGTCGGGCTCGCACGCTGTCCAACACATCCTCAAGATAAGGACGGGCGGTTCCCGACACGGCCCGCAGCGCATCAACCCCTTGCGATTCCAGCAGTTCGGCCGGATCTTTCCCGGCCGGCAATTGCAAGACGTTGACCTTGATGCCGGCGGCGGACAGAATCAGATACGCACGACGCGTGGCATCTTGGCCGGCCGGGTCCCGGTCATAGCACAAATCCACCGCTTCGTGGAATCGCCGCAAATACTGCGCCTGAACTTCGGTCAGGGCTGTTCCCAAAGACGCCACTGCCCGGCTGACGCCGGCCGCGTGAAACGCCAGCACATCAAAATAGCCTTCAACCAACAACGGGGCTTCGCCATTGCGCCAGGCCGGCCGCGCCAGGTGGGCACCGTACAAAAGCCTTCCCTTGTGGAACAGGTCGGTATCTGGAGAATTCAGGTATTTAGGTTCTTGACCGGCAACCAGACTCCGTCCCCCAAATGCCACAATCTTTCCCGTGGCGTCCCAAATCGGAAACATGAGTCGGCCTCGCCACCGATCAACCAACCCGGTCCCGTCGCGGCGCTTGACCACCACGCCCGCGGCCTCCATCTCACCCGCTAAAACGCCCCGCCGGGTCAAGAACTGGACCAACCCGTCCCAGCGGTCCGGAGCCCATCCCAAACCAAAACGGCGGCGCGATTCCTCCGAAACCCGACGCCCGTCCAAATACCGCCTCCAGCTATCCGGACGCTCCGTCGGGCTGCCGACAAAGTACTCTTGGACCCATTCCATCACCGCCCTAAGCCGTTCCGCACGGTCGGCGCCGGCATCAGATCGCTTGAGGGCGGGGCGGGGAATCCCGGCCGCGTCGGCCAGCGACTCCACCGTTTGCACAAAGCCAAGGCCTTCCACATCCATCACAAACGTGAACACATTTCCGCCCTTGTGACATCCAAAACAATAGTATAGCTGTTGTTCCGGATCGACGCTAAAAGACGGGGTGCGCTCCTTATGAAAGGGACAGAGTCCCCAATAATGGCGACCTTTCCGCTTCAAGCTGACGTGCCGGCCCACAACCTCGACAATATTTGTGGCCTGCCGCACAGAATCCGCCCAGCTATCCCGGTCATGAAATGCCATCGCGGGGATCCCCCTTAACCCATGCCCATAAAAATTCGCCACCGATCGAAAATTTCCTGCTTGTCCAGGGGTTTTGTCGCGACCCATCGCCCCCGTTTTTTCGACCGTGCGGGGAAAGCCCTGCCCGGGCCGGGAGGGGATCTCACCGGCGTCCGGCGCATTCCCCGCTGGCAGGACGCGGCGTCATTTTTCGTTAACCTCGCGGAGGGCGGCTTGCGCCGCCGACAAACGGGCCACCGGCACACGATAGGGGGAACAACTGACGTAGTCAAGACCGATCCTATGGCAAAACTCAATCGAGGAGGGCTCGCCGCCGTGCTCCCCGCAGATGCCGACTCGCAGTCCGGGACGGACTGCTCTTCCGTCCGCCACCGCCACTTCAATCAACCGGCCCACCCCTTCCCGGTCCAAGACCATAAAAGGGTTTTCCGGCAAGATCTTGTCAGCCAGGTAGGCCGGCAAGAACTTGCTTTCGGCGTCGTCGCGGCTAAATCCAAATGTTGTCTGGGTCAAATCATTGGTGCCGAATGAAAAAAATTCTGCCGCCTGCGCAATGGTGCCGGCAACCAGTGCGGCTCGCGGAACCTCGATCATGGTGCCGATATGGTACGGCAGGGCTTGGCCGGTTTCGACGCGCACCGCCTGATTGGTCGTCGCCACCAAATCCCGCATGGCCTCCAATTCCGCCGGGATTCCCACCAAAGGGATCATCACCTCGACTGCAGGATGATAACCCTCACCTAAAAGAGCCGCCTGTGCTTGAAAGATCGCGCGGGCCTGCATGGCGTAAATTTCGGGATAGACAATTCCGAGCCGCACGCCCCGGAAGCCCAACATCGGATTGAATTCATAGAGGGCGCGGGTACGGCGCAATACGGCGTCCAAACGCCGGATGTCTTCGGCCTGATTGGCGGCGCGGGCTCTGGCCAAAAGCGTTTGGGTCTCGGAGATGTCCGGCAAGAACTCGTGCAGCGGGGGGTCGAGGAGCCGGATCGTCACCGCAAACCCGTCCATGGCTTTTAAGATCCCATAGAAATCGGCTTGCTGCATCGGCAAAAGTTTTTGCAGAGCCTCCCGCCGCTCATCCACGGTTTCCGCCAGAATCATCTCCTGCATTACCGGCAATCGATCCTGTCCCATAAACATATGCTCGGTTCGACAGAGCCCAATCCCCCGGGCGCCAAATTCACGGGCCTTGCCGGCATCTTCCGGCGTGTCCGCATTGGCCTCGACCCCCAAGCGTTTGGTCTCATCCGCCCACTCCAGCAATTCCGTAAACTCCGCCGATAACGAGGGCTCGATGGTGGGAACGGGGCCAATGATGACCCGTCCGGTCGCGCCATCGATGGTAATCACCGCATCGCGGTCGATGCGCGTCCCCTCCACCACAAAGTACTCCTGCTCCAGATTGATCCGCACCGCCTCGCAGCCGGTGACCGCCGGCTTGCCCATGCCCCGGGCAACAATCGCCGCATGCGACGTCATCCCTCCCCGGCTGGTCAGCACCCCTTGCGCGGCCACCATGCCGTGAATGTCGTCCGGGGTCGTTTCCGGACGCACCAATATCACGGCCTGACCCTGATTGCCCCGGCGCTCGGCCTCATCCGCAGTAAATACCACCTGCCCTGCCGCGGCTCCCGGGGAAGCGGGCAGTCCCTGGGCCAACACGGTAACCTCAGCCGCCGGATCCACTTGCCGATACAACAGTCGCGCCACCTGATCGGGATCAACCCGCAACAAGGCCTCGTGTTTGGCAATCAATCCTTCGTGCGCCATATCGACCGCGATTTTCACCGCGGCGCGGGCGGTGCGTTTGCCGGCGCGGGTTTGCAGAAGATAGAGCGTCTCGCGTTCCACGGTAAACTCGATGTCTTGCATATCATGGTAATGGCGTTCGAGCAAGGCGCACACCTCCGTCAATTGCCGGTGGGTGGAGGGCATTTCGGCAATCATCAAATCCATGGACTTCGGAGTCCGGATTCCGGCCACCACGTCTTCCCCCTGCGCGTTGGTCAGGTACTCGCCGTACATTCCCGGCTCGCCGGTGTTGGGATTGCGGGTAAAGAGCACCCCGGTGGCAGAGGTATTCCCCATATTGCCAAACACCATGGACTGCACATTGACGGCCGTGCCGAGCGTATCCGCAATCTTGTTCAACCGGCGGTAGACCACCGCGCGCGGGTTTTTCCACGACTCGAACACCGCTTGAATCGCCATCGTCAGCTGTTCGCGGGGATCACTCGGAAACGGACGACCGGTGGCCGACGCCACCAGTGCCAGGTAGCGGTCAATGATTTGCTCCAGCCGCTCTTCGGACAATTCCGTATCAATGGCCACCTGGGCTTGAGATTTGACCTGCTCTAAAATCTCTTCGAACCGATTGTGTTCCATCCGCATGACCACGTTGCCAAACATCTGGATGAACCGGCGATAGCTGTCGAGCGCAAACCGCCGGTTCTTCGTCAACCGGGCAAGTCCCTCCAGCACAGTCTGGTTCAACCCGAGATTAAGCACCGTATCCATCATGCCGGGCATGGACACCGGAGCCCCGGACCGCACGGAAACCAGGAGCGGCCGGGCCGCATCCCCCAAGCGCTTGCCCGCCGTCGTTTCAAGCCGCTCAAGCGCTTCCCAGACTTGGTCCATCATCCCGTCCGGGAATCCGCCGAGCGCTTGCGCCGCAATAGACGCCTCGGTGGTAATCGTAAAACCGGGCGGAACCGGCAGCCCAATTCGGCTCATCTCGGCCAATCCGGCCCCCTTGCCGCCCAAAAGCGCACGGTTGCGGCCGTCCCCTTCAGCAAATGGATAAACATAGCGCGTCATGACCCGATGCCTCCTTGTCTGTGAAGTTCCAAGACCCGCGTAGCGGTTTCTTCCACCGCGTGATTGCTCACGTCGATCACGGGACATTTCAGCCGGTTGTACGTATCCCAGGCGTAATCCAGCTCCGACATAATCCGCTCCATGCTGGCATATTGGGCTCGCGCCGCCAGCCCCAGACTCTTGAGCCGCTGCTGGCGGATACCCATCAAGACCTCCGCATCGATAATCAGCCCGACCGCCTTCTTGCGTCCATCCGTAAACACCTCGCTGGGAACCGGTACTTCCGGCACCAGCGGCACATTGGCGACCTTAAGCCGATGATTGGCCAGGTAGAGACTCACCGGGGTTTTTGAGGTTCTGGAGACCCCCAGCAACACCACGTCGGCCTGGCGGATGCCGCGCGGATCCTTGCCGTCGTCATATTTCACGGCAAAATCAATGGCCTCCACCCGGGCAAAGTACTCCTGGTCAAGTTGATGGCTAAGACCGGGAATCAAGCGCGGCGAGACGCCCAACTGCGTCTCTAACGCTTCCAGCATGGGACCCAGCACATCCACATGTTTGATGTTGCGTTCGCCCGCCAGCTGGGCCAACAGGGCGCGCAATTCGGGACGCACCATGGTGTAGACAATCACCGCCGGACCCTGGCTGGCCTGTTCGACGATGTGCTCCACGCCCGTTGCATCCGCGAGGTGGGGCACCCGAATGATGTGAATGGCCGCATCGTGCTGAAATTGTATGGCGGCTCCGTGAGCCACCCGCTCGGCGGTTTCGCCGAGGGAATCCGACACGATATAGACTCGCGCTTCACGCATAATGGCCCCCTACGACAACTGTTCGGCTGCAAAATACCGGCGATAGGCGCGGCAGCAGCGGGCCAGCAGGCCAACCCGGCGCTGCCGCAGGCCAAGATCCGGATCCATAACCAAAACGTCCTCGAAAAACCGGTTCACCACCGGCAGCGACGCCCGCACCCGATCCCACCACTGCTCGCGCGCCGCGTGGCCGATCGTTTCCAGTTCATCCGCAATCGCCGCCAGTGATTGTTCCGCGCCCAATGGATAGTCGCTGGCGTATGTTGGCGCGGCGTTGTCGATGACCCGCCACATCCGTTTGAAGGCCGCCAAAAAACCGGCGTAGTCCGGATCCTGCCGCAGACCGTGCACCCATATGATCCGCTCCTCCAAGCTGGTCCAGCCTTCAGCCACCGCCAGCACGGCCCGCACCACCTCCACCGGATACTGCACCGCCAACATGTTCTCCAGCCGGGTTTGCACCAAGGCGGTCGCCGCCTCGCCGGCCTGTTCCGGCAGATTCCAGAGCCGGGCGGCATGCCTGGTCAGTTGCGCGACCGAGCGGGAACCCAAAATCGGCGTCTCCATCGCCAGGCGGCCAATCGCCAGCGCGTAGCGCCGCATGCCGAACGGATCTTCCGAACCCGTCGGCCGCAGATCCGCAGCCATGCCCATCACCACCGTGTCAATCCGATCGAGCAGCCCTAATAGCTGACCCACCGGTTGCGCGGGTATCCGGTCGCCGGGAAACCCCGGATGATATTGGTCGCGGATGGCCGCCACCACCTCCGCCGCCTCCCCGTCCCGCTCAGCATAGATCGCTCCCATCTCCCCTTGCAGCTCGGGAAATTCTTGGACCACCTGGCTCACCAAATCGCATTTAAAGAGTTCCAGGCCGCGCCGCCAAGCCGCCTCCTGACGGGAATCGAACGCCCACCACTCCCGAGTCCCGTCAAACAAGGCGGCAACCCGGCCAATCTTGTCGCCATAGGTTCCCAAGCGGGCATGAAACACCACGGCGTCGAGTAACGGACGCCGCGCCGCCAAAGGCTGCGATATGTCTTGACGATAGAAATAGTCGGCATCCGCCAACCGGGCGCGCAGCACCTTTTCGTTGCCCGCCCGGACTTGTTCCAAGGCGCGGCCTTGGCCGTTGCGCACGCCTAAAAACGCCGGCAGGAGACGGCCATCTTTTCCGCGGACGGGAAAATAACGCTGATGGACCTTCATCGAGGTCACCAAAATCGCTTCCGGGATGTTTAAGAAATGGTCATCGAAGCGCCCTAAAAACGGGGTCGGCCATTCCACCAGATTCGTCACTTCCGCGAGCAACTGCTCGTCAAACGGGACCAGGCCCGCGATCTCTTCGGCCAGTTCGCCGCCTTGCCGGCGAATCGCCTCCGCACGCTCCAACGGGTCCAGCACCACCCGCCCCTCCGCCATTGTCGACAGGTATTGCGCGGCGGAGGGGACACGGATCGCTTGGGGATGATCGGTCCGGTTGCCGTAGGTCACGGTGCCGGATGCAATGCCGGCGATGGTCACGGCCAGCGGTTGGTCCCCCAAAAGCGCCAGACACCAGCGCACCGGCCGGATAAACCGGATATCTCCGGTTCCCCAACGCATACTGCGCGGCAGCGAAAGATTGGAAAATGCGGATTCCAATACCCGCGGCAGCACCTCGCCGGCTGATTGCACGGGCTTGGCGATCACGGCCGCCACATAAGCTTTCGCGCCCACTCCCTCCACGGTGAGCGCCGAGGGTTCCACACCGACCCGTTTGGCAAATCCCCGCAACGCCGGTGACGGCTGGCCGTCGCGGTACGCCACCGTCAGCGCGGGCCCCTTAACCCGTTCCGCCTCCGGCGCCTGCCAGCGAGCCACCTGCCCCATCACCACCAATCTCCGCGGAGTTGCACCCCATTTCATGTCAAACGCCGCCAGGCGGGCGCCGCTTAACTCCGCCATGACGCGCGCAAATAGCTCCTCGGCCAATTCCGTCAGATATTGGCTGGGAATTTCCTCGACTCCCACCTCGAATACCAGCCCGTCCTGCTCCGTCTGCTTACCCACCGACTGCGGTCACCTCTTTCGCATCCCTGCCCGGGGACTCTTGCAGTGCGAGATAAAGATCGGCGGCTTGGCGGGCCAATCGCCGAATGCGGCCAATATAGGCCTGGCGCTCGGTCACCGATATCGCCCCCCGCGCATCCAGGGTATTGAAGGTATGAGACGCTTTCAACAGATATTCGTATCCCGGACGCGTCAACCGCTGGTTCAACAGGCGTCCGGACTCCTTTTCATACAGGTCAAAAAGCGTCCTCAGCACGGCCGGGTCGGCTGCCTCGAAACTATAGGTGGCTTGTTCCCATTCCACCCGTCCGAACAAGTCGCGGTAACTGACTCCCGCCGCCCACTCTAAAGACCAAACGTCGTCCACCTCGGCCAGATAACTCGCCAGGCGCTCCAACCCGTAGGTCAACTCGACCGACACGGGGCGGCACTCGTGTCCCCCGATCTGCTGAAAATAGGTAAACTGACTGATTTCCATGCCATCCAGCCAGACTTCCCATCCCAGGCCCCAGGCCCCAATGCTAGGCTGCTCCCAGTTGTCCTCGACAAACCGGATGTCGTGGGCGGCGCGGTCGAGCCCAATCCCCTCCAAACTCTGCAAATACCATTCGACCACGTCATCCGGGGCCGGTTTCAACAACACTTGGAATTGGTGGTGCTGATACAACCGGTTGGGATTCTCCCCGTACCGTCCGTCGACGGGCCGTCGCGAGGGCTGCACATAGGCAACCCGCCAGGCATCGGAACCCAAAGCGCGAAAAAAAGTCAGCGGACTCATCGTGCCCGCCCCCACTTCCAGGTCATACGGTTCCGCCAGCACCGCGCCGTGGGCCTGCCAAAAAGCCTTCAACCGCATGACGATGTCTTGAAACGTCACCAAACCGTCCTCACTTTCTGGGAGAGACGTCAGGCGCCTCTACGGTATTCAAAAACTCAAAACTCCGCGGACTCCGACCCAACTGCCAGCGGGCAAAACGGAGCCAGAGGCCCAGACACTCCTCTTTGATCTGTCCCTTGGCTTCTCCCTGTCCCAACCGTTTCGGCGGCAATGCCACCCAATATTGTAAACTACGGAGACTGCCGAGGCTAATTTGAATTCGCCCGGCAACCCGTTCCGCCGATTGACAGCGCCCACAGTATACGGCAGGCTGAGCCAGCGCCACCTCCACCGGCCCGTTGTCCACCGGCCGGTGGCACCGGCCACAGTGGTTGAGGTCCGGCAAGTACCCGGCAATGCCCAGCAACTGCCATCCCGCTGCCAGTCCCGTACCCGTGGCCGGGCGGCCATCGTTCAGCGCCTCCAAGGCGGCCACCAGCACCGAGAAGGTCGCGGGCGAGGCCTCGCGCTCCTCCCACAGTTCATCGACCAGATCCGCCAGCGCCATCCCCCAGCTGATCCGGGTCAAATCGGCCGCAATCCGAGCGAACCCCTCGACCAATTCGGCCTCGGTTACGGTTTCCAGTCCCGATCGGCCGCGGTAAAGACCCACCTGACTATAGGATAAGGGGCTTATGCGTCCAGACAAGGCGCTCTTGGGCCGGCGCGCCCCTTTCGCAATCGCAGCGATTTTCCCCGATTTCAGACCGAACAGGGTGACCAGACTGTCATAATCCCGGTAGGCCCGAGCCTTGAGAACGACCATGTGGTCCTGATAGCTGGCCATAAGGCGTCACGACCTACCCGGTTCCCGAAAGCCGAGCCGGCGAAGCCATTCGTCTTCATTGCGCCAGCGCGGGCGGACTTTGACCCAAAGATCCAAAAACACTTGGTGACCATAGTACGCTTCCAGTTCCGCTCGCGCCGCCTGTCCAATCGCTTTGAGCATGCGCCCCCCGCTCCCAATCACGATCGCCTTTTGGGTATCGCGCTCCACATATGCGGTGGCCCGAATGAATGTCAACCGGGAAGAGCGGGCTACCCGTTCATCCACCATCACGGCGACGGCATAGGGCACTTCGTCCCGGGTGGCGTCCAAAATCTTTTCCCTTATAATTTCCGAGACGTAGAAATCTTCCGACTGATCGGTCACCATCTCTTCGGGAAAGTACGGGGACCCTTCCGGCAAAACGTCGAAGACCGCATCCCGCAGCGGATCCAGGCCCTGCTCGTAAAAGGCCGACACCACAAAGTGGCGCGCGTAGGGGGCGAGCGCCAAATAGGGCTCCACGCGCCCGGCGAGGTTTTGCACCAGGTCGCACTTATTGGCCAGCAGCCAGGCGGGAATCGCCGCCGATCGGCAAAGTCCCGCCACCCATTGGTCTTCCTCGGACGGAGGCCGGCTGACATCCACCAGATGCCAAATCAGGTCCACGTCCCGGGACGCGCTGCGCGACGTCTTGTTCATGCGTTCGCCCAACTTATGCAGCGCCTTGTGCACCCCCGGCGTGTCCACCAGCACCAGTTGCGCGTCCGGGCGATGAATCACGCCCATGATGCGGTTGCGCGTGGTTTGCGGTTTGGGCGTGGTAATCGCGATTTTTCGTCCCAACAGCGCATTGAGCAAAGTCGATTTGCCCACGTTGGGCCGACCCAGCAGAGCGACGAAACCGGCTTTATACACCAACATCCTCTTTTCCAAAAGATTCCGGCAGCAACGCGCTGAGGCGAAAGCTCCGGACCGGCACGGCTGGATCGGGCGTGGCCGCCACCACCGTCAGGTCGCCAAACTCGGCCAATACCTGTCGGCAGCCGCCGCAAGGCGTCAGCGGCCGTTCTCCGCCCACCACCGCAATCGCCCGAAACACCTGCTGACCTGCGGCCACCGCGGCATAGACGGCGGCGCGTTCCGCGCAACAAGCCAACGGCGAACTGGCGTTTTCCACATTGACCCCGGTTATCACGGTGCCGTCCGCGCAGAGCAAGGCGGCGCCCACCGGGAAGTGCGAATAGGGGGCGTAGGCCCTAGCTCGGATGCCGCGGGCGGCCTGCACCAGGTCTGCTATCGCGCGCTCCGCTACGCTAGGGTGTTCGCCGCCGGGTGCGTGTACAGGCCGTTCATCGTTCATCGTTGATCCCCTCGTTGAGGATCCGGATGGTTACGCGCGATACACGGCGCCCGTTCATTTTTGACACCGTAAATTCCACGCCGTCCAGCGTCACCACATCACCTTCCACCGGCACCCGTCCCAACAGATGGAGCACCAGTCCACCCACGGTGTCAAAATCCTCGTGCGGCAACTCGGTGTCAATCCAGTCATTAATCTCGTCAAGCGCCAACAGGCCCGCCACATCCAGCCGGCCCTGCTCGACCTCCCGCAAGGGTTGATCTTCCATGTCATACTCATCCTGAATTTCGCCGACAATTTCTTCCAGCAAGTCTTCGATGGTGACGATCCCGGCTGTCCCCCCATACTCATCCAAGACGACGGCGATGTGTGTCCGTCGGCGGCGAAAATCAGCCAGCAAATCGTCAATTTTCTTGGTTTCGGGCACGTAATGAATCGGCCGGGCCAATTCCCGAACCGGGGTGTCAGGAGGTTTTTCCTTTACATAGGCCAATACGTCCCGGGCATACAGCACTCCCGTCACATCATCAATGGTATCGCGGAACACCGGCAAACGGGAATGCCCCCACTGAATCAGCGCGTCCCAGGCTTCACTGAGGGGCGCCGTTTCCGACAAGCCTTTGACATCGATGCGCGGCACCATCACTTCCCGCACAACCGTATCGCCCAAGTCAAAAATCCCTTGGATCATGTCGCGCTCTTCCCGCAGGAGCAAGCCTTCTTCTTCACCCACTTCGACCAGGTGCCGGATTTCTTCTTCGGTAATGAGCCGGCCGCCTTGAGCTTGTCCCCCGAATAGCCGGATGATGCCTCCCGCCACCCAACTTAACACGCGGACAACGGGACCAAATATACGGGCCGACATGTCCAAAAAGAGGGTCAGTCGCAACGCGACCGACTCCGCGTTGTAGGCCGCGTAGGTTTTGGGGGTGATTTCCGCGGCCAGCAGGATGAGCAGGGTCATCACCAGGGTGGAAATGGTGACGCCCGGACCCCCAAAATAATGGATAAAAAACGCCGTCGCCAGAGACGAGGCAAAAATGTTCGCCAAGTTGTTGCCAACCAACACCGTGCCCAGCAACCTATTGGGTTCACGTATCACGCGTTCTAAGCGTTTTGCCCGTTTTTCCCCGTTTTCGACCAGGTTGCGGACCTTCCCCCGGGATAAGGCCATCATCGCAGTTTCAGCCATCGAATAGAGGGCCGAAATCCCCACCACCAAAAGGAGCACAACGATGGACACCCAATGAATGTGCTTCACCGAGAGGGTCCTGGCCTCCTTTGCTCCTGTGCGTGCACAGAAATCCGCCACACGATAATCCACTCGCACACCAATGCGGCCACCACCACCGCCGTGGCCATCGGACTCTGCTTCCATCGTACCACAAAATCGCCCGGGATCTGCGTGATGTGTGATGCGAACACCCAAAGGCCCAGTGCGGCGGCGCCGATAGCGGCCAGCAAGACCGCGCCGGCCGCCACATCTTTGGCGGTCTGGGCCAGCGGGTGAAAATGGGGACTGGCCAGGTCGACCGCCGCCTCAATCGCGGTATTGACCATTTCCGCCACCATCACCACGATAATGGCCACCAAGAGGGTGATGAATTCGCGCTGCGGCAACGCCAGCACCCATCCCAGCGCCAGGATCCAGCATGCCGCCGTCACATGCAGCCGCAAATTGCGCTGGGTTTGCAACGCATACCAAAGACCGCGAAAGGCGTAGCGGAAGGACTCCCCGAGGGTTTCAGCGCGTTTCACGGACCAGTCCCAGCATCGTCAGAATCTCTTCGGTTTTGGCCATCATGGCCCGCTCATCCTCCGGCAGCTGGTGATCCCAGCCCAAGAGATGCAAGACCCCGTGCACCGTCAGGAAACCCATCTCGCGTGCCAGGCTGTGGTCAAAATCCAACGCCTGCGCCGTCGCCCGTTCGACCGAGATGGCGACATCCCCCAAGAGCGGGTCATCAGGATCGCCGCCAACCCCTTCCCGCTGACTAAACGACAAGACATCGGTCGGCCCGTCGATCCCGCGGTAATCGCGGTTGTAGGCCGTAATCCGTTCATCGTCGGTCAACAAAATGCTAACCTCCGCATCCGCCAGACCGCCAACGCTAGTGAGGGTTGCCCGGGCCGCCTGGCGGACCGTTTCCTCCCATTCGGCGCACCACACGGGGAGGCTTTGGACCCATATTTCCACGATTGCGGCTCCTCTCCATCTCTTTGAGCACCTTGTCGGGGTACTCAATGCGCTGATGAAACACCCCGGTCAAAATCCGCGTAAACGTGCGGGCGATCACATCGAGTTCTTTCAACGTCAAGTTGGATTCATCCAGCTGTCCATCCTGTAAACGATCTTTGATCACACGCCGCACCACCTGCTCAATGATTTGCGGTGTGGGATTCTTTAAGGTGCGGGTTGTCGCCTCGCTGGCGTCGGCGAGCATGACAATCGCCGTTTCCTTGCTCTGCGGCCGGGGACCGTCATACCGGAAATCGGATTCCGCGACCCCCTCACCGGTGTCCGCCTGTACCGCCTTGCGGTAAAAATAGCTGATAATGGTGGTGCCGTGGTGCTCCCGGATAAAATGGACGATGGGATCGGGAACCCGATATTCGCGAGCCAACTCGATGCCATCGCGGACGTGGGACGAAATAATCAGGGCGGACAGCGTGGGTGCGAGTTTGTCGTGCGGGTTTTCGGCACCAAATTGGTTGTCGATAAAGAAATACGGCCGCTTGGATTTGCCAATGTCGTGGTAGTAGGCGCCCACCCGGGCCAGCAGCGAATTGCCTCCCACCGCCTCGGTCGCAGCTTCCGCCAGATTTCCCACCATAATGCTGTGATGGTAGGTCCCCGGCGCTTCGACCAGCAGTTTGCGTAACAGCGGCTGGTTGGGATTCGCCAGTTCAATCAGTTTCATGGCGGTGATAATCCCAAATGGCCCCTCCAGGAAGGGGATGGAGCCCATCGTCAAAACCGCCGCCCCCAAACCGTCCACCAAGGCAAAGACCAGCGCCTGCCACACCGGGGCCTGCAAGAACGCTGCCCCTTGCATGACATCAAGTCCCAGCAGCACCACCAAGTTGACGACCCCCACCAACACGCCGGAACGAATGATATCGTAACGTTGTGACAGGCGGCTCACGCCAAATACCGCCGCTACCCCGCCAAAAAACGAGACCAGCACCACGTTTAAGTCGCTGCCCGTCAACACCGCAATCGCCAGCGCCAAGAGTCCCGCCATGACCAGCCCCAGGCCATTGTCGATAAGAGCCGTAATCAGCATCACCGCGGTGGGCACCACCAGATAGCTGACCGCGGGAATGCCAGCGAGGGTGTCCGCGGCCAATAATCCCACCACCGTCACCAAGCTGGCGATGATGGCCAGTTCCGGGGACTCGGCCAGACGGCGCCGCAGTACCCACAGATAGCTCGCCATGATGCCCACGAAGGCGGCCGCGACGATCATCGAGCCGACCACCGGTCCGGCATTAAATCCGCGGTCAAGCAGTCCGAGCTGGCGCAGTACTTCGATATCGGCGGCGGTCACCACCTGACCCTGGCGCAACACGGTTTCTCCCTTGAGGATCTTGACCACCGGCACTTGCGACTCGGCCTGCGCCCTGCGTTCCGCCGTGACCTGCGCGTTCAGGGAGGTGTTGGGAACCACCAGCGATTGCGTCATGGCCGTGAGAAACATCCGAAGCCCCGAGTCGGTTTCCTCCTGGCTGGCCAGTTTGGCCACGAAGCTTTTGGCTTCGTCCAATCCCACTGTGGTATTGCGGATGCCGTTGCCGTTTCCCATCACCGAAGCCAGGATGACCGCGGCATCTTGCTGCAATTGGCTCAGTCGGTTAGCTGGCAAGGCCAGCACCTGACCCCAGATGGCACGCGGCAACCCAATTGGTATCCCGCTTTGCGCAGCCTCCTCGCGCGCCACCAGGGGGGCCGCGGTGTCCGCCGAGAGCTCCGCCACAAGCGAGAAGTTTGCCACCAGTTTCTGTTTTTGCTGGCCGAGCACCGCCGGATTGGTGGTATATACCCCCGGAACCGCATTGCCGGCCTGCTGGCGCGCCTTGGCCGTCGCCGCCCAATCCACCACCCCATAGGGCGCATAGACCGTGCGGGGGGCGAGATCGCCGGCGGTGACATCCACCCGCTGCGCATACATGGTCAAGGCAAAAATGGCCGTGACCACCAGCCACAGCAACCCGGCCACCGATAATTGCCGGGCTTGCCAACTCCGGAGCCACGGAATCCTGTCCGGCTGCAAGTGCCGAAACCACTTGGCACTAGGGCGTATGACTTTCATCCCGGTCCGCTCCCTTGTCCCCTTCATAGCGCCGATAGGCGGCAATGATCTCGGCCACCAGCGGGTGCCGGACCACATCGCGTTGATCCAGCCAGATCGATTTGACACCGGTCACATGGGCCAAAATGCGAGCCGCCTCCGACAAACCGGATCGCACCCCGCGCGGCAAGTCGACCTGGGTCTCGTCCCCGGTCACCACCATCCGGGATCCGTAACCCAAACGCGTCAAAAACATCTTCATTTGTTCATAGGTGGCATTTTGCGCTTCGTCCAGAATAATAAAACTGGAATTTAGCGAACGTCCCCGCATATACGCCAACGGGGCAATTTCGATATGGCCCCGTTCCCGATACTTCTCAACCGCTTCCGTGCCTAAAAACTCAAACAAGGCATCGTACAGCGGCCGCAAGTAGGGATCCACCTTGTCTTCCAACGCCCCCGGCAGGAATCCCAGGTTTTCACCGGCCTCCACCGCCGGACGGGTCAGTATGATCCGTTCCACCTCGTGCGCTTTCAAGGCTTGCACCGCCATCGCCATCGCCAAGTAGGTCTTTCCGGTTCCGGCCGGTCCTATCCCAAACACCAGGGTGTGATGGCGCACCGCTTCGACATAAATCTGCTGACCAATCGTCTTGGGCCGAATCGCCTTGCCGGAGGTGGTGGTATACACCGTTTCCGTCAACAGATGGCGGAACTGGCGCTGAGTGCCATCCACTACGGCATACACCGCCGCGTCAACCGTTTCCCGCCGCACCGGTTGTCCAGCCATGGCCCATTCCGCCAACAAATCCAAGACTTCCTGCGTTTTGGCCTGAGCATCGTCTGTTCCTGAAATCGCGATGATATTGCCGCGCGCCGTCAGTTTCACCGCCAGCGCGTGCTCGATGACAGTTAAATGCTCGTCTCCTGGCCCAAACATGGCACTGGCGGCGTGGTTATCCGCAATGGCCCACTGGATTGGCGGCAACCGGTTTCCCCCTTTTTTGGTTGGTGACATTGGCCGTTGCAACCAGGCTGGCTTTACGGATTACGGGGAGCTCGGGCAATGTCTTGACTGACCGTCCACATCACATCCACCCACACCCCGGTCCGGGTCCAGCGGGTCACACACCGCCGGTCTAGCACTGTGCCAGCTTTTGGCACATCATTTTGCAAGCGTTGCTCGGCCGCTTTGGTGGCCAATCGCAGGGCAACATTTGGCCGATAAATCATTGAACTCCTGATTGTCTCATTATAGATCATCTTGGTCATCTCTGCGGGCAGGACCACGTCAGCCCACATGACCGGGGTTTCCCGTTTGGTCACCTGGTAATGTCGAAACGGCACCGGGCCCAGACCCCACACCAAAATCGGCGGACCCTGATCCAGCGTCACGGTCACGGTGGTAAACGTGCGGCCTGTAGTATGGTACTGCACGGCGTGAAATGGCTGAAAGACCTCGGCCTGATAGCGGACCTCGGCCCACACCGCGGCTTCCGCCGGCGTCACCGCCAC
This sequence comes from Bacillota bacterium, assembly GCA_021797825.1. Taxonomy (GTDB): domain Bacteria; phylum Bacillota; class Sulfobacillia; order Sulfobacillales; family Sulfobacillaceae; genus JAJZZA01. The sequence goes on along the minus strand of JAJZZA010000014.1, from coordinate 25,288 downwards.
CCCCGGTTGCACGGCTTGCCCGTCCTTGGGGGTCGGCACCAATCCCGTCACCCCCCCCCGAACCAGCACCTGACCACGCCGCACCCAATCGCCGACCGCGACCATCGGCTCCCCCATATAAACCCATACGCCGGTTATGCGTCCGGATCGGTCGGCCACGAGCCGGGGCACCACGTGCGCAGCGGGGCGGGCGGTCCACGGCACCGTCTGAATGGTGGCCACCACGCCATGAATCTGGATTCCAATCCACGCATACCGGGGCAGGCGTTTTTGCATGGCGCGGCGAATCGCGTTGACCTGCACCGCGCCTTTGGGCGTGCCGGGGCCAAGGCCGCTGTCCCGGGCCGCCTGCACAATCTGGGCTTGTTGAGCAAGCGGCAGGCCGCCCGCCACGCTCACCACCCAGACCCGCGTCACCGCCATCTCCAGCAACAGGACGGCGCACAAGAGCCCCACCAACAAGAATGGCCGACGCCGCAACGATTTGCACTGAAACGGCGCCCCTCCGCGCCGGCCAAAACTGACCGTGACCTGACATCCGCGAGCGGCCCGCCGAATCGCGCCGATTCCTGCCAGACCGGCCACAAAATGCACGCCCTCGCCATCGCGCGCGATCTTCCACAGTCTTTGACCCGACATCACAATCCGGCTCAGCGCGTCCTCTTCGGCGCCGTGGCGAAGCGACACCTCCACCCATCCCCCCAGCCACCGGTAAAACCACTCAGTCACGGCTGGCCCCCCCGAACTCGACCGACCGCACCTGACCCGTTACCAAGACCGCGCGTTGATCCATCCAGGCGATCACCAAGTCTTGGCCGTGGACCACCACCCGGCCGTCGGGCGTGCGCAAGACCAGACGGTGCGGCTGGTAATACTCCAGACCCCGATGATTTTCCACCCGCAACTGAAGCTGCCCCACCATCTCAACTCGCGGCACGCCGGCCCATACCTCGGGGGGGATTTCCAATGCCTCGGCCAGCCGAGCGATGGGGCGGATCTTGTCCATAACCATCCTCCTCGAATTCAAGCTGCTTCATGCTATGCGGACCCGTCGGGGTTGATGAGACGGATCCCGGTGCAGGAACCGCGGGCTGGATGTCGAATAAATTAAGAAAAGGGGGAACCAACACTGATGGCGGACGGGGGACATGCCCGCAGCATACCGGTACTAAAGGTCACGACCACGCGCGCTTGTTGGATGGGTTGTGCGTTTTGTGATTTTGCCACGCCGGTTCCGCTGAGAAATCCTGGCCGCGTGGCGGCGGCCATCGCCCCCCACCAGCTGCCCCCGTCCTGGCCGCGGGAAGAACTGGTCAAAATCCGGGGAGGGCTGACGGTGACGGAGCCCTTTGGATACTTTGTGAATCTGGTCCGGCGGATTCGCCACCGCACCGCATCCCCTATTCAAGCCTTTTCGGCGGTGGAACTCGACCATCACCACCGCGTGGAGCGTCGTCCGGTTCACGAACTGCTTAGCCTGTTAAGGGACGCCGGAGCGACGAACTTAGGGCCGGGAGGCGGCGAATGGCTGATTGACCCCATTCGCCAGCAACTTTCACCCTACCGCCTGCCAGCCCAACGCTGGCTCGAAATTGCTGTGCTGGCAGCCGACAACGGCATCTCCCCCGCGGGACTGGTGGGCGTTGCCCCGTTTGTCGATGAGGAGGCGATGGATACCCATCTGACCGCGTTGCTGCAAATTCGCCAGCTTGCCCATGTGGTTGTCAAGCCGTTTCGTCCCGCCGGGACCAAGCTCGCCATGTTCGCGGCTCCCCATCTGCTGACGGTGGCGTCGATTATTGAGGAAATTCGCCGGCGTCGTCCAAGTCTGCCGATTTACATGTCCGGCACCGCGATTGGCGAGGACGGACGCTGGCTGTTGGTGAACCGCGGGCTGACCGCATTTTGGGATACCGTGTTGGAGGTTGGGCCATGACCCAGCCGCTATATTGGGTCCCTACCCTGCTGCTGCCCGCCGGGCAAGACGGTTCCTGGCACGCGCAGCGGTTTCTGCGATGGCATGGCGGGCGAGGCCATGTGGTTAGTGGCGGTCCCCCCCCCAGCGGTCCGGGTTCACGGGCAACACTCGTCCCGCAATCCGGCCAAGTCTGGCACGCCGCCCTCGAGGCCCTCGCGCCCGACCTCGACAGCGGCCCCGTCGACCTGTGCCTGCCCTGCCCGCCCGCTCCGGGCACAGAGATCTGGCAGGACCTCACCCGCGCCGTCCGCCGCTATCCATTGCGGCGTCTCATCGTGAAACGGCCGGCGATGACCCCTTTGTGCCAAATCGACGATGCGTTGAAGGGGATGACCGAGGCATTCGCGGGCGCCGAGATCTGGCTGGATTGGCGCACCATCGGCCAGGAGGCCATCGCCTACCTGGCTGCTAAATATCCGCAGGTGCAACTGGATAACGTCCCGGACGACGGGCTGCATCAGCTGATAAGCCTGGCCGCTGCCTTGCACCGCCCGCTCTGTCTCACCGATTTCAGCGGGCGGCCGCCGGTAGAACTGCCTGCCCCGGCGCAACCTGCCTTGCCGAGGATTCCGGTGGCACCGCTCCATCACGCCCCAGTCAAGCATCAGTGGCTGTGAGCAGGCACGCCACAGCGCAATTTGAGACGGTCGATGACCATTCGGAGGAAAAAATATGGGAAGCAGTGTGGTCGTTCTCTCGCACCAAGACGTCAACCGGCAAGCCGATCGCGGCGCCACCCTAGTCGACATTCGGACACCCCGGCAATATGTGCAGATTCATCTCGCCAACTCCTGGCCCGTGGCGGGACCGCGTTTTGGCATGCCCTTGCTGCTCGATGGCCGGTTTGCCGCGGGCCTACGCGTCGTCCTGATCGCCGACACCCCGGTGAGTGGTCAAGTGGCGGCCGATGAGCTGACGCCGCTTGGCATCCATGTCATCGGCGTGCTGGCCAGCCAGCCCAGCACCTGGCAACCGCGCGGGCTTAAAGTGATCCGGGGCAATTTGGTGCGCCCGCCAGATTTCTTGACGTTTCTCGCGGCCAACCCCACCGTCGAGATCGTGGACGTCAGGGAGTCCATCGAGCAGGAGCTGCACCCATTCGCTCCCGCCACCCGGGCCCTGGCGTTTTCCCAATGGCCCGACATCTTGACGGTCGATGATCCCTCGCGGCCCCTCTTGTTTGTCTCGGGGCGGGACGACCGGTCGGTGCTGGCCGCTTGGTGGGCATTTCAGCGGGGATTTTCCCAAGTCGGCTATTTGGTGGGGGGCATTATCCGCTACCTGCACGGTGACGGTTACGACCCCAGGGCAATCGCCCGCACGACCGCCGGCCATGGGGTGTTTATCTGAAACCCGGGACCATAGCGGCCGGTTTGCACATTGAACCAGACGCCTTGGCTATTCCCGTCAACCACCAACATCCAAGGGCGGCCACTGCCCACCAGGGTTATGGTTCCCGGCAGCGGCCGCGGCCACCGACGGCGTTCGGAAAACCGAAACCGTCCCTGGCGAAACGGCACCATTCCCTCCGGGCTCACGCCCCACACCGGGCTGGTGTCGGTGACCTCAATCACCGCGCGATAGACCGACGGGTACAATTGGTATTGCACCTGCCGCGCCGCCACCAGCGCCAAGCCAAACCCGTTTGACCCGCTGGCAAACGGCACCAGCGTCTTTCCCTCCGCGAAACCCACCGTGCCTTGCGGCGTGATTCCGCCCACACTCGCCAACGGCCTTCCCTTTCCGGACAACACGCGGGCGCGATGGGAAGACATCACCGCCACCGCCAGCTGTCCGGAAGGTTGGCGCAACAACGTGGTAATTCCTGCGGGAATCGGCGTTTTGACCCAATCCCAGCGGCCGTTGGCACCCAATCTCCCGATCACGTCCTGGCGTTTGGCAACGTTTTCGGCAACCGTCCAGATCCGGCCGGCAACCCGTCGCACCGCCAACAACGTCCAGTCCGCCGGAGCCCGCGCCATGGTGTGGACCCTTCCCGCCCTCACGATTTTCACCGCGAAACCGGTGGTGGTCACGATGGCCCCGGGAACCGCGCCGGCAGTTTGGGCTTCAGCCACCAGGCCCAAGCGGCCCACGGCCACCGCCGGACCGCGCGCGCCCCCGCTGGCCGAATAGGAACGGCAGGCCAGGGTTTCGCCACCGGCTGTCCGCACCGCATAACACACCTCGATGAAACCCGGTGCAACGCGCGGACCCTCTGTCCGTCCGGTCCCGAACCCCAGCCCGGCGGCCAAAAAAGCCGGGATCACCGCAAAACAAGCCCGCAGCACGGCGCTGCGGGCTTTTCCCACCATCTTGCTATCCCCGTTGCAGTTGAGACTTAACCAGATCGGCCACCATCCGCCCGTCCGCCCGTCCGCGAATGGCCGGTTGCAATATGCCCATCACCTTGCCCAGGTCGCGGGGGCCGGCGGCGCCGCTGCGATCAATCGCATCCGCGACCAATTTCGCCAACTCGTCCGACGATAGGGGGGCAGGCAGATATTCCTGCACGATAGCCATCTCCTGCCGGAGTTTGTCCACCAAATCCTGTCGCCCAGCCCGTTCGAACTCCGGCAGGGCCTCCTGCCGTTCTTTCAGTTCTTTGCTGATAACCTGCAAAATCCCCTCGTCTTCCAGGGTAACCCGTTCTGCCCGGGTTTCGGCCGACAACACGGCCGCCTTGATTCCCCTGATCACCGCCAGGCGGACCGGATCTTTTGCCCGCATCGCTACCTTCAAATCCTCATTCAACCGTTCCCGCAAGGCCACCGAGCTGCCTCCCACCGAACCGACTACTTTGACCGCTTTTTCCTGGCGGCTTCCGACTTTTTCTTTTTGCGAACACTGGGTTTTTCGTAGTGCTCGTGCCGACGAGCCTCCGCTAGTACACCAGCTTTTTGGATCTGGCGTTTAAACCGCTTGAGGGCGCTTTCCAGACTTTCATTTTTTCCAACTTTGACTTCTGACACACGTTTCCCTCCCCTCCACCCGCTCGGGTCGGGGTTGCTTCCCCCTATTATATGAGGGCCATGGAAACGGTGTCAAACTTATCCTGGAGACCGCCGTTGGGGGCGGGCGCCGCGCACCATTACCCCGCGAGGTCCCGACACTCAACCCTGCGACCGCCCGACCGCCTTGCCTCCCCCTGAATTGGCCCCCGGGCCGGCCGCCGCCGGGTCCGTGGCAGCGGTCATTGCCCCACCGGGCAATGGCGCGAGCGGACGGGACACCGATGGCGGGTAGGCCGTCCCGAGGTGAAACATCACGGGATGCCTCGCCCGCCAGGTCTGCACAACCGTGAAACCGCTTCAGGCTTGGCTACCGCGGTAACGCAGAATAACCAGGTGTTCTTGGGTCATGGTAACGCCTGTCTGACCGGGCACATTGCTCGGACTGTTGGCCAGCGGCATGCGTTTGTTGGGAATGTTGCGGCTTAAGTCCTCGATGAGCTCGTACCCGCGCGCCATTGCCAGCTCCGCGATAATCGTGTTGGTGGGGAGCACCACCCGTTTGACCGTCCGGTTGGCGACCACCCAGGCGCAGAGCGCCCCGGGCCGCAATTTTTGCGTGATAGCCCCCAGCGCGCGGTCCAAATCCCGGTAAAAGGCTTGCACTTCCCCAGCGCGCGCGGGGTCCTGCACGGCAATGGCCGCAAGGCCGGTTTGCACCGCCGCGGGCAACATCGCACCCGCCGGACTATCCGGGGTTTGGCGGCCGCCGAGCAGCTGGCGGTCCACGCGGCGCGCCTCTTCGGGGGGGACGCCCAGCCATTCCAGGGAAAGACGCGAGAACTGGCCGTAGGCGACGGTAGTGCGGGAATCGCCATAGGGCGGCGACGTCACCATGAGATCGAAGAACGCATCCGGCACACCCGCCAAGCGGCGGCTATCCCCATAGACAATCCGGGTGGCGGCCGCCTGCCGCAATGCGGCGTTAAATTCCCCAAGTCCGGCTCGGTAGCGCTGCCAGGTTTGGCTAAAGAGCGCCAAAACATCCGGTTGAAACGCCGCCAGCCGGTCCGCCGGAATCCGATAGAGTTTGAACTCCCCGTTGCGCGTATTGGAGGCCAAGCGCACGGTTTCGCTGAACGCCACCTCCGCCAGCCGGCGGACATCCGGATCGGTCAGTTGCCTGGCGATTTGCTGCTGAACAAAGGCCAGTGCGCGACTGACCTCGGCTTTGAACCAATAATCGCGGCCTTTGAAGGCCGGAATCGGGCCATCCCAGCGGGCCAAACGCGAAGCGGTCAGCGCCTCCTGCAAGCGGTCGCTCTCGCGCGTTAACACCGCTTCGTCAACCGGGGTAGTGCGGGCCCGCGCGATGCGAAGAGCCAACGGGTTCAAATCGTTGCCCCATGACGCCAAACCTTGGCGGGCAGCTTCCACCAATACGGTGCCTGCCCCGCAAAAAGGGTCAAGCAACGTCTGGGCGTCCGCGTTTAGCCGGCGCAGCCGAGCGATCAGGCCGCGGGCCACTTGCGGAATCATCATGGCCGGATAGGAATGGATAACGTGAGTGCCTTCCTTGGTGTCCGCATCGCGAAAATCCCAGTTTTCGGGTTGCGCCCACGGCGAGGAAAGGATTGATGACATCGCGACCGTCCATTCTAGCCCATATCGCCATATTTCGTTTCATGATAGCAAAAACCCCGGCGGCTCTTCAATGTCAATCGAACCCTCTGCCACCCCGTGCGGCAAAACGCGCAACGATCAAAAAGATGTGCCGCCAGACATGCCGCAACCCCCCGAAAAGATCACGACTAAGTGCCCGCGCATCCACTCTCGCCGGTTGGGAAAGCAGCCGGCGTTGTCAGAGCGAGATACCCGCCAGTAACATGATTCGCATGACGTCGGTGGGTCTCCATCAGGACATCGCCAGGCAGTGAAACCGCGCGGTCGTAAACCGCGGCGGACCGAAATCGCGTCCTTCAGTTCCCCGAGCCGACTCCCGCTGCGACGGCAAGCGGGGACGAAATGCTGCCGGGCGGGTGACCCGGACTACCAAGGACGGTACAGATGACCGTATTTACTGACGCACTCCTTACACAAGGTACTGTCCAAAAACCCTGTTGAAACGGAGAGGGCTTCATGCTTGATAACCGGTTTGTGACAGATGTCGCAGAACTTGAGTTCGATCACCTTCCCCACGTCTATCGACCTCCTGCGGGTAGGATGACCGAATCCCCAAACGCCGACTCTAGTAGTCTTGCCCAATTGTGGGAAGCGCTTCTCCAAACCAAAAATGCAACAATACCGCGGCATAGACGCCGGCATTTTCCGCCCGCAGTATGCGGGGTCCCAGCGACACGCGACAAAACCCGATGTCATCCAGACGATTAAGCTCGTTCCCGGTCAGACCGCCTTCCGGTCCCACCACCAGCGTAATCGCCGTGTCGCTCGGCCTCGATCGCAGCCAGGCAGCCAGCGAAGGTCCCTCGGGATCCAAGCACAATCCCGCCTGCTTCTCTTGGCTAAAAATCTTTAACGACACCGGCTCCACCACCTCCGGCACCATCCCCCCCCGCGATTGCTCCGCCGCCTCGGCGGCAATACTGCGCCAGCGGACCAGTCGCTTGGGGGAAACGTCGCGCACGATGGTTCGTTCCGTGAGCAACGGGATGAACCGGCCAATACCCGCCTCGGTGCCCTTTTCGATAATTTCGCTCATGCGGTCCTGTTTGAGCAGAGCCTGGGCCAGCGTCAACTGCACGGGCGAGGCCACCCGTTCCGCGATGCGCTCTCCGAGCGCCATTTGACCGGCAGATTCCAGGGTAGCCGCAAACAGTCCTTGGCCCGGAATCAGCAGTTCCACCGCCGCGCCCGACGAAACCCGCATAACCCGGGTCAGGTAATGCTGTTGCCGATCGTTCAGCCGAACAACCTGCCCGCTGGTCTGGTCGGATTGCACCACTAACCGAATCATGCCACCACCAAGAGCATCCAGCCCTCCCGTTCGGCTTGCCCGACCACCCGATGACCGGTCGTGGCCACCCGATCGGTGATCGCCGCGGTCTTCTCGGCCAAGATTCCGGAGAGCAACGCATGTCCGCCCGGCTGCAAACGGCTCGCTAGCGCGGACCACTCGCTCAGGATAATATCCGCAATCAAATTGGCTAAAATAAGGTCGAAAGTCTCTTCGGGGCGCACGTGGGCCAACGTCCCGGCCACCGTTGTCACCACGTCATCGACCCCATTTATCGTCACATTTTGCCCAAGCGCCCGCATTGCGACGGGGTCGGGCTCGACCGCAACCACTCGCCCGGCGTGGCGCTTGGCTGCCAAAATCGCCAGGATGCCCGATCCTGACCCGAGGTCAAGCACAGCGCGCCCAGCCACCGGAAGGGACAAGATGGCGGTCAGGCACATGCGGGTGGTGGGATGCGTACCGATTCCAAAGGCCATTCCGGGATCGAGAAAGATGGTGCGCTCAGGGTCCCATCCGGCTCGGTCGTGCCAAGCCGGAACCACCGTGTAGCGGTCGCCAATGGCAACCGGTTGGTAATACCGTTTCCAGCTTGAGGCCCATTCTTGGGTTCGCACCAGGTGGATGTCCCATCGCCATCCCGTCCGCTCAAGCGACTCCTTAAGCCTCGGCCAGGTGTCGGGCCAGGCGTCGTCGTCAGGAAAAAACGCCCGGACAAAGGGACTACCTGGCGCCATCGGGATATCGGTAAAAGCCGGGGAGGCGGGCTGGCCATCCTCCCACTCGACCCCCGAGACGCCGAATCCATAGAAAAACCCCATGGCGGCCTCGAGGTGCTCCACCTCCGGCCAGGCCGTAACCGCCAAGTAATCCGGGGTGGTGTCCACGTTAGCGGCCCAAGGCATCTTTCACCTTGCGGAAAATTCCCTTGTCCTCCGCCACCACCGGCTCTTGGCGCATTTCCGCCCAGGTCCGCAGCACTTCGCGCTCCCGCGCCGACAACTGGGTCGGGACGGCGATCTGCACGCGGATATTGAGGGAACCGCGGTTGGATGGATGCCCAATGCGCGGCAAACCGGCCCGCGCGACCCGCAGCACAGTTCCCGGCTGGGTTCCCGCCGGAATATGAATCCGTTCCGGCCCTTCCAAACCCTGGACTTCCACGTCAGCGCCGAGCGTCGCCTGCGCAAAGCCCACCGAAGCCACCGTCCACAAATCATCGCCGTCCCGTTCAAAGTGATCGTGCTTGGCCACGTGCGCAAACACGATCAAGTCGCCCGGCGGTCCCCCGCGGCGTCCGGCACCGCCTTCCCCGGCTACCCGCAATCGCGTGTTGTCGTCGACCCCAGGCGGCATATGGACCATTAGTTTTTTTTCGGCTCGCACCTGCCCCCGTCCCGAACAGACGCGGCACGGGGTTTGCACCGTCTTGCCTGCGCCGTGGCACCGCGGGCAGGTTTCGATCCGGCGGATATTGCCCAGAAAGCTTTGCGTCACCCGCTCCACTTGACCCACGCCGCGACACTGGCTGCAAGTCTCAATCCGCGTTCCCGGTTCCGCCTGATTGCCATGGCAGTGCGCACACGTCTCCTCACGCGCCACCCGCACTTCCTTTTCGGCGCCGTGCAGCACCTCGTCCAAGGTGACCGTCAAGTCATAGCGGAGATCCGGTCCCCGTTCGGGACCCGTCCGGCGGCTGGCCCCCCCGGTGTTACCCCCAAAAAACATGTCGAAAATATCGCCGAATCCCCCAAACCCAAAGTCGGCGCCCGCCTCGCCTTCCGCTCCCCGATGGCCAAATTGATCGTACTGGGCACGCTTCTGCGGATCCGAAAGAACTTGGTACGCGGCGTTGATTTCTTTAAACTGTTCCTCGGCGTGGGGATTCCCCGGATTGGCGTCCGGGTGGTGTTTGGCAGCCAGGCGACGAAATGCCCGTTTGATGTCGTCGGCGCTCGCGTCACGGCTGATTCCCAGCACTTCGTAGTAATCCCTATTTGCCATCATGGCACCTCCCCCATTTTTTCCCGTCTGTCATTAAGTCCCCGCTATCGATTATCTATTGGTCGGAGGCGACGGGGTTTCCCGTTGACACCCGCACCAAACTGGCACGAATCACCTGGTCATTCCATTGGAAGCCTTTTTGCAGTTCCTCCACAATGGTGCCTTCCGGCGCCTCATGGTCCACCCGCTGCACCGCTTCATGCACCCGCGGATCAAAAATCTCCCCTACCGACGGGATAGGCGCCACCCCCATCCGGGTCAGCGCTTCATCAAACCCTTTGAGCGTCATTTCGACCCCGACTCGCCAAGCCTTGGCGTCCCCTTCATTGGGCATGTATTTTATGGCTCGCTCCAAATTGTCGTAAACCGGAAGCAAATCGGACAATAACCGGCCGGTCAACCGCCCCGACAATTCATCGCGATCGCGGTCAACCCGTCGGCGGAAATTTTCGAAATCGGCGCGCAGCCGCACGAGTTGTTCGTAGCGCTCCTCGGCCAGCAACTCCCAGTTTGGGGCCGCAGCGCCCTGGCTGTCCTCGGATGGCTGTTGCTCGCCCTCCGCATCCGGCGAGACACTGATTTCGCCCTCATCGGTGGCCGTTTCAGCGTCTTTTGCCCGACCCTCCGCGTCAAAACCCTCAAGCGTCGTCTCTTGTTCCTCTTGCATGCTGCCTTCGCCTCCTGGCAATTTGCTACGCCCAGTTCAGGGCTTGGGACAATTCTTCAGACACCGCTTGCACAATCGCGATGACCCGGGCATAGTGCATGCGCCGCGGACCCAAAACCATCAGCCGGCCCACAACGTATGGTCCTACCCGATATGTCGCCGTCACCACGCTGCAATCCTGAATGTCGTCGACCAAAGATTCCGCGCCAATCATGACTTGAACCCCGTCGGCCGGCCAGCTCTGCGCCCACTGGTCAATGGCCGCCTCCTGTTCCAAAAATCCCAGCACCCGGCGCACTTTGTCGACATCGCGAAATTCCGGGTAATTCAAGATATTCAACGGTCCCGCCACCGTCACCTTGTCGTCATCGCCCTCCACCGCGGCCATCCACTGCAGGGCCCCCTGCCACAACCCCCGGTAGCGGGAGACGTCTCCTGCGACGGGATCACCAATCCTGTCCTTTAATTCTTTAATCGAGACGCCCCGGAATTGCAAGGTGAATTCCGCCGCCAAAGCCTTAAGTTCCGCCATATCGAACCCGCCCGGAAGACTGACGGTATGATTTTGGATGATGCCCGCATCGGTTTGCATGACCAGCAACACCGCGTCCCGTCCCAGCGGCAAGACCCGCACGTCGAACAATTTGGCCTCATCGACTCCCGGCGCCAGCACCACCGACGGATAGGCGGTCAACTCCGACACCAGTCGCGCCGTTTGGTGGATAAACCATTGCACTTCGCGCATGCGGGCCCGGTAGGCGACCCGGATGCGGGCGATATCGTCGGTGTGCAGCCTATCCGGCTGCATCAGCTGGTCGACGTAAAACCGATACCCTTTGTCGGACGGAATGCGCCCCGCCGACGTATGAGGCTGCTCAAGAAAGCCCAGTTCCTCCAAGTCCGCCATTTCGTTGCGAATCGTGGCGGAACTGACCCCCAAATGGTATTTTCGGGAAAGTGTCCGGGAACCGACCGGCTCGGCGGTGGCAATATAATCCGTAATCAGCGCCTCCAGCACGCGGCGTTTCCGTTCGTCCACGCCCCTCACCTCCACCTCTGTTAGCACTCCCTGCGCCAGAGTGCTAAATCCTATCAGAACTATACCGTCCTGCAATTTCCGATGTCAAGAATCTTGACCTCGGCATCCAGCAGTCGCCGCGCGACCACATTAGCCAGGTCACGCCCGCGGGCGGTCAAGCGGATGGCGTCATGTTGTCGGTCGAGCAGGCCCAAAGCGGAAAGCTCGTCAAACGCCTGCTCAAATACCGCCACGGGATAGGCGAAGCGTTCAAAAAACCGTTGCGGGTCGATCCCGGCGCTCATCCTTAATCCGAGCCAGACATATTGCCGCATCTCTTCGTCCAGCGAAAGCCGTTCCTCGCCCGCCGCAGGCGCGTCCCCCGCCAGCGCCGCCGCTTGATATCGGCGCACGCCCCGCGCATTCCACCAACGACGTCCCGCGCCGAAGGAATGCGCGCCGGCACCCAAGCCGAGATAGGGGTTGAGCGTCCAATAGAGGGTATTGTGGCGGGAGGAGTGCCCCGGTCGGCAAAAATTCGAAATCTCATACCGTTGGAATCCTTGCTGGGGCAGCGTTTCCTCCGCCCAAACCGCCATCTCCGCGGTCAAGTCCGCGGCCGGCAGCGCCCACTGGCCCTGCTTGATGCCCTCGGCTAAGGGAGTGCCCGTCTCAACCTGCAACTGATAGAGCGAGAGGTGGTCGGGCCGCATTTGCAGCAACCCCTGCACGGTCGCCTGCCACTCTTGCCAGGTCTGCCCCGGCAGACCATAAATCGCGTCGAAACTCACATTCGCAAATCCGGCCGCCCGCGCCTCGGCCATGGCCGAGACGATATCCCCAGGGCCGTGGATCCGGTTAAGCGCGATCAGGTGATGCGGTTGCAACGCCTGCGCGCCAATCGAGAGCCGATTGACGCCCGCTGCCCGATAGCCCGACAGACGGTCCGCGGTGAGCGTGCCCGGATTGGCCTCCAACGTAACTTCCACGGTTTGCGCCCAAGCCGTTCGGCGCGCCACCCGCGCGAGAATTTTCGCCACCCAATCCGGGTGCAAAAGGGAGGGGGTGCCGCCGCCGAAAAACACGGACACCAGGGTGCCGTCAGGGATCTGGGCCCCCTCCCACTCCGCCAGAATGGCCTCCACATACTGCGGATGGTCTTCGACCCCCATCGCGGTAACCGTATTAAAATCGCAGTAGGTGCACCGCGCTTGACAAAACGGGATATGGATGTATAGGCCCCAGTCGGAAATTTTCGGCACCCAATCAACTTGGCGGCTCACCATCTCGTCATTCCTTCTCGCCCACGCGCAGCACCGCCATAAAGGCTTCCTGCGGAATCTCGACATTGCCCACCGACTTCATGCGGCGTTTGCCTTCCTTCTGCTTTTCCAACAGCTTGCGTTTGCGGGTGATGTCGCCGCCATAACACTTGGCGAGAACATCTTTGCGCATCGCCTTGACCGTTTCGCGGGCAATCACCCGGCCCCCCAGCGCCGCCTGAATGGGAACCTCAAACAACTGCCGGGGAATCAACTCGCGCAGTTTTTCCACCAATCCCCGTCCCCGGTAATAAGCTTTTTGGCGATGCACAATGGTCGACAGCGCGTCGACCGTCTCGCCGTTAATCAACACATCCATGCGCACCAAGTCGGACGGCTCAAGACCCGCCAATTGATAGTCGAACGAGGCGTAACCCCGTGTCCGGCTCTTTAACTGGTCAAAAAAGTCATACATGATTTCCCCCAGCGGAAGCCGATAGGTCAACATCGCGCGGCGGGGGTCCAGATAGGACAGCTCGACGTAGGTGCCGCGCCGTTCCTGCGCCAACTCCATTACCGCCCCGATATAATCGGTGGGCGTAATGATATGGGCTTGAACCACCGGTTCCTCAATGGTGAGAATCTCCCCCGCCGCCGGCAGCATAGCCGGATTGTCAATCCGCAGCACCCCGCCCCCCACCCGCGTCACCTGATAGACCACGTTGGGCGCCGTGGTGATAAGCGACAAATCATACTCCCGTTCCAGACGCTCCTGGATGACCTCTAAGTGTAACAGTCCGAGAAAACCCGCCCGGAAGCCGAACCCTAACGCGACCGAGGTTTCCGGCTCAAAAGTGAGCGCGGCATCGTTGAGCTGGAGCTTTTCCAATGCCTCCCGTAAGCGGACGTAATCTCCGGAGTCCACCGGATAAAGACCGGAATAGACCATCGGCTGCGCCGGACGGTATCCCGGCAAAGCTTCTCGCGCCGGGTTATCAGACCGGGTCAGGGTATCGCCCACCCGGGTATCCTGCACCGACTTGATCGATGCCGCAACAAACCCCACCTCGCCGGTATGCAAGCGGTCAACCGGGGTGGCGTGCGGACGAAAGACCCCAATTTCGGTGACCGTAAAATCTTTGCGGGTGGCCATAAACCGGATCGGGTCGCCAACCCCGACAGACCCGTCGACGACCCGGATGTAGACCAACACGCCTTTATAGGTATCGAACCGGGAGTCGAAGATGAGCGCCCGCAGCGGCGCCTGCGGGTCTCCCGATGGTTTGGGCACGAACGCCACGATTTTTTCCAACACCCGGTCGATGCCAATGCCCTGTTTCGCGGAGACCAGCACGGCATCGGTGCCGTCGATGCCGATTTCGATTAGTTCTTCGATTACCCGCTCGGGATCGGCGTTAGGCAAATCAATTTTATTAATCACCGGAATCACCGTCAGATCGTGCTCCAAGGCCAAATAAAGATTGGCCAGGGTTTGCGCCTCCACCCCTTGCACCGCATCCACCACCAACAGCGCCCCTTCGCACGCCTGCAGCGCCCGTGACACCTCATATGTAAAGTCCACATGGCCCGGGGTATCAATCAGGTTGAGTTGGTAGGCCATCCCCTCATGCGGATAGTCAATCCGCACCGCCTGGGCTTTAATGGTGATGCCCCGCTCCCGTTCCAGGTCCATGGAATCAAGCACTTGCGGCGCCATGTCCCGTTTGGACAGGGTCCCGGTGACCTCGATGAGGCGGTCCGCGAGCGTGCTCTTACCGTGGTCGATGTGCGCGATAATCGAGAAATTCCGGATCCGGGACTGTTCCACGTCTGGCCTCCTGCCGCTATTGCGGTCGTATCCCTTTATCATACCAAGTCCCCTACAGCACGCAAGAGGCGCGCTTGATGCTTGATCCGGGGTGTGCCCGTCAGGAGGCTACGCGTAAAGGGTCAGAGACGTTCAGTCAACGATAGTGCTCTCTAAGGGACAAAGACGGCAGGGGTCTCTTAAGGAGACGCCAAGTGTGGCCGGTGGAGCGCCGCCCGACTGGCCATGCGGTCCGCAACGAGGGTCTCAGCGAGGCCAGCGAGAATCCCCAGCGGATGCCCCGAAAGGAGGCCGGCGGCGAACGATTGCGCTTGTCAATCCGCACGCGGAACCCAGCCGCGACGGATTGCGGGGATCGGCCAAGACCGCGGTCACCCCCGCCAGAGCCGCTTTGCGCCCGGTAAACTGCCACCATTGATTGCCCGCCCAAAGGTGGCGACGCGCTGCGTCCGCGAACCGGCATCCGGTCGCCAATCCCCGGGAGGGCGTCCCGGACGATGACGCGGCGAGTGTCATCGGCCTGCGTCTGCAACTGTTGGGCGGAGCGGTGGTTCGTATTCGTCGCCAAGCCCGGCATATTGTATTGTATAATGACAGGTGCCACCGGATGGTGGCAAAGGGCCGCATCGTCCGCGCTGTAATAGGGGTCGGGCTGGTCCTGCCCGTGTCTGGCCCAGAGTCGGCTCATGGCGTCTTTCCCGCCTCTCATCCGAGAAGGAGAACAGCATGGCCCCAACCCTGGTGCCCCCGAAATCCCCGACCTGGTCCCGGTTTCTCACCGGTGCCGCCGCATTTTTGGCGATGGCCTTAATGGTGATTTTAGTCGCGTGCGGGAACAGCGCTTCACCGCCGTCTTCGTCTCCCCGCGCCACTTCTAAAACGCCCGGGCTCTCCCCGTCTGCCGGAAGGAGCTCCCGCGGCGCATCGCCGTCCCCGTCTTCCCCTTCGCCGCTCCCGCTGTCCTCCGCGTCTTTCCCAACGGTTCCCCCGTCCTCGCCCAACTCGGCGGTGGCGAGCCGCGACGAAGCGGTAGTCGCCGCCCTGTGGAATAACTGCCAGGCATTTGTGCCGGCTCCCGGCGGCTGTCCCTTCGCCGTCGCGGCGACGTCGGACGGAGCCGGGCGGGATCTGTATGCGATTGATCTCCGGCAGAATGCGGGCGACGCCTGCAGCGGCGCCATCATCTATGTTTTTGACGGGGAAACCCTCATCACCGACACGACCAAACTGCCTCCCCAGGCGTTGGCGGTCCGGTCCAAAGACGCCGTGAGCGCGGATGGCCCGCGGCAGTTCGCCATCGCCTACCTGGTCAACCCGTCCGCCGCGTCCAGTTGCGTGCAGTATGGCGCGGCCGGCCGCGACACCTACGTCTATCGCTGGACCGGCCAAGCACTGGCGCTCGTCTCCGGTGCCCCGCCTCCATCTCCCGAGGTGCTGCCGAAGACGTTCGGTCCGTGACGGGCTTGCCAGGGCCGCCTCGCTGATTTCTGCCCTCGCTGGCCGGAGGTCTTAGAGCCTGGCACAGTCGATCTTAGCAATCTAACCGGTCGTGCCCGCTAGGGCGTGCGACAGGCCGGACCCGTCTCGGTTTGCGGGCCGTTTCCCACCCCTGGCGCGGTCTTAAGTCCGGGGTTATTGTTCGGCGGTGCTGCCCTAAGGAGGCCGCCCTGGGCGGTGTTTTCGGTCTCCCCCTGCCTACTCCAGCCTGGGCACGGAACCGGGAGATCACGACTTTACCCGTCAAAGCGGCGGATCCTCACGGCACGCACGACCGGCTTGCCGGAATTGCGATTCCCCAACCTTGACGTTTACGTTATAATCCTATTCAATGACACCTATGAGGGAGGCGCACCATGGTCAATCAAGCGGAATTGCTGCAAATCGGGGGGGTGGCCGAGCAGTGCCGGACCACCACCCGCACACTCCGCTATTACGAAAAAATGGGTTTGATTGTCTCGACGCGAAAACGCGGCGGGTTCCGCATGTATGCTCCCGAAACGATTGAGCGAGTCCACCGGATTCGCAACATGCAAGACCTGCTGGGATGGTCTTTGGACGAAATCCGCGATCTTTTGGCCATCGAAGACGAGGTAGGACGTCTGCGCGAGGCCTATCACCAACAGCCCCTGCCACGAGACCGCTTGGCCATCCTCCGCCAAGCCGAGCTGTTGACCCAATCCCAACTCGACCTGGTCGAGCAACGGCTGCAGGGACTCCGCGACATGCAGCAGTTGCTGGAGGCCAAACTTCGGCGCTATCAGGCGGTCCAAAGCGACCTCTTGCAGCAGCTGGGCACCCGCGCCGCGTCCGGTGACGAATCGTGAGCATCGGCGCGGAGCCCGCGGGCAGCGCCCGCAAGTGGTGGATTCTGTCCGTCACCAGTCTCGGCGCCCTGCTGTCGGCGCTCAATTTCAGCACCTTGTTAATTGCGCTGCCTGATCTGATTCGCACGCTGCACGCATCCCTGTTGCAAGCCATGTGGGTCATGATGTCGTATATGGTCGCCCAAACCGTGGTGGTGCTCATGGCCGGCAGTCTTGCCGACCGCTTCGGCCGCCGTCGCCTGTATCTGTCGGGGATGGCGTTGTTCACGGTCTTGTCGCTGGTGGCGGGATTTGTCAGCTCGGCGGCTTGGCTGATCGGGCTGCGTGTCTTGCAAGGAATTGGCGGGGCCATGATCATGGCCAACAGCACCGCCATCGTGGCCGATGCGTTTCCCAGCCGCCAATTGGGCCGCGCGCTCGGCGTAAACATCATGGTGGTGGCGGTAGGCCAAATCGTCGGTCCGGTGCTGGGCGGCTGGTTGACCACCGATTACGGCTGGCAGTGGACATTTTGGTTCAACGTTCCGTTTGGCATCATCGCCGTGTCATGGGGTCTTTGGGTCTTAGGTTTTCGGACCCATTTGAGTCCGAGCCGCCAGCCCATCGACTGGGCAGGCATTGCCTCCTATTTAGTGGCGATTACCGGTCTCTTGGTCAGCTTGACCTGGGGAGCGGTGGTGGGCTGGCGGACCATTCCGGTCTACCTCGGCACAGGCGCAACCGTCGTAATGCTGCCGGTGTTCGTCGCCCTGGAATGGAATCGGCCGTGGCCTCTCATTCATCTCCGGCTGTTTGGGCATCGCGGGTTCGGCCTCGGCAATCTGGCCGCCACGCTCAATGCGGTGGCCCGCATGTCCATCATGTTTCTGCTAATTTTTTACTTCCAAGGGGCCAAAGGCGACTCCGCCCTGATGGCGGGCATTCTCTCAACCCCGTTGGCCATCGGTCTCTTGATCTTTTCCCCAATCGGCGGGGCTATCGCCGATCGCTGGGGGGCGGTGATTCCCGCCACCTTGGGCATTGTCATCTCCATGGCGGGTCTGGCGGCGCTCGCTCTGGACACCGGTCTTCACACCCCATATTGGCACCTCGCCCTCTTTATGGGACTGGGAGGAATCGGTTCGGGTCTCTTCAACTCGCCCAACACCACCGGGATCATGAATTCCGCCGGCCCCCACTACCGCGGTGAGGCCTCCGGGGTGCGGTCTTTGACCACCAATACCGGCATGCTGATTTCCGTCGCTTTTTCGTTAGTGCTGGTCACTTCGCAAATCCCCCGGCAAGCCATGCTGGCCATTTTCGCCGGCACCGTGCGCGGCGTCTCTGGTCCGGCCCGAGCTGCTTCTCTGCAAGGTTTCATTCACGGTGTCCACACCGCGTTTTGGGCCATGACCGCCATCTCTTTGCTGGCGGCGATTCTCTCTGCCCTGCGCGGCACCGACGTCCCTTCTCCGCAGGGTGCCGCTCAGGCCGAATCGATATCTTGACCGGATCGCGGGAGGCCCGGTATGCACCCGAGCCCGGCGACCGCCGCCACCAAACTCACCCACTCACCCCAGGGAGGTCCTATATGCCCGCCATCGTCCCCGACAATTTGTTAATGCTGCCTCGGGTGCCGGAGCCCGACCGTCTGCTAAAAAGCCGTGACGTCACCACCATCGTCACCGCCGTTTCGTTGTTGGAAGGGGCCGGTTTCCCCGTGCGCCGACCATTCCCCGGCCGGCTCCTGCCCTTTACGGCGGTCGATCCGTTCCTGTTACTCGACCACCTGGGCCCGGTAGAGTATGGGCCGGGAGAGGCTAAAGGCGCCCCCTGGCACCCGCACCGGGGCTTCGAAACGGTGACCTATATGATGGACGGCACGCTCGTGCACCACGACTCGCAAGGCGGCGGCGGGCTGATTGCGGACGGCGATACCCAGTGGATGACGGCAGGCAGCGGAATCCTGCACGACGAAATGCCACCTTTGGCGCTGGTGCAAAATGGCGGACGCTTTCACGGGGTGCAACTTTGGGTCAACCTTCCCGGCCGGCTCAAGATGACGCCTCCCCGCTATCAAGACATTGCCGGCAACCGGGTTGCGCTGCTGGCATCCGCCGACGGAGCAGCGCTGATTCGCCTCATCGCCGGAGAGTTGGCCGGGTACAACGGGCCCGGTGTCACCCATACCCCGATTTGCTATGCACATGCTACGGTCTATCCCGGCGCGCGCCTGCGACTCCCCTGGCCGCCGTCTTTTAACGCCATGGTTTACGTGCTGTCGGGAACCGGAACCGTGGGCGAAAACCGCCACGCGCTTTTCGCCGGCCAACTCGCGGCCTTCGGTCCTGGCCATGCCCTCGACATCGCGGCCGATGCAAACCAAGCCAGTCAGCATTCCGCGCTGGAGATCCTTTTGCTGGGAGGACAGCCGATCCGCGAACCGGTTGCGCAGTATGGCCCGTTCGTCATGAACACCCACCAGGAAATTGCCCAGGCCTTCGAGGATTATCAGCAAGGACGCCTGGGCACCATCCCGGTTATCCGAACCCCGCCGCCCACTCCTTCGTGACAATCCCTCACTCACCAACGACTCGCCTGCCGGTCCTGAGCCGCCCAAGCCCCTCTGGATCCCCGGGAAAGGCCAGCGGTCCCGCCGGAATTCACCGGCTCGAACCGTCTTTGGCTCGGGGCTGTGCGTGACCCGGAAGGGTTCCGGTCCCCCGCCAAAAGCCCGCCTAACAGCATCACGGCAACTACGGGCTTTTGGCGAAACGCTCACCGTCCCTGCCCCTCTAAGTAGATGCCTTGGTACATTTGGGCCTCCGACCAGGCGATGGCTTGACCCACCTCCACCATCCGTGCCAGATCCTGCGGGCTGGCAAACTGGCCCAAAACGTTGCGGCACAACTGGTAGTGGCGGGGTTCGTCGACCATCGCGTGGAGATCCCAAAACCGCGTGTCAAGCGGCCCGTGCGTTTGGTAATGCGGGTGACGCAGACCTCGTCCGATGACGCCCATGATCCTCCCCGCGAACAATTCGGAACCTAACCCCACCGCCGCCATCGCCTCCAACGGGGTGGCGTTCCGGAAAAACTCGAGAAAGGCATGGAGCGCCCCGCGCACGCCCTCGCCCATCGCGGGCCACCGGCCGGGGGTCGGATGCAGATTCCGGGCACTTGGGTCGACCGTGACCAAAAAACTCCGGAATATCAGGGCATGGGAGCGTCCGGGCTCCCCCCTTCCGGCCTCATCCCAAAGATTGTCCGCCAGCGGAATCCACCAATCGTCGATCGGCTCCATGGCGGCTATGGCCGCGCCCAAAACGCGCGGAAAATTGGCACTATAATGCGCATATTGCCACGCAAAGTACTGCAAGAATGGCCGGCTCCACTCCCCTGCCAGGAGCGATCGAAAAAACGGTTGATCCAAAAAGGTTTTCTCCACAAATTGCTCCATGATCCGTTCCACCTGCCCATAATTGCTCAAATTGCCAACCTCTGGCATGATTCAACACCCCTTATGCCGATGATATCGCGCGCGTCACCAAATGGATCCCGCTCGTGGCCAGGTCCCGTCATACCATAACCGCCCGCTGGAAAAATAGGCAAGGCGGCCGTCTGACCATGACGGGCGCCGATCATCGTGCACGGGCCGCGATGGTCCGCGCCAAATCCGCAGAAAACCTCAGAATCTCTGGCTGGCACAGCCAGACTGGGTCAGAACCCGGTGTCACCGGGCTTTCCAACCAGGGGAATAATCCCGTAAGCTGTGGTGAGAGCTTATCCGGTGAACCGACGCCACGCTGCGTGATACGGTGACAAAGGAGGACGCATTGATGGTCAAGCGCCGCTTAGTACCGGAAGACCTGTTCCGGTTCATCATTCCGGAAGAGGTGGCAATGAGCCCAGACGGCCAGCGCCTTTACTATGTCGAAAGCCGTATGGATGGCGAACATGACACCTATCGCAAACGCATCATGACGGTTGACCGCGCGACCGGACAAACCCGGGCGTTGACGCAAGGCCCGCGTGACGAAAGTCCCCGGATCTCGCCAGACGGCCGGTACTTGGCGTTCGTCTCCAAACGCCCGCCCGCTGCAGACCGTGCCGACCTTTACGTCCTGTCCTTCGCCGGAGGCGACCCGGTCAAGCTGACGAATTGGGCGGAGGATGTCTTCAACCCGGTGTGGTCCCCGGACAGCCAGAGTCTGGTGGTGGAAGTGATGATATCGGGACCCGGTCTTCCCGCTTCCGCAGAGGACGCGCGGCACCGCCGCGAGCTGGGCTCTCCCCGGGAGCGGTTTACCCGTGATGTCCGCCGGATTAGCCGGCTGTCATATCGGATGGACACCGTCGGCTACTATGACGGACGCTTTCGGCACCTGGTGCAAGTCCCGCTGGATCCAGACCGCGGCGGGCTGCGGTTAACGGACGGACCCTATCACCACCATTCCCCGTGCTTTAGCCCGGACGGCCGGTACCTGGCGTTCGCCGCCAACCGTCGCTTCGACGCGGATTTGACCCCTCGTGACCGCATTTGGGTCATGGAGCGCAGTACCTCGGCCATCACCGCCGTCACGCCGGAAGCAGGGGATTTCGGCACGCCGGTCTTTGCCCCCGACAGCCGAACCCTCTATGGTTTCGGGCATTTCCTGGAATATGGGTTCTACACCCAAACCCGTTTGTATGCGGTGGACGTGACCCGCCCGGAGGAGACGTTTCATCAAATATCCGATCCGAAAAACTGGGATTTCGGCAATCACGCCCTGGACGACATGCACGCCCACACCGACGGGCTCCACCCCTCTGTCGCTAGCGACGGCGGCACATTGTACGTCATCGCCAGCCGCGGCGGCACCGTGCAGGCGGCGGCGGTCAACTTGCAGGACGGGCACCTGACCCCGATGACGCGAGGCGAGCAGGTGGTCTACGCGATGGCCACCGACGCCGAGTGCAAGACGTTCGGTTTGCTCATCATGGAGGCGGCGCACCCCGGCGATCTGTTTTGGGCCGAACGGACGCAAGGCGCTGTCTTGTCCTCCGTGACCCGAGCAACCCATCTCAACCGCGATCTTCTGGACGAGGTGACGGTCTATCATCCGGAAAGGTTTTCGTTTCAAACCGATCCTGCTGGGGACCAACTGGACGGATTCTTGCTATATCCGGATTCCCCTGGCCGCCATCCCTTGGCGGTGGAGGTGCACGGAGGACCCATGGCCATGTACGCCCCCGTCTTTTTTCTGGAATTTCAGCTCTTGGCGGCGGCCGGCATTGGGGTGGTATTTGCCAACCCGCATGGCAGCCGCGGCTATGGCGAGGCCTTTTGCGCCAGCATTCGCGGCGCCTGGGGCCAACAGGATTTCCAAGATGTCCTGCAAGGTTTGGACGCCGCCCTGCGCACAAACCGGTTTGACCCGGACCGGTTGGCCATTTTAGGCGGGTCCTACGGCGGCTTTATGACCAACTGGGCAATCGGCCACAGCGACCGCTTTAGGGCAGCGGTGACCATGCGCTCGGTGGTCGACGAGCTCAGTTTCTTCGGCACCAGTGACATCGGCTATCTCGATGGCTGGGAATGGGGAGCGGTGCCCTGGCAGCACCCGCACCGGTACCTGACGGCGAGTCCCTTGATGGCCGTGGAAAACATCACCACGCCGCTCTTGATTTTGCACAGCGAAGAGGACTACCGCTGCCCCGTATCACAGGCGGAGGAGCTTTTCGCGGCGTTAAAATATCTGGGCAGGGAAACCGAGTTCGTGCGGTTTCCGGGGGAAAGCCACGAACTGTCGCGTTCAGGCAACCCCTGGCATCGCGTGCACCGGCTGGAACTCATCCGCGATTGGCTGAGCACCCACCTGTCGGACGGCACGCGATGAGCATCAAGGCGTTGTTGTTTGATATGGATGACACGCTCTATGATTTTTCCGCAACCTGGCAGACCGTCACCCGGCGCATGCTGGAAGAGCTGCTGGCGCCTTACCCCATCGACCCTGCGGAGATCTGGCCGCGTTTTGTCCGGTGTGACACCACCCTCTTCGATTACGTCAACAGTGGCAGCTTGCCGGCCATGGTGGCCAGGCGGCTACGCTGGCAGTTTCTCGAAGTGGTTTATGATATCACCATCCCGAATCTGTCCGACCTGCTGGAACGGCACACGCGGTCCATGCGCCGGGAATGCGTGCCGTTCCCGGAGACCAAAACCGTGGTGAGCCAACTGGCCGGGCGGTTTAGGCTGGCAGTGGTCACCAATGGACCGGCCGACTTGCTGGGGGGTCGACTCGACAGTATTGAGCTCTCGGCTTACTTTCCCCCGACTTTGCGGATCGCGGCCGATGCGGTGGGCGCATTTAAACCCGATCCGAAAATCTTTCGGGTGGCCCTGGAAAAATTGCGGGTGATGGCCGCCGAATGCCTCTTCATCGGAGATTCCTGGTCATATGACGTCGTTGGTGCCTCCGCGCTGGGGATTCCGGTGGTGTGGTACAACCCGCGCCGCCTGCCTTGTCCGGATCCCAGCCTCATCGTGGCGGACATTCCCTCGCTCACGCGATTACCTGCGCTGTTGCGATAGGTTAATGCGCTGCCCCGATCCGTCGTGCGCTGGGGGCAATCCCGGCGCCGAACCCGTCATCTGTGCGACAATCTCGGCGTTGACCGATATAGCAGAGAGGGAGGAGAGTTTACTGACTAAACGCTTGCCGATCCTGTCTCAAGCGGTGTCGAATCAGATATTTGACGCACTGGCCCCATACGCAGGGGCCGCCGCCGATCCGTTGGGGAACTCTCCGGTACCACCACCCCCCTCCATTCTGCCCCTGTCGGAGGAGATTGCCGGTTTGTCCCGATTCTGGGCCGCAGCGCGGACAACCTATGGCTTTTGGGGCCGCGTCACCCCCGAGCAATGGGATATCGCCTACCAGGAAACCCTGGAGCGGTTATTGGCTGCCGGGCCTCTCCCCACAACCGAGTACTACGACTGGTTAGAGGTGTTTGCGGCCTGTCTGGGCGACGGTCATACCGGAATATTGCCTCCGGCCGCACTCTATCAACGACGTTCGCGCCCCGGTCTCCGGCTGGACTGGGTGGGAGACCAGCTGGTGGTCGCCGACAGTGCCCTCATTCCGCCCGGAACCATCCTCACCGAGGTCGATGGGGAGCCGATTGGTCAAGTTTACGACCGAGTGGCCCGCACAGTTTCCGCCTCCACGCCCCACGACCTGGCGGCCAAGGTGGCCGACCGTTTTCTGCGGCGCGACCCCGGAACTTCCATCCAGTTGGCGGGGCGCCAGGCAGACGGACAGTTCGGCCAATGGACCGTCACCGCCGATTACGCCGAAGATGTCATTCAACCCGTCACCGCCCAACTGGTCACCCCGGATATTACCCATATCGATCTCCCCCACTTTCGGGACGCAGCCCCAGTGGTGGCGTTTGATGACACCTTTCCGCATTTCAACGGCATTCGCGGAATCATCATCGATCTCCGCTCCAATCGCGGCGGTAGCAGCGGCTGGGGATTGCAAATCCTGTCTCGATTGATTCACGCCGAGATCCCGCTCTGGCGAGCGCGCATTCCGGTCACCGCCCCGGTCCTGGAAAGCTGGGGGTTGCCAGCGCGCTGGGAGTTGCAGCCGTCTGCGGGCACCCTCGCTCCCCATACGGGTTTAACCCGGTTCGACGGCCCGGTAGCGGTTCTCACGTCGCCCCGCACCTATAGTGCGGCCGAGGATTTCGTGGTGGCTTTTCGTGCCGCGCAACGGGGCGTGGTGATAGGCCAAACCACCGGCGGCAGCAGCGGACAACCCGCGTTTTTCCCCATGCCAGGTGGCGGTTGGGGATTCGTCTGCGGCGTCTGGAATTTGGCCCCGGATGGAACGGAATTTGTGCAGACGGGTCTGGTCCCCGACATTGTGGCCGAGCCATCGCTCCATGACTATGTCGTGGGACGCGACGGGGCACTCGAACAGGCCGTCGCCTGGATTGAACAGGTTTCGTCCGACCGCCCCCAGGCTGGGCCGACGGGCTAATCACACGACGGCGGCGGGGCTCGCTGGCGATGTTGGCTGCCGGGGGAACGCTTGATATCACTGACGCGCACTTGCGCCAGCAACATGTGCTCTGGCACGTTTTCCGCACCTAAATATTTCCATTAACTTGTCAGCATAGGTCGCAAGGGAGTTGGCGTCCCCCATCGCGAAGAGGGTCTTATGAACATGTCTATGATAGAGCCGACAGGCCGTACGGTGGGCGCGGCCCCCTTATTTCGCCAGTTTGCGGATGAGATCGCCCTCGTCCCTCTTC
>JAJZZA010000081.1 GCA_021797825.1 Bacillota bacterium | reverse complement strand
CATCGCCACACTCCGCGCCTTGCACCGCTCCCAACGCTGGGATAGCCTTTGGGCACAACACCCCTGCGCCCAACTCGTGCCAGTCCAAAGGCGCATCGCGGCGTGATCACAATTTTGAGGTGCACCCGAGTCGTCACCGTCACTTGACAGCCAAAGCGTTCTTAAGTAGAGTATCTTAAAATACCGAGCCTTAGGGTGCGGATCGGTCGGGGCGTCGACCACAGCAATTGAATAGTACGTTGCAATGAGAGAGAAACGGCAGATGAGGGTGTGCGCAGCGAGCCGGAGGGGTGAGAGCCGGTCACGGAGTCTCTGTCGTCCCGCTTTGGAGTATGTTGGCGAGGAGCCGACCGGATGTCCCCTCTGATATCGGGGAGGCAAGCGGCAGACCGCAAGGCCTGCAATCGGGGTGGTACCACGGCGAAGTTCGTCCTCAACCAGGGGGCGTTTTTTTTTATGCGCGACAGACAGACGGGGAGTGGCACGCCATGCGGTGGGTAGTAAAAGTTGGAACGTCCAGTGTGTGTGAAGAAGACGGCCGTCTTAGCCACAGCCGGATAAAGGGGCTAGCGGAACAGGTCGGACGTCTTTATCATCGAGGCCACGAGGTGATGATGGTCTCCTCGGGGGCGGTGGGCGCAGGGGTCGGCCGAATCGGGCGGTGGCCGCAGACGGTGGGCGACAAACAAGCCTTGGCCGCCATCGGCCAGGCCCGTCTCATCCAGGCATATCAATCTGTATTCGACCCGGTTCCCGTCGGTCAGATTCTGATAACCCGTGCCGACCTGGAAGACCCGGCTCGTCGCATGGCTTCGGGCCGTACTCTGCAACAATTGTTGGAATGGGGTGTGGTTCCCATAATCAACGAAAACGATACGGTGGCGGACGAAGAGTTGCGCATTGGGGACAACGATACCTTGGCCGCGCGAGTGGCGACCTTGGTGGATGCGGACCTTCTGGTCATTTTGTCGGATATTGACGGGCTCTACACCGATAATCCGCGGCTTTATCCCGACGCGCGCCGGATCGCCACGGTTCCTTGGGTGACGGCGGAGGACCTTGCGGAACATACCGCATCGCCTGGACCTTGGGGCACCGGCGGCATGGCCACCAAGCTGGAAGCGGCCCGCATTTCGCAGGAGGCGGGAATCGGCATGGTGCTGGCGTCTAGCCACGAACCCGATGTGCTCGCCAAGGTAATGGGAATGGATTGGCCTGGGGGAACGCGGTTTCTTGCCCAAAGGGGGAATTTCGGTGCTTGAGGAAATGTTGGCTGAAGCGAAGCGGGCCCAAAAACTTCTCGCCGTGAGCGATGCCGCGCACCGCAACCGGGCGCTGCTGGCGATGGCGACAGCACTTAGCGACCGTTACGAAGAGGTGCTGGCGGCAAACCGGGGGGACTTGGCGCAAGCCGAGGCAACCGGCTTGCAGGGAGCTAGACTTAAGCGTCTGGAATTGTCGGAGGGTAAACTTCAGCAGTTGGTGGACGGGTTGCAAACGGTGGTGCGATTGCCCGACCCGTTGGGTATGGGGTTGGGCCTTCGCCAATTGAACAACGGGTTGCGGCTAGAGCAAGTACGGGTGCCACTTGGGGTCATCGGTTTGATTTTTGAAAGTCGGCCCGGGGTTGCCGTGGAGGCGGCCGGCTTGACGGTGAAAAGCGGCAATGCGATCATCTTGCGGGGAGGGCATGAGGCCTTGCGCACCAACACGGTGTTGGTCGCCCTATGGCGCGAAGCGCTGGGGGAGGCATCGTTGCCGCCGGCGGCCATTCAACTGGTGGCCAGTCCCGACCGCGAGTACGCCCGGGCTTTGATGCATCTCGACGGACTCGATCTGCTGATTCCCCGCGGTGGTTCCGGGTTGATTCAGACGGTCGTGCAGGAGGCCAGCGTTCCGGTTATCGAAACCGGGGTGGGCAACTGTCACCTTTACGTGGATCGGCACGCAGATTTGGCGATGGCCGTCCGCATCCTGCGAGATGGCAAGGTGGGCAACCCGGCGGTGTGCAATGCCTTGGAAACGGTGCTGGTGCACCAGCGCGTGGCGCCCGAGTTTTTGACCATGGCGGCGGAGGCGCTAAAAGCCGACGGGGTGACCTGGCATGGGGACCCTGAGACCTGTCGGCTGGTTCCGGACGCGGTGGCGGCATCGGAAGCGGATTGGGCGACGGAGTACCTTTCCCTGGACCTGGCATCGCGCGTGGTGGAGGACTTGGAAGAGGCACTACAGCATATCGGCCGGTATGGTTCGGGACATTCCGAAGCGATTGTCACGCGAGACTACGAGACTGGCCGGCGCTTTGTCGACTGGGTGGACGCCGCCGCCGTCTACTGGAACGCGTCGACTCGCTTTACCGACGGCTTTCAGTATGGACTCGGAGCTGAAGTGGGGATCAGCACGCAAAAGCTCCACGCCCGCGGACCGATGGGGCTAGAGGCTTTGACCACCACGAAGACCGTGGCCTGGGGAAACGGGCAGACTAGAGATCTTTGACGGCAAGCATGGAGAGGGGTAGGCCGCGATGAATGAACAACCCAAAGGTTGGATGGAGCCCCCGCCAGACCCCCTCGATACCGGCAACGAGGATGGCAGTGGGACACAGAGTCAAGTTGAAGACTTGTGGTATCGGCCAGTCCGGAAATTGTGGACGCTGCTGGATGAAGTGGTTAGGGAAGAGGATGGCGCCCAGATGCCGGCCCTGGCAGATGCCTGGCACGATTGGGCGATTGCCTGGCGCGGCGGAGACGGCCCCGAGCCTCCGTACACCGCCACGGGGGACATCTATCTGCTGGCGCGGTTATTGAGCGAGCGCCTGCGCATTCAGAATTTGGCAGAGGATCTGGCTCGGGTCCGTACCGTGGCGGCGCGCCGGGGCCATGTAAAGAGGCCTCCGCGCGGATCGATCGACGGTTTGGCGCGACGTCTGACGACCGTCGCCCCCGTGACTCGCCCCGACCGGGCCCTGTCGGGGCGCATTGTCTTGACCTTTCATCCGACCGAAAGCACGCGGCGAACGATTTTACAGCACGTCCGCAAGCTCGGCGCGATGGCACCCGACCTCCCGGACGGGGGCGGAGTGACCGCGGAACAGCGCATCGCCCGCATCCGGGAAGAGTTGCGGGCTTTATGGCGGACGCCCAGCCAACGCACTAATCGGCCCAGCGTGATGGACGAACTGGAACTGGGTATTTTCTATTTGGCTGAAGGGCTGTTCGAGATTTTACCCGAGGTGCTGGGGGCAATTAATCGAATTTTATCCGCCCGCGAGTTACCGGCCTTGGATTGGGCAGTGGACTCGTGGATTGGGGGCGACCGCGACGGGCATCCCTTCGTCGATGCCAATGTGACGGATCATACCCTTAAACGGCACCGGGAGACCGCCCTGGCGCTTTACGCCGCTCCGTTAAGCGATCTGGGCCGGACCGTTACCGGGGCTCGGCGATTTGTCACCAACCCTCCCGCGTGCGACCGCTGGCTGGCGGAAGCTGCGGGCCGGTTTCCTGCGGCGGCGGAAGAAATGCGCCGGCGCTATCCCCAGGAACCGCTTAGGCAGATGGTCGGCCTGATCGCCCAACGCATCCAGGCGACGCGCCTGGCTCAAGACGGCGGCTATCCCCACGCCCTCGGATTTTGGCAGGACGTTCAACAACTCGGCAGATTTTGGGATGACGACCCGCGGCGGTGGCCGGGTGAACTGACCAAACTGTTGGGGCAGATCGAGGTGTTTGGCTTTCATTTGGCTACCCTGGACATTCGGCAGCACAGCCGCGTTCATGAGCAGTCGGTGGCTGAGTTGGTCGGGGAGGACTACGCGCAGCTGTCAGAAAGCGTGCGGATGCAACGCCTTGGGGAAGTTATCAGGCGCCCCCGCGCTTGGATTCCAGCCGACCCAGCGACCCTGGACCTGCGCGACACGCTGGTGGTGGTGGCGCGCGCGCAACGCCTATACGGGCCGCGGGCGGTCTCCCGTTATCTCGTCAGCATGGCGCATCGCCCCAGTCATTTGCTCGAAGTGTTAGCCTTGACCCGGGCGGTGGATCCGGAACTTTCGCTGGATATTGTGCCGGTTTTTGAAACCCTGGACGATTTGCGGCGGGCGTCTGGCATATTGTCCGATCTGTTGACCCAGCCCGAGTGGCGCGAGCACATGAAATCCCGCAACAACTACCAGGAGATTATGCTGGGATATTCCGACAGCACCAAGGATGCGGGAACTCTGACGGCCACCTGGGCGATTTATCAAGCCGAACGGAATCTGCTTGAATGGGGCGGCCAACACGGTATCCGGGTGGGATTTTTTCATGGCCGGGGTGGAGCGCTGGGACGCGGCGGGGGACCCACTTCGCACGCGATCTTGGCGCAGCCGCCGGACACCGCCTGGCATCCCCTGCGCATTACACAACAGGGGGAGGTGCTTTCGCAGAAGTTTCTATTGCCGGATATTGCCTGGCGGAGCCTGGAGCTGATGTTGACCGCTCACGTTTCCGCCGCGGTGTTCCCGGCAGCAGAACCCGACCGCGCGACGGTTGAGTTGATGGAGAGGATGGCCAACACGGCACTGCGTACATACCGCGAACTGGTCCATGAACCCGACTTTTGGACATATTTTCTAGCGGTGACGCCGATTCGCGAGATGAGTGCGCTAAATTGGGGTTCACGGCCGTCTTGGCGGGAGCAATTCTGTTGGGACGACTTGCGGGCTATCCCCTGGGTGTTCGCCTGGACGCAAAACCGCATGTTGCTTCCCGGGTGGTATGGGGCAGGCAGTGCCTTAGAAGAGGCATTGGCGGAACCGGGGGGCCGGGAACAGGTGGCATTCTTGGCCAAATCCTGGCCTTTTATGGCCACGCTCCTGCACAACTTGGAATTGGCCTTGGTCAAGGCGGATTTTCACGCGGCGCAATGGTACCAGGACCTCGCTGATCCGGACCTGGCAGGTCGCTTTTGGAGTGTCATCAGGGATGAGTACCGTCGTCTGCACGCCGCCTTGCTGGCTATTTCCGGAAAGTCGTCGCTACTGGTGGGACAAGAGCGTCTGGCTAGGGCAGTGGTGTGGCGTAACCCCCAGGTCGACACCCTAAACCACTTGCAGGTGCAGTTGCTTAAGGACTACCGGAGCACGGGCCGAGAGGACCTTCTGCCGGCCCTGGCGCAAACCATGGAAGGTATTGCGCTGGGTCTGCGCAACAGCGGGTAACGGGATCGGGTGGAATGCGAGTTCGGGCGGTCATTGATCGCGTTCGCCAATAACAGCTGATATATTCCTCGCGGCTAAGTTGTAATGGTTGTCCTCACCAATGCATCCGGAAGTCTCGCAAGGACTGAACGAAAGTTTCCTGCTCGATGACGCGCAAGGGGGACGTGGAGGTCTCAATTCCCAGTCTGCAAGTCAGCTCCCTGAATCATCAATTGTGAAACGCGAGGAGTATAGACCAAAGCCGCGACAACGCCAGTACGGTCGCTGCGAGGCGAAGGGCATGGCAGATGGCTGGATTCAGCCGCCAACAGGAATACAACGCTGCGTGGTCCGGCAAGCATGTCCGGGTGATTGGTGGCGTTGCCCCCGCGGTCGCGGTGCTGCGGGTGTGGTTGCTACAACCACACCCTCACCTTAGCAGTATGGGCCTGGATGTGCCCGAACTGAGGCCGCCATGATCGGGAGGTGTTGGCGGCGAATAATGTCAAACACTTCGCATTCGCGGAGCATTGTACAGGATGGGACACGCGCAGTGGGTCCGAGGAGCGTTGCGAAAGGGGATTAGCCGTGGAGAGGATGTCAGCCTGTGGCCCTGCGGAAATGCCGGGATGTGGCGTGCGGGGCGGAGGGACGAGGCAAGCCGAGGGAACTGGGGCAAGGACGAAGGGCGAATGAGAAGAAAGCGGTTTGCGCCTAACGGCGCAAACCTGCATTCCTGCTCAGGCCTGAAGGCCGGGGCGTCTCGAGGGCATTTGGTGGTATGATTACGCCAACACCCGAGCTGAACGCTCGGCTGGCGAACAGGGAGGTTGAAGACATGGGGCGCATTCTTCTCTATGACACGACGCTGCGCGACGGCACCCAGCGACGAGGGATCAGTCTGTCGATTGAAGATAAGATTCAGGTGGCGGGGCTGCTTGACCAATACGGCATGGACTACATCGAGGGCGGGTGGCCCGCCTCCAACCCCAAAGACACGGCCTTTTTTCAGGCGATGCGCGGCCGCCTGCGACACGCCCAGCTGGCGGCTTTCGGCAGCACCCGCCGAAAAGATCTCCGAGCGGAAGATGATCCCAGCCTGCGCGCGATATTGGAGGCCGACGTGCCGGTGGCCACGTTGTTCGGCAAGGCCTCGGTCTTTCACGCGGAGCGGATTTTAGGCGCCGATCTGACCGAAAATCTTCATATGGTGGAAGAGTCGGTGCGATTTCTCGCAGCCCACGGGCTTACGGTGATCTTTGATGCGGAGCACTTTTTTGACGGCTTGGCAAATGGCTCGGAGTACCCGTACCAAGTTGTGGAGGCCGCCCTGGCAGGTGGAGCCGCTTGGCTGGTGCTCTGCGATACCAACGGCGGCTCGCTGCCGTCGCATGTGCGCGCCGCTGTGGTGGAAACGGCCCGGCGCTTTGGCGCGCCGATTGGCATCCATGCGCATAACGATGCCGGGCTGGGGGTGGCCAATTCGCTGGAGGCGGTGGCGGGCGGGGCTGCTATGGTGCAAGGCACCATCAACGGGTACGGGGAACGTTGCGGCAACGCCAACCTGTGTACGATTTGGCCCAACCTGGTGTGGAAAATGGGATTACAGGCAGGCAAGATGGATCAATTAGGCGAACTGACTCGCCTCTCCCGCATGGTCTCCGAGATCGCCAACCTGGCACCCGACGACGGAGCGCCGTACGTGGGCGAGAATGCTTTTACGCATAAGGCAGGCGTACACGCCGGTGCCGTGCGCAAGCATCCCGAAGCCTACGAACATGTGGACCCCGCGCGGGTGGGACAAACCCGGCGAATTTTGGTGTCGGAATTGGCTGGTCGCTCAAATCTTCTGTACCATTTTGACGATATCCATCTGGAGCCACAAGCGGCGACCGAATTGGTCGAACGGGTGAAGCGGCTGGAGGCTGCCGGTTATCAGTTCGAAGATGCCGAGTCTTCGATGCGGCTTATGGTTCAACGCCAAGTGGGTTCGGTACCGGTATACTATGCGGTGGACCGGTTCCATGTGTCTGTCACCCATGATTTGGAATCCATTTGCGAAGCCACCGTGCGTTTGCGAGTTGGAGAGATCCGGCGGGTGGAGGTGGGTGAAGGAGCCGGCCCGGTAAATGCCTTGGATGATGCGGTGCGAAAAGCGCTGACCAGGATCTACCCGATTCTGGACGGCCTTCACCTGACCGACTACAAGGTGCGGGTGCTAGACGGCCGCGATGCCACCGCAGCTGCGGTCCGAGTCTGGATTCGGTCAGAGCATGGCGATCAGGTGATCCAAACGGTTGGCGTCTCGCGGAACATCTTGGTGGCATCCTGGCAGGCGTTGTTGGATGCAATCGATTATCTGCTGTGGAACCAAGGGGTTGAGAGCCGACATGGCGCCGACCCGGTGGATCTCGGCCGCCCTGCCCCGGACGCCGCCTACACATCTTAGCCGAATCGGTCCGCGGTCGGCCCGGGCTCTTCGGTTGGCGCGGGGCTCCCATAACAGGGGCTCTGCTCGGAGCCAGATGAGGGCAAAAGGGTCCCGACCCCGCGGACTCCGGCGGGGGTTCCGAGCAAGGGAGCGGTGCTTGTAGGGCGGCCGTGGGCCGGTTGCCGGGCGAGGCATTTTGAGCCGAAGGAGGAGGAACTCGGGCCTTGGCTCCACCGCGACGCCGACCAAGCGGGATAAAACTCGCACTCCCGCCAGTGGCGTTGTCTCAATCGCGGGGTGGCAGGCAAGTCAACGGGAATGGGAGCAGTTATGGGCATCAACCGGGGACCATACTGGGCTAATCATCTCTACGAACGCTATGGGGTGGTGCAACCTGTCCAAATCCTGTCGGGCGGAGATTTGAGCGAGACCTGGCAAATGCAACTGGATGGCCGCCCAATGGTGGTAAAATGGCAGCCCGATGTCAGCTCCCGAATTCTGCTGATTGAGGCGGCGACCCTCGACGCGCTCGCCCAGACCGGCTCCATCCGGGTTCCGGCCCCGGATTGGGTATCCGCTCGCCTGCTGGTGTTGCAATGGATTGAGCCGGGCTCCCCCGCCCTGCGGGAGATGGCGGCAGCCAAATTGGGCCGAGATCTGGCCAAAGTTCACCGAAGTCAACGCCTGGGGTATTGTCAACCGTGGGGATCGGCGATTGGGATCCAAACTTCGCCCAGCGGGATTTATGACCGGGGCGGAACGTTTTTTGTGCAGGCCCGGCTGCGGCCACTGTTGGAGAAGTGCGCGCAAGCTAATGACACGGCCACCTGGCTGCAGCGGCTGCGCGAGAAGCTTGATGTGATTGCGGCTGGCTTGAACCAGGCGGCGCTGGGACCGGCACTGGTGCACGGAGATCTTTGGGCAGGTAATTGGCTCTGGGACTCGGCAGGCATCCCATATGTTTTCGATCCCCAAGGATATTATGGGGACCCGCAGGCCGACTTGGCATTTAGCGAGATGTTTGGAGGGTTTCCCGAGACATTTTATCGGGCGTATCGCGAGGCGTATCCAACCGCCGCCGGCTATCCTTACGTGCGCCCCATCTATCAGTTGTACCACGCGTTGATTCACCTGCTGCTGTTTGGTGCGCCGTATCGGCGGCTGGCACAGGCGCTAGCCAACGAGGTTTTGAATCAATAATGCCACGGGCTCGGACGTGACGGGCGGGTGCGACCTGGAGGTTCGGGGTATGAGGGTAGCGGGTGAATCGGGAGCGTGCTGGCCAGCGCCAACGCTGCCCAGGGATTCGGTTGATCGGGATGCGGGGGCCGTGGTCCCCGGTATGGCGGCGCCTACCGGAGTGACCCTTTCCGGCAGACAAGTGGTCACCGTGTCCGCCGGGAACGAGTTGCCGCAGTCAAACCGGACGGGGTCCGCGAACCGGCAACAACCCCAAACGGGGTGCGATGACGTACAATGAGAAGCAAGCGGGATCGGGCTAGTTGCCCGCCGAGGGCATAGAACTCGTAATAAAAGGGGGAGCGCCATTGAGATGGTTTACGGAATCGGCATCGGATGCGCATCGGTTGCAGTGGGGCATCCGGGAGGTGATTTTTCAAGGCCAATCGCCATACCAAACGATTGAAGTGTTGGATACCGCCGAATGGGGACGCTGTTTGGTTTTAGATGGGATTATGCAGACTACGACCAGAGACGAGTATATTTACCATGAAATGCTGGGTCTGGTTCCGCTTAACGCCCATCCCAATCCGGAGGACGTCCTGATCATCGGTGGGGGCGACGGAGGTTTGGTCCGCGAGGTGTTAAAGATTCCTTCGGTGCGCCGGGTCACACTCGTGGAGATCGACGAATTGGTTGTGGATGTCGCCAGGCGGTTTCTGGCAAGCATCTCTTCTGCGCTGGACGATGAGCGGTTGGTGATTGTGTATGCGGACGGGGCGGAATTTCTCAAACAGGCGGTTGGACAATATGATGCCATTTTGGTGGATTCTACCGATCCCGAAGGGACGGGTCCGGGCGGGGTTTTGTATACG
Organism: Bacillota bacterium; assembly: GCA_021797825.1. Classification (GTDB taxonomy): domain Bacteria; phylum Bacillota; class Sulfobacillia; order Sulfobacillales; family Sulfobacillaceae; genus JAJZZA01. The sequence goes on along the minus strand of JAJZZA010000081.1, from coordinate 5,169 downwards.
GAGAACTTTCACGCCGTCGCCCGTCAGGCGTTAAAGCCGCAGGGCGTCTTTGCGCAACAAACCGGGACGCCATTTTACAACCCCGAGGTGGTGTCGAGCGTGAGCCGGGATTTGGCGGCTAAATTCCCCATCGCGCGGGTGTTTTGGACGGCGATACCCACCTATCCGGGAGGACTATTTACTTTTGCGGCCGCTTCGCTGGGACCGGACTTGTCGTGTCCGGCGCGGGCGGTCGCCTATGCCACCCGCTGGTACACCACGGCGGTGCATCGCCAGGCCTTCGTCTTGCCGGTGTTTCTCGGCCAGTTGCTGGATCCCAAGGTGCGGGTGGGATAACGCGGTCGCGGACAGACAGGCCCCCATTACACGGCTTCATCTTATTTGGATGCAACCGAGCGCGTCGGATGAACACCTTGCCGGCGGCCGGGGCGTAAAGATCACGGCAGAAGTTAGGGGCGAATTCTGAACGAGGGGTCGTTTTGCGGCGCGATATCGGTCACCAGAACCCTGTCGACTCGGGCTAAACCGGGTCCCTGGTCCATCCACTGCAGAAATGCGGCGATGGCCTCGGCGTTTCCTTCCGCTTCGCACTCGACTTGGCGCCGGGTAGGCAGGTTTCTTACCCAACCAGTCACTCCAAGCCAACGGGCGGTTTCGAGGGTGCTTTGGCGGAATCCGACACCTTGCACCCTGCCTTCGATCAACACGCGGACGCGCCGCGTGCTTCGGGATGCGGCCATCACTTTCATCACCTCCTCCGGGGGGCGTGTCGCCAGGGGCGTCGGCGCAACCTGAGTCTACCGAAATCCGCGCGAAATTGGTAGCGGTCTGCGGCGGCCGTCCGGCGCTAAGGGGATGACCCAGACGACCGCTCAAGATTCGGCAAAGCGCACCCCCAGCGAAACATGGCGCGGGCATCACGTCACTTGATCTGGCACCTTGGCGACTCCCAACCGGACCGATATGATAGGAGAGCGGACATCGGGGTCAGGTCGCGCAATGCCGGTTGGGGGCTTCAGGCCATGGCCGAACAGCGAGTAAACGGCAGGAATCGGCTGCTGGTTGTCGAAATGGTAGCGAAAATACTGCGGGAGTCCGCACGCGAAACGGGGGCGGCAATATGGCGGAGGCGAGTATCGGGTCGGCAGAGGGGCCGTCGGCCAGAAAAGAAATTGTCGAGGGTTATTGTTTTTTCAAGGGTCGGCTAATGCCGTTGGCAGAAGCCACGGTCGGGGTGGCGACCCACGCGTTGAACTATGGGACCGGGTGTTTTGAGGGAATCCGCGCCTATTGGAATTCCCGGGAAACCCAGCTTTATATCCTCAAGGCGCACGAACACTTTGATCGCCTGCGCCGATCGGCGCGCATTTTGAAGATGGACGTCCCGTATACCAGCGAAGAATTGGTGGACTGGACTGTGCGCATGTTGGCGCACAATGAGTTTCACGAAGACATGTATATCCGCCCGCTGGTCTTTAAGAGCGCGCAGCTGATAAAGGTGGGCCTGTCGGGCTTGCGCGACGATCTGGCCATTTTTGCCACACCACTTGGCAATTACGTAGCTACCCAGGGATTGCAGGTTACCGTCTCGAGTTGGCAGCGAATCGCCGACAACATTATTCCCTCCCGGGCCAAGGTAACCGGTGCCTACGTCAACGCGGCCCTGGCCAGCGACCAGGCGACGGCCGATGGCTATGATGAGGCGATTATGCTCGGCCAAGACGGACACGTGGCCGAGGGCAGTTCTTCGAACCTGTTTATGGTCCGGGACGGCCGGTTGGTGACGGCTCCCATCACGGCCGACATTTTAGAAGGGATTACCCGCGAGGCCGTCTTTCAAATGGCCGCGGATTTGAACATTGCGGTTGAGGTGCGGCCTATTGATCGCACCGAACTTTACGTGGCCGACGAGTTGTTCTTGTCCGGCACGGGCGTGCAACTGGCGGGTATCGTCGGAGTCGACCGGCGTCCGGTCGGGGACGGGAGGCCGGGTCCGGTTACCACCGCCTTGCAAACTACCTACTTTCGGGCGGTGCGCGGAGAGGACCCTCGCTACCGTAATTGGTTGACACCGGTGTACCCGCAGTGAGCGCGGCGGCAGCCGGGGGGATTGCCTGGGAGACCATTCGGGCGCTGGATGCGCACGTGCATCTGGCTACCGCGGAATGGGTGGAGGATTCGATGGGACCGTATCTACCCTCGGTTGAGGCGTACTTCAGACGGCCGCTGCGGGTGATGTCGTTGGAAGAGATGGTGTCGCAATATCGCCAGCAAGGGGTAGCGGGAATTTTGCTGGCTTGGGATGCCGAACGCAACACGCGTCGGCCACCCCTCCGCAACGAACGCGTGGCGGAGATTTGCCGAACGTTTCCGGATGTGTTTTTGGGATTTGGCAGCGTGGACCCGGGCCGCCCAGATGCGCTGCAACGACTCGACGCGTTGCCCGCACTGGGTCTTAGGGGGCTTAAGCTTCACCCGACGATGCAAGGATTTGATCCGCTTGATGAGCGGTTCGGCCCGTTTTTTGCCCGCGCGGCCGACTTGGGACTTCGTCTTTTGGTCCACACCGGCACGAGTGGAGTGGGCGCCCGCGAACCCGGGGGTCAAGGCCTGCGTTTGGATTTGGCGCAACCCATCCGGCTTGACGCGTTGGCCGCCCGTCACCCGGCTATGCCAATCCTGCTGGCGCATGTGGGCTGGCCCTGGCATTTGGAGTCGCTGGCCATGGCTTTGCACAAACGCAATGTCTTTCTCGATATTTCTGGATGGCGGTATCGGTATCTGCCGGACGAGATTTTGCGGGAGATGAAGGGGCGTTTGCAGGACCAGGTGTTGTTTGGCACCGATTTTCCCATGTTCTCGCTTGACCGCCAGTTGGACGAATTCCAGCAGTTGGGCCTGCCGGCGGAGATTTCACGAAAGATCCTAGTAGACAACGCGCGGAGTTTTTTGGGTCTCGGCGATGGGTCGGTTTGAGCCTGGCAAACGAAAGCATAACGCGCCTGTCCGCCGGAGAGATGAAGGCCGGCGGTAACGCCCGCTGGCGGCGTTTAGGGTTGGGGCGGTTTTTCGACCATCGGACGGCGGAGACCGGAAGCCCGGGGCCCGCCCCGGCGAGAGAGGAGTGTCACCGTAGATTTGCTAGTAGTGGTCGATAGTGTATCATAGTAGCCATGAAGACCACATTAACCGCGGCTCAAGTGGCTAAATTCTTAGGGGTGACGGTGAAGACCGTGCAACGGTGGGATCGCGAGGGGCGTTTAACCCCGGCCGGGCGTACCGCGACAAATCGCCGATGTTACACCGAAGAACAGATTGCGCGGTTTCGACACGAAACGGCGGTCTCCGGGCCATGCCGTACTGCCGCTTACGGTCGTGTGAGCAGTCAAAGCTAACGTCCCGATCTCAAAAATCAGCGCAAAGTTCTGGAAGACTTTTGTGCCGCCCGAGGATTGGCCAATGTGGAGTTTATTGAAGAAATCGGCGGCGGGATGAATTTTGGCCGCAAGAAATTTCTGGCCCTCCTGGAGGCCGTCGAAGCCGGAGCGGTCGAAACTCTGATTGTCGCGCACAAAGATCGCTTAACCCGGTTTGGCTATGAGTGGTTTGAGCGGTTTTGTCAGCAGCATGCCTGCGCAATCCTGGTGTGGAATCAGGAGCAATTATCCCCCGAAGAAGAGTTGGTCCAGGATTTACTGACCATTACCCCGGTGTTTTCAGCGCGGTTATATGGGTTACGAAATTACCGCAAAATACTTCAGCAGGCCATCCCTGCCGATGTTAGCGCACACGATCCGGCGCGATCCGACGCCGGATCAGATCCAGTACTTTACGCAAGCGTCGGGAACTGCCCGATTGGTCTGGAATTGGGCGCTGGAGGAGGGGAATCGCCCATGTGCTGCCGGGCAGAAGCCCCAGGGTCCTGCCTTGAAGAAACCGTTTAATGCTTTGAAGTATCAGCCATGGCCCTGGCTCCACGACATCCATCGGGACGCCCCTGCCCAACCGGTTGCCGACTTAGCCGACGCCTGGCAGCGGTTCTTCACGGGGCAAAATGATCGTCCCGTATTTAAGAAAAAACCCTTACTTGCAGAGTGGATAGAATTCAGGTCTCAACACCTTGATTAAAGCCAAATTGGTCTCTGTAACGAAGAAATTTGGGATTTTGAAAAGCTAAATTCACGACTTTCTCAACCTTTTCGAGCATTTCAGAGGGGGGATTCCGTACGAATGCGAATAGGTTCAGATAGTCCTGTAAACTATCCCGGTTGAATCCCGAGTGGGCCTTGAGGAACTTTTTCAGGCGATCATGGCTGTCATTGACGGGATCTAATGGATTGTTGCTATCCTTCAGTCCCTTTAACTCATCGGCTGTGTAAACTTGATTAACCAGGTTCAATGCGGAAACGAGTTTTTTATGAGTCGTTTCCTTGTTATGGATCAATGTTGAACCGGACGCAATATGGCTTGAGAACGTCTGGAAACTCTTCTTTTGAGTGGGTTTGCCAAAACCTTCTACAAAGCAGATAGTGTTTCGCTTATCGGTGGCCACACCGATGCAGATTGGGTTGTGCGACAACCCTCGATATTTTGTGCTGTCCTCTTTACGGTCAATTTGCGAACGGATTACAGGATAATAGGTCTCGTCAAGCCATACTGATCCAGACCATGCGTGTTCGGTTAAGGGACAATCGCTGCCGCCGATAAAAAAATGAGTGCGTCAGGATCGGGGCCACCGCGTGGCGAAGTCTTCTGAAAACCGCGGGACCTCAAATGGAATAGCCGGGTCGCCGCGTCTGAGGAGGAGTGACCATGTCAACCAGGCCCGGTCGCGTCGATGCGGAACTGGATCGCTTGCTGACGGGACTGTTTCCGAGCCCGTGGCTACGCGAGACTGCGGCTGCGGTCGGCTTTGTCCGTCGGCAACGCCAGATCGATCCCGTCACCTTTCTGGGGGTCTTAGTTTTGGGGTTCGGCACCGGGGTCCCACGGAGTCTCGCCTCGCTCCGGCGGGCCTATGAAACCGTCTCGGGGGATACCCTGTGCCCTCGGCCTTTTATGACCGGTTCACCCCGGCCGGTGTGGCCTGCTTACGGGCCTGTCTCGCCCGCGGGTTGGATGAGCTGATCCGTCACACCCGGGTGGCGGTCGCCGACCGCCTCCATGCCT
>JAJZZA010000013.1 GCA_021797825.1 Bacillota bacterium | reverse complement strand
CTGTCGGACCTCCAGGCAGCTAAGAAAGACCGCGCAAAGCGGTCTGGAGGCCACCGCCTGTGACCGAATGCAATTCCAGCGGGACTTGACCTCCTCGCGTTATCGCCTCAGTCGGGCGTGCGCGGGGTTAAAGGGAAAGCGTCCGCACCTTTTCAGATGAGACGATTCCCGGCGGCGGATTGCCATCGACCGGGTATAATAAAATAACCCTGCAGTCGCCACCGAGCTGGGCAGGAACCTGGTGCTCAATGTTCCGTGAACAACATGGCATCGCCGGGGTCCTTTCCGTCCTGGCAGCGATGGCTCGTGAACTCAACTGGGGTAGAGACCTCACCGCTGGCGAACATGAGGCCAGACCGCTATCACCGCACGGCTTATCGCGGTTCGGGGATGCGGACAACGTTTTCCGAAATGGTCGGCAGAAGGATTTTAATGTGTCGATCCCGAACGATGGGAGCATGGAGACGATAGAACTCTTTGAAGCGCCGGCCAAAGTCAATTTCGGCCTATGGGTGGGACCGCGCCAATCCGACGGGTTTCATCCCGTGTTATCGGTAATGCAAACCGTGACCTTGACCGATACCGTCGTGGTGCGGGTGGCCGAGTCACCCCAAGCCGCGCGGTGGCAGTCGACCGATCCTTGCCTGACCTGGACTCCCGACAATCTTGTCTACCAGACCTATCAGTGGCTTGCAACCTTCGGGCAGTTGCCCGCCTTGGACATCCGCTTGACCAAACGGATTCCTATGGGGGCTGGCCTAGGGGGCGGCAGCGCCGACGCAGCGGCGCTGTTGCGCTGGGCCGAGCTGCGGGATCCGGGGGGGCGGTGGAAAACGCAAATCGGCGCCTTGGGACAAGATGTTCCGTTTATGTGGCATGGCGGAACCGCCCAGGCGACCGGATATGGGGCGGTGCTGCAACCTTTGCCCCCGTTGCGGTCCGGCGCCGCGGTGCTGGCCAACCCAGGTTTTAGCGTGTCGACGTCGGCAGTCTACGAGGCGTTTGATGGCTTGAGTCTGGCGGATTCCCCCAGGTCCCGCATGCAAGAGACCGTGGCGGCGGTGGCCAGCGGCGATTTGCCGGACGGGATGGTCAACGCGCTGGAACCCGCAGTGTTCCGCGTTGCCCCGGCCCTGCGGGATTTCAGGGACTGGTTGCAATCCGCCTTTCGACCGGCCCAGTGGTACTTGTCGGGAAGCGGGGCAACGTATTATAGTGTGGGACCGGACATCGAGTGGGCTAACTGGTTGGCTCGCCGTATGACGGACCGGGGCGTATCCTGGGCTCGGGCCGTAGGCTGGCAAGGGCGGTATTGATTGCGGGCGGTGGACGCGCAATGAAAGGCGAGGGTGCTGTGGAGGCAATCGTGCTGGCCGGTCAGCGCAATACCGGAATCTTGCGCGAGGTGTCGGATGCCGCCTACGAAGGGGAGATTCCGGTTGCCGGTCGGCCCATGCTGGACTGGGTGCTGGATGCGCTTTTGCAGGCGGCGGGGATTACCCGCGTGATTGTGGTGGGTCCGGCGTCGGCGCCTCGGCCCGGGGTCGAGTGGGTTCCGATGGGAGAGGACTTGCTGACCAATGTGATGGCGGGAATGGCTGCGGTCAAGAATTCAGAGCGGGTGCTGATTGCCACCGGCGATATCCCGTTGGTGTCGGGCCCTATCGTCGACGAACTGCTGCAAATGGCCCCGCAGGCGGATTTGGTCTACCCGGTCGTGCCCCGGGAGATCATCGAACAGCGTACGCCAGGGGTAAAACGGACATACGTTCGCCTTCGGGATGGGGTGTTTACCGGGGGAAACCTCTTTTTGGTCAATCCGGCGATTGTGCCGCAAGTGGCGGATACCGCGCGCGTGTTGCTGAGCCATCGCAAGTCGCCGACCAAGCTGGCCCGAGACATCGGATTGCGGTTTCTAATCAGGCTGTTCTTGGGGCAGCTGACGCTGGCGGGGGCGGAACGGCGCGTCAGCGAGGTGTTGGGGGTGCATGGCCGAGTATTGGTGGTGCCGTATGCCGAAGTGGGCGTGGACGTCGACAAACCCTCCGATTGGATGACGGTGACGCGGATGCTGGAGGCACAATTGGAGTCGGCGGCAACGCGACGGTAGATAGGGCGCGCAGGGACGGGACGGGAGGGGAGACTCAATGGGGGCGGCAACGGATCGACAAAAACGATTGGTGGCGCTGACACGCCATCTTTCCGCGCATCCCCATGAGAATCAAAGTGTTAGTTATTTGAGCCGGGTTCTGGGCGTGGCCAAATCCACCATCAGCGAAGACTTGGCGGTGGTGCGTGATGCCATGACGACCTACGGACTGGGACGGGTCGTGACCCAGGTCGGTCCGCAAGGCGGCGTGGCATTTGTTCCAACGGCATCGCGCGAAATGGTCCAAGCGGGATTGGACGGATGGTGCACGGCACTGGCGGCAACCGACCGGATGACGTCCGAGGGATTTCTTTACGTCACCGATTTGCTGTTCCGGCCCCGTCTCATCGAGCCAATGGGCATGTTGCTGGCGGATCGCTTCCGAGACGCGGCGATTGACGTGGTGGCCACCGTGGAGACCAGGGGCATTCCGTTGGCGCTGGAGACCGCCCGGCACCTGGCGATTGATACGGTGCTGCTGCGGCGGGACAATCGGCTGTCCGAAGGCTCCTCCCTATCGATTAACTACCTGTCGGGATCGTCGCGGCGTGTGCAATCCATGTCGCTGGCCCGGCGCACGCCCATTCAGGGCAAACGCGTATTGTTTGTCGATGATTTCATGCAGGCCGGCGGGACGGCTCGGGCGGCCAGCGACCTGTTGGGGGAATTTTCGGCCCGGGTGGTGGGGGTGGGCGTGCTGGTGGCAACCTCTGAACCATCCCGAAAGCTGGTTCACGATTTTGCCAGCTGTCTGACCTGGCATCGTGATCGGAGGGTTGTCGAACCAAGCGAGTGGATTCAGCAGTGGATGACGGACGGGATCCGCTGAGCGGTACGCCGTTTAAGGTTTCCGAACCCGGGAAGGGAAGCCGTACCCACCGCTGGCACCGGGAAAGGAGGGAGGGCGCCGGGATGCGCCGAAAAGCATGATGGGCCAGGATTTTGGCGAACCGTCGGCAGCGCCGTCGATGCCCAGCATCGACGACGTGCGGCGGGCAGCAGCGGCATTGGCAGGCATTACGTACGCCACGCCGCTGCAAGAGTCGGGATATTTGAACGATCTTTTGGGGAGCCGGGTCTTCTTCAAGCTGGAAAACCTGCAACGCACGGGATCATTCAAATTGCGGGGCGCATACAACCGGATTCGCCGACTGACTGCGGAGGAACTCAAGGCGGGGGTGGTGGCGGCCTCGGCCGGGAACCATGCCCAAGGGGTGGCTTTGGCGGCGGGGCTGGTTGGCACCGCGTCCCTGGTGTTTATGCCCAAAGGGGCGTCGCTGACCAAGATCGAGTCCACCCGGAGTTATGGCGCCGAGGTGCGGCTGGTCGGCGACACGTTTGACGAGGCGTTTCTGCAGGCGGTCGCGACGTCCCGGCAGACCGGGAGGGTGCTGGTCCACGCCTTTGACGACCCCGATATCATCGCCGGACAGGGAACCATTGGTTTGGAAATGTTGGATGAACGATCCAATCTTGACATGTTGGTGGTTCCAGTCGGAGGCGGGGGCTTGATCAGCGGCATTGCGATGGCCGCCAAAGCGCGCAATCCGCATGTCACAGTGGTGGGAGTGCAGGCTGCGGGAGCCGATGCGATGGTAGTGTCGCGGCGCGCTGGGGAACTGAGCGGAGCCGCCCAGGTGCGAACGCTGGCGGATGGCATTGCGGTCAAACGCCCGGGCCGCCTGACGTTTGACATGATCCAGAAATATGTTGATGAGTTAGTGACGGTTGAAGAACACGAGATTTCCCGGGCTATCCTGCTTTTTTTGGAGCGCTCCAAATTGCTGGTGGAAGGGGCGGGGGCGGTCGGATTGGCCGCGCTCTTGGCGGGCAAAGTGACGCCGGGCAACCGTACGGTTGCCACCGTGGTGAGTGGAGGCAACATCGATGTGACGCTGCTGAGCCGGATCATCGAGAAAGGATTGGTAGAAGAAGGGCGGCAACTGCATTTGCGCACGGCGATCGGGGATCGGCCGGGGCAGCTGGTCAAACTGTTGGAACGGGTCGCGTTGCTCGAAGCGAACGTTATTCGCGTCGAACATGAGCGGTGGAGCCCCCACCTGGCCCCCACCGAAGTGGCCTTGCAGGTGGTGCTGGAAACCCGCGATACCCGGCATGCCGACCAGGTTGTGCAGTCCCTGGCGGATGACGGCTATGTCGTGCATCGGCAAACCGAGGATTAGGGGAACAAGACCACCAAAAATTTTGACAATTTAGAGGAATTCTGCGAAGAGACGGCGAATAGGGAATTTGCCCAGTTATCGCCCGATATCAGTTGGCCACTTGGTTAAGGAGGACTCATCGTGGAAATTACCGACGTGCGACTCCGCAGAATGACTACTGACGGAAAAATGAAAGCCGTGGCATCTGTGACGCTGGACGGAGAATTTGTCGTTCACGACGTCAAGGTCGTGGAGGGTCTCAAGGGACTGTTTGTGGCAATGCCCAGCCGGAAGACTCCGGATGGAGAGTTCCGCGACGTTGCCCATCCGATTACCCAAGAGGCCCGCGAACGAATACAAAAGGCGGTTCTTGAGGTTTTTCAAAGTGCCCATTGACGACCCAATGATTACGGCGAACCCATGGCAGCCGAGGAGCGCCTCGTCCTGAGGGCTCCTTTTTTTGCTATGGTCCGGCGATGCCGGTTAGAACGCTGTTCCAGAGGGCAACCCTGGCGGACAGCACGGCTTCGGCGGTGGTCAGCGCATCGTCCCATCGTTCGGCGGAGGACCCGCACAGATCGGCCAGCAGCTCTTGCGCCCAGGGCCCGTGCCGATCGCGGTCCACCTCAATATGACGGGCCAAATAGTAGTGAAAGCGGGTGACCGGTTCCCCCGACCGTGTCCACCGCGCAATCATGGCTTGGAACATGCCGGGAATGATGTCTTCCCGGCCATAAAAGAAGGCGGCGGCCACCGAATGGATGGGCGCGGTTTCCGCAATCGACAGCGTGTGCGAGACAAATTCGCGGACTCCGCTGGGAATGGCGGGCTGTTGCAGCGCCGTCCAGGGATTTTCGCCGGTTTCCAACCGTTCGGTGAACGACAGAATCGGCTTCAGGTTGGCTCCGGCCTCCGCCATGGCCGAAAGGTACAGGCCAAAGTGACTGGTATAGCCGCCTTGCCCGTCCTCGTCGGACTCTTCGCCCAGGACGATTTCGTTGATCAGGCGCGCGTAGCGGTCGTTGCCGGGGGGCGTCCAGGGCACTCGGACCGTCGTCAACTCGGTTTGCAGACGCTTAAGGAGACTCATGAAATCCCAGACGGCGAACACGTGCCGTTCCATAAAAATGTGAAGGGCCGCCATCGATTGCAAGGCGGAATACATGGCATGGTTCATCAGCGTATCGCGAAGCGGCGTCAGCCGATCGATGGACTGTGGCACGACAAGAACCTCCTCTTCCTGGCCGAGAAGCCGGCGAACACGACGAGGGATGCCGGCGACCTCCCGGGACAGCATACCATGATTGCCCACCTGGCATAAACCGGTTGTGAGAGGAGCGACGCGAATCGGGCGTTGGCTGGCCTGGACCGGCGGGGAGTGAGAAGTTGCGGCGAGGGGTTTGCCAAGTGGTAAGGCAAGCTGTAACTTTGGTATGCTAGCATAGGCATTTTGAAATGGCGACACGACGCAGGATGGTTGCCAAACCGGTTGCCGGGGCCGGCGGGGTTGGTTGTTTACGGGGGGAATGGGATTGGGCAATACGGCTGTGGTGATTCTGGCCGCCGGCCGCGGAACGCGCATGCGGTCGGCAATGGCAAAGGCCCTGCATCCCTTGGGCGGGGTTCCCTTGGTCGAGCATGTCGTGCGCGCGGTCAGACTGGCGGGGCTTTCTACGCCGTGGGTGGTGGTCGGATTTCAGGCGGAACGGGTCGAGGAGATCCTGGAAGCTAAAGCCTACAGTGTCCGTCAGCCGCTCTTGCGCGGCACCGGCGACGCTCTTTTGCGGGCGCTAGATGCGATCGGGGACGGCTACGACCAGGTGTTGGTGCTGTATGGGGATGGCCCGTTGGTCCCCCCGGACCTGATACAAGAACTGCTCGCTGTCCACCAGGCGGGGGGAGCGGCCTGTACGCTGGTGTCGACCATGATGCCGGACCCGTCCGGTTATGGCCGGATCGTGCGGGCGGCCGATGGCCAGGTGGCAGCCATTGCGGAAGAGCGCGAGGCATCGCCCGCGCAACGCGCGATCCGGGAAATCAATACGGGGCTCGGCGTCTGGCGGGTCGCGGGACTTAGACGGATTCTCGCCGAATTGCCGTGGCACGGCGAGGAGCAATATCTGACGGACGCGGTGACCGGATTGCTCGCCCAAGGGGCCAAGGTGGAGGCGATGGTGGCCCCGGATTGCAAGCGGGTGATGGGAATTAACACGCGGCGGGAGTTGGCCGAAGCGGAGGCTATCATGCGGCGGCTGACCCTTGACCGGATGCTGGAGGCGGGTGTGACCATTCTTGATCCGGCTACCACCTACATTGATGCCGAGGTGGAAATCGGCCAGGACACCGTCATTCATCCGATGACGTTTCTGCGCGGCGCAACCAAAGTGGGGCGGGACTGCGAACTGGGTCCCATGACCACCATTACCGCCAGCCGATTGGCCGATGGCGTGGTGGTTACGCGTTCGGTGGTCGAGCAAAGCGTGTTGGCGTCCAAGGCGCGGGTCGGGCCGTTCAGTCATTTGCGGGCGGGGACCTCGCTTGATCGCGACGTGAAGATTGGAAATTTTGTGGAACTCAAAAACACGCGGGTTGGCATTGGCACCAAGGCGGGCCACCATGCCTATCTGGGAGACGCGACGATTGGCGGCCGCGTCAATATCGGAGCGGGGACGATTATCGTCAACTATGATGGGATCGCCAAAAACCCCACATTTATCGGGGATGAAGCGTTTGTCGGATGCAATGTCAATCTGGTCGCTCCGGTCGAAATTGGCCCGGGAGCTTATGTGGCGGCGGGGTCGACCGTGACCCAAAACGTGCCCGGCGAGGCGTTGGCCATCGCCCGCGCACGTCAGGAAAACAAAACCGGATGGGTGACCACTTGGAAACTCCAGGGTGGGGATCGGGCCCCCCGGCCGTAGCGAGAGGAGCAAATATGTTCGAACGGGAAGGCGAGCTGAAAATTTTCACCGGCACCGCGAATCGCCCGCTTGCCGAGCAAATCGTCCAACACCTGGGAATCTCGCTGGGCAAAGCGGATGTCGGCCGCTTCTCAAATGGGGAAATCCGGGTGCGCCTGCTGGAAAATGTGCGTGGGTCTGATGTGTATATTCTGCAACCAACCTCAAGTCCCGCCAACGATAACCTCATGGAACTACTGCTCCTGGTGGATGCGGCGCGGCGGGCTTCGGCCCGCCGCGTGACGGCTGTCATCCCGTTTTATGGTTATGCCCGGCAAGACCGCAAGGAACGGGGACGGGAACCGATTTCGGCCAAACTGGTAGCGAACCTGATTACCGTGGCCGGAGCCCGCCGGGTGCTGACCATGGATCTCCACGCTCCTCAAATTCAGGGTTTTTTTGACATTCCGGTGGACAACCTGCACGGCGGACGAATTCTGTCCGAGGCCATTTATGACAAACACCTGGACAACCTGATGATTTTTTCGCCAGATGCCGGGGGGGTGTACCGGGCCCGCAAGATCGCGGAATTTCTGTCCGCCCCGTTAGGATTCATCGACAAGCGCCGTCCCGAGCCCAACGTCTCGGAAGTGGTTAACGTGATCGGAAAAGTTCGGGACCGCACGGTGGTCATTGTGGACGATATGGTCGATACCGGCGGGACCATTGCGCAGGCGGCCAAGGCCATTATGCATTTGGGAGCGCGCGCGGTTTATGCGGCGTGTACCCATCCGGTCTTTTCCGGCCGCGCCCGCGAGGTGCTGAGCGACTCGGCGATTGCAGAAATTTTGGTGACCGATACCATTCCGGTGGAAAATCCGCCGGCCAGGACTCAGGTCATCTCCGTGGCCCCGCTGTTGGCGGAAGCGATTATGCGGGTCCACGAAGATCTGTCGGTCTCCAAGCTGTTTGAATGAGCACGGCCCAACGTCCGCTGCGCCTTTTGGTGGGGCTGGGCAATCCCGGTGACAAATATCGCCACACGCGCCACAATGTGGGATTTATGACGGTTGACCGGCTGGCGCTGCGTTTGGGATTGGTGTTTCGGGCGGGACCTCGGGCGCTGGTGGCGCAGAGCTCCGGGTTTTGGATTATGAAACCGCAAACGTTTATGAATCTCAGCGGCGAGGCGGTGGCGCCGTTTATGCGCAAGCGGGGCATCGTCCCTGACCAGATTGTCGTGGTTGGGGACGATTTGGACCTTTCGCTGGGACAATTGCGGATTCGCGAGCGTGGTTCGAGTGGCGGTCATAACGGCATGCAATCCGTCATCCACGCGTTGGGTACGGACGAGTTTTGCCGGCTGCGGATTGGAATTTCGCGTCCCCCGGCGGACCATGCCGTTATTGACTGGGTCTTAAGCCGATTTTCCGCCGGGGAGGGCGAGGTGCTGGAACAGGTCTTGCACCGCGCGGCGGACGCCCTCGAGCACATGGTGCTGCAGGGCTGCGGCTCCGCCATGAACCGATTCAATGGACCGGGATGATCATCGCCGGGGTATCCGCCATCGAAGGGGGCAGACTAACCTCGTCAAGCCAGAGACGATGGGAGGCCATGCCGTGGTGGACTACGTCTGCGGTCAGTGCGGGCGGCGGATTGCGCAATATGAAGGACGGTGGGATGATCCCCGCCTGGGCTTAACCGACCTGCGCCCGGAACAGCTAGAAGATATCGTGACGCACAGCGCCCAAGATTTTACGCTGGTGCGGGTGCGATGCGAGGCGTGTCTGCCTATGCCTTGGGGAGAGCCCCTGTGGTATAACTAAAGACGCAGTGCAACACGCCGCCAAAGCGGAAGGACGGTAAGATGGAACACCTGGAGTCGCTGTTGGGACTGTGGTCCTCGTACCCCCCTTATCAAGATCTGGTGGCGTCGTTGAAAGCGAGGCGGCCCGGGGAGGTTTTCGGCCTGTCCGGGTCCCTGCCGGCGTTTGTGGCGGCGGCATTGGCACGCGATGTCAAGCGCTCAACGATTGTGGTCACCGCGGGGTTTCAAGAGGCCCGGCAGATGGAAGCCGAGCTCCGCTATTACCTGCCTCAAAGCCCTTTGCACCTGTTGCCGCCGAGACCTCATGTCGTCGGCGACATTCGCGCGGAAAGTCATGAATGGGAGGAACGCCGCCTGGCGGCGTTGGCGGAGGCTTGGCACAGCCCGCAGGCGTTGTTGGTGGTCCCCGTCGAAGCCGCCCGACAACGGCAGATTGCCGGCCAGAACCGGGCCCCGCTCGTGTTGGAGCAGGGGCAGGTGTTGGCGCCCCGGCAAACCGCCGCGGCTCTCGTGCAATTGGGTTATGCACGCGAACCGGAAGTGACGGGGGAAGGACAATTTGCCTGGAGGGGGGGGATTTTGGATGTGTTCCCGCCCGGCAATGCCGCCTTTCGCATCGAGTGGTTCGACGATGAGATCGACTCCGTTCGCACGTTTGACCCCTCTGATCAGCGGACTGTTGCGATGACGGGACGGGTTCGCATTGGTCCGGCGCGCGAGCTGCTGTGGACCGACCAGGCGTTGCATCGCGCCATTGTCCGCATCGGCGAGGAATCGGAACGCCTGATCAAAAATCTGGAATCGATGGGCCAATTCGACAAAGCGATGAAAGCGAAGGAACGCTATGGCCGGTACCTGCACGACTTGGCCGAGGGACGGTCGTTTCCGGGCATTGACCGGTTCAGTCCGGCCTTTTCTCCATTAGTGGCCCTGCCCCGGTTGTTCGCCGAACCCCCGCTTATCATCTATGACGACTGGCCGCGCATTCAGGAGGCGTTGCGCGGACGCGATGCGGAGGAGGTCCAAGAACGCCAGCGCCGGTTGGAACACGGTGACTTGCTGCCGGTGGAAACCGAATCGACGCTTAGCCACGAGACATTTGCCCATGACTTCCGCGGGCACGCCGAAGTCAGTTTGTCGCTGTTGGCGCACACCCGACGGACCGGTCAGACGGTGCTGACCCTGACCGGCCGGCCAGCGCCGCGGGCGCACGGTCAGATGGATCTGCTTAAGACCGAACTTTCGCGGATGAGAAAAGCGCGGATGAAAATCGTTTTGGTTCTGCGCGATACCGCCGCCGCGCAAATTATGCAGAACAATTTGATTGCGGAGGGTCTGCCTGGTCGTCCGGGATTGGGTGAGCCGGGAGAAGTGGGGGTGTTGACGGGCCAAATCGGCCATGGCTTCCTGCTGCCCGAACTCGGACTCGCCCTGTTAGGGGAGACTGAACTGTCGGGTCGCGAGGTGCGCCTGCAACATACTCGACGCCGCGATCCGCAGCGGGCCGTAAGGATCCCGGAACTGCGGCCGGGCGACCATGTCGTGCATGTGGCCCACGGCATTGGCCGGTTTTTGGGCATCCGGACACTGGAAATCCAAGGACAACATAAAGATTACCTGCATGTCCAGTATGCCGGCGAGGACACGCTCTATGTGCCCGTGGATCAGTTAAATCTGGTCCAAAAATATGTCGGGATTGAGGGCCAAGAGCCTAAACTGTCCAAAATGGGCGGGACCGATTGGACTCGGGCCAAGGATAAAGTTCGGGCATCGGTGCAGCAAATGGCCGAGGAACTGATTAAATTGTACGCGCTGCGCGAATCCCAACCCGGCTACGCCGTTGATCCCGACACCTCGTGGCAAGCCGACTTCGAGGCGGCCTTTCCCTATGAAGAAACCGACGATCAAATCCAGTCGATTCGCGACATCAAACAGGACATGGAACGACCGCGTCCCATGGACCGCCTGTTGTGCGGGGATGTTGGTTATGGCAAGACCGAGGTGGCGCTGCGTGCGGCGTTTAAGTCGATTATGTCCGGTCGTCAGGTCGCCTTCTTGGTTCCGACCACCCTTCTCGCCGAGCAGCATTTTGCGACCGCCAAAAGCCGGTTGACGGGGTACCCCATGACGGTTGAGGTGTTAAGCCGGTTTCGCAGTCCTAAGCAGCAAAAGGATATTCTGGAGCGGTTGGCGAGGGGCCAGATCGACTTGGTGGTGGGGACGCACCGGCTGTTGGGTAAAGATGTGCGGTTTCAGCAATTGGGTCTGTTGGTGATCGACGAGGAGCACCGGTTTGGGGTGGCCCATAAAGAACGGATCAAGACGATACGAGGAAATGTGGACGTTCTAACCTTAACCGCCACGCCCATCCCGCGCACTCTGCACATGGCGATGGTCGGGATCCGGGATATGAGTCTCATCGAAACCCCCCCGGAAGACCGGTTGCCGGTGGAGACCGTCGTGGCCGAGTTTGACCCGGATTTAATCCGGGAGGCGATCCGGCGCGAGGTCGACCGGGGCGGTCAAGTCTATTATGTTCAAAACCGGATTATGGCCATGGATGTAACAGTATCCCGGTTGCTAAAAATGTTTCCGGATTTGCGGGTGGCCGTGGTTCATGGCCAAATGGAGGAAAACCGGATCGAAGATGTCATGGCCCGCTTCATTGGACAAGAATATGATGTGCTGGTGGCGACCAATATTATCGAATCCGGTTTAGATATTCCCAATGCCAACACCTTGGTGGTTGAGGATGCCGACCGGCTCGGCCTCGCGCAATTATATCAGTTGCGCGGCCGGGTTGGCCGTTCGTCGCGTCTGGCGTATGCCTACTTTACTTACCGGGTGGACAAAGTATTGAGCCCGGCCGCCGAGAAACGGCTGGAAGCGATCCGGGAGTTTACCGAACTGGGAGCAGGGTATCAAATTGCGCTCCGGGATTTGGAAATCCGCGGGGCCGGCAATTTGCTGGGAGCCGAACAGCATGGATTTATCGCATCGATCGGGTTTGACCTCTATACCCAGTTGTTGGCCGCGGCGATTCGGGAACTTAAAGGCGAGCCGGCGGAAGCGGTGGTCGAACCCAGCATTGAACTGGCCGTCGACGCATACCTGCCGGATTCATATGTGTCCGATCCCAAACAGAAAATTGAGGTGTACAAGCGGCTCGTCTCCGCCAGAAGCTTAACAGAGGTCGACGCGCTCAGCGAAGAAATCGAGGATCGCTTTGGGCCCAGTCCCGAGCCGGTCATCACCTTGGTGGCACTCTCCCGGGTACGGGTGCTGGCCCAGGCACTGCGCATCACCGGCCTGAGTTTCAAGCGTGATCGCTTGTTGTTGCGGGGGTCGCCCGAGAGTTCCGTTGGGCAGGAATCCCTCCATGCTTTGGCGCGGCGGTTTCCGGGCCGATTGTTGCCAGGGGCCGCCAAGGCCCCGGAACTGGGGATCCGCGTCTCTCCCAAAGCGCCCCCCCGCGACGTGCTGAACGTGGCGGAAGACGCGCTGCGGACGATATGGGCGGCGTGGCACGACGCGCAAGAAGAAAAGAGCGGATAGGGCCGAACCCGAGCGACGCCTGGCGCTGGCGCCGGACGCGGTCGACCGGTGGGCGGCATTGGCGATGATGGTGTGCAACCGCTCGGCGGGGCCTGGTGACGCGACCCGACAAGGTGGTTAGATAATGAAGCGAGCTCCATCAGTGAGAACATGCAGCCGGTTGCTTTGCCCGGTCCGGGCAAACGCTGCGACCAGGGCATCGGCCCCTTCGCTAAAGTGTTGCCACCCGTCAAAATGCACGGGGATAACCGCCGTGGCCCCAAGGATGGCCGCGGCTCGTGCCGCTTGAGTGCTGTCCAAGGTCAGGTTGTGCGGGCCGAGCAGTGCGGTGCGGGCGGCTCCGGCGTGAAGGATGGCCACGTCGATGGCGGGAACCCGCTGCGCGATGGTCGTGACTAGCGCAAGCGACGCGTTGTCGCCGCTAATATAGACAGTCGGGAGGCCGCGGCCGGTGATCAGGAACCCGGTAACCGGGCCGGTCAGATGTTCCAGGTTCTGGGGACCGTGCCGGGCTGGCAACGCGGTCACCTGCAGGTGACCGCCGTCGGGCCGCACCAGGCGGTTGGTCTCCCACGCAACAAGACCGGTGGCGCGCGGAATCCGGGTTGCTCCCTCTACGGTGGTCAGGATGACGGGGATCTGCGCCAGCCATTGCCTCCCCGCCTTATCCAAATTGTCGGGGTGCTGGTCGTGCGACAACAGGACGGCATCGACCGGTCCCAACTGGTCGGGTCCGAGGGCGGGGCCCTTGGTCTTGGTCAAAACGCGGCTGCCGACCGGATAGTCCCCCGGAGGATCGAAGGTGGGGTCGGTGACCAGACGGAGTCCGGCGATTTCCAACAGCGCGGTCGGACCCCCGATGAGTTGTATGGTGAGCGCTTTTTGTCCGCTGTTCATGGCTTGAGCATACGGGCCGGGACTTAAGACCGCCATTGACCCCGGGGACACATATCGATAGAATCGGGCCATCATGGCTATGCGCGATTCGGTCGCCGTCGTGGCGTTTGACCAGATTAGCCCGTTTCATCTGTCGGTGCCGTCCGTGGTGATGGGTGAGGATCGGACAGCGGATGGTGTTCCGCGTTATGATGTGCGGATCTGTGCCGTCAATCCCGGGCCGGTGGCCACCAATGCCGGCTATGATCTGGTGGTGGCCCATGGACTGGACGTGTTGGCCGAGGCCGGGACGGTCATCGTGCCCAGCTGGCGCGATCCCGCCGAGATCCCCCCGGAACCCCTGTTGACCGCCCTAAAGGCGTCGCATGAGCGCGGCGCGCGGGTGGTGGGGCTTTGTCTCGGCGCTTTCGTATTGGCGGCCGCCGGTTTGCTGGACGGAAGGCGGGCGACGACCCATTGGCGTTATGCCCCGGACTTGGCGCTCCGGTATCCGGCGATCCGGGTTGATCCCGGGGTGCTGTGGGTGGACGAAGCCGATGTGATTACCTCGGCGGGCACGGCGGCGGCGCTTGACTGTTGCCTTTATCTGCTCCATCAGGACCGTGGCGCCGACATCGCCAACCGGGTCGCGCGGCGGCTAGTGCTGGCCGCCACCCGTACCGGGTCGCAGGCCCAGTTTGTCGAGCGGCCGATCCCCGGAACCGCTGTGGAATCGTCGCTGCCGCCGGTTCTGTTCTGGATGCGTCGCCATTTGGACCAACCCCTCCGCCTGGACGACCTGGCTGCACGTGCCCACGTCAGCCGCAGGAGCTTTACGCGGTCTTTCCGGGCCACCACCGGGATGAGTCCCCATCAGTGGATTCTGACCCAACGCTTGCAGTTGGCCCGGGATTTGCTAGAGACCACAACCCACCCGCTAGAGACGGTTGCGGCTGAGAGCGGTCTGGGCACCGGCGCCTCGCTGCGCCAGCATTTTCAGCGTGAATTGCACTTATCGCCGAGCGCGTATCGTCGGGCGTTTTCTAAAGTCCCGGGAGGCTCTGCGCCGGAGTAGGTTGTGCGCCGACTCACCCAACGGCCGGGACCGGGTATCGAATCTGGCGAACATCATCTTGCTGTGGGCAACAATGAGACTCGGGGTTGCCGCTCATTACTTAGTCGCATAGCGCGTCGCCGTTCGGGCTACGCTATCATCGAAGTTTCGCCCCAACGGGTGCAGGATGGGATGCGGTTTCGTTCGTTGCCGGCTTAATCGGGCTCAGCGCGGAGCGGGGTCTTGCGGGACGACCGGTGTAATGGCCGTGCGAGTGACTTCTTCTACCTTCCGGTAGATCTGGAAAAAATGAATAACTGGTTTGATGCCTCGATATACTACTCGTGAAGTGTTGGAGAAAAAGGGGGTCTTGCGTTGAAAGCGACAGGAATCGTTCGGCGGATTGACGATTTGGGTCGAGTCGTCATCCCGAAGGAAATCAGGCGGACGCTCAGGATCCGGGAAGGCGATCCGCTCGAAATATTTGTTGATCGGGACGGGGAGGTCATTCTGAAAAAGTATTCGCCAATCGGGGAACTCGGAGATTTTGCCAAAGAGTATGCCGATTCTTTGTATGAGGCGGTTGGCCACATCGCCTTGATTGCCGATCGGGATGCAGTGATTGCCGTTTCCGGCGCGCCCAAAAAAGAGTTCCTGAACAAATCGCTTGGAGCCCTGGTGGAAAAAGCGATGGAAGATCGCAGAACCCTGACCTATAACCGAGCCGACCACAAGCCGAAAGGCAGCATTATCGGGGACGACGAGGAGGACAAGTTTACGGCTGAGGTGATTGCGCCCATTATCGCGGAAGGGGATCCCATTGGGGCGATAATTATCTGCAGTCGGGAAGAGGTGAAGATGGGAGAAATGGAAATTAAACTCGCGGAAACGGCTGCGGGCTTCCTAGCCAAACAGATGGAACCATAATCTGCCCCCACCCCCACATCAGAAGGGAAGTCCGCAATGCCCATCCGGCGTTGCGGTTTTCTGCCGTTTTACCCCGGGGGACCGGGGGATGATGGCGGTCATTGGCCCAAAGGCGCCGGTGGAGCCGGATAGAGATGCCATACGTCCGGGTTCAACGAATTGGGCTGGGTCGGCTGGTGCACCGGGGAATAGTTTAGCGACATCGCTTGCACGCGCCATTGGCTCCCGGCGTGGACCACCCAAAAAGTGGCCGCTCCGCTGGTGGTCGACGTCCCCTGCGGCGCGAATCGCCGCGTGATGGTAAAACGGAAAGACACGGTGTCGTATTGCGCCCCGCGGGTTACGGTGAGGCCTTGGGCACGAACCGCGGCCGTTCGCAAGTGAAAGGGGCTGTCACCGGAGGCGGCCGCGGTCTCTGCCGCAAGCCAGCGCAAGAAAAAGTCTGCTTGGCTGCCGGCAACGACCACGTTTTGAAAGGGCTTCATCAAAACCGCAATGGAAGGCATGGGCTGTCCGGTCGCGGTTTTGCCGATGGCGGCTTGCGCCTGCAACACCCCGATGCAAAGGTTCTCGAGTTGCCGGTTCACGGTTTGGCGAGAGACCGCCCAGCCAACACCAAACCAAACGCCGACCACGACGGCGGTCGCCGCCAACCCCAACCCAATCCGGTTCCTGGTCCCCCATTTGCGTGCCTCTGCCACCTTCTCAGTATTAGGGATGAAAGACGGCTTGGCAAGGGAACGCGCCGTTTCCGACGTCCGTCCAGGGTGTACACTGGTTCCGTTGTTGCGAACAGGCGGATGGACCACAACAAAGGAGACGGCATATGGCGGATACGGGTTCGGAGCGGTGGTTTGCCCGCGCGACTAAGGTCATCGCTGGCGGCGTGAACTCCCCGGCGCGGTCTTTTCGCGGTGTGGGCGGAGATCCCCCGGTGGTCATGAAACGGGGACAAGGAGCCTATCTGTTCGACGTTGACGGTCGGCGCTACATCGACTATCTGGCCGCCTTCGGACCATTGGTGCTAGGACATGCCCACCCGGAGGTGATTGCGGCGGTGCGGAGCACGGCGGGCGAGGGCAGCTTGCTGGGCACGCCCTGCCCGCTTGAAATCGAATTGGCGGAAGAACTGGTGCGGGCTGTGCCAGGATTGGAACAGGTCCGGCTGACAACGACGGGAACCGAGGCGGTCATGTCTTCTATCCGGTTGGCCCGCGCGTTCACGGGGCGCTCACTGATTATCAAATTTGAAGGCGCTTACCATGGTCATAGCGACGGCGTACTGGTGCGGGCGGGATCCGGCGCTTCCAGCATCGGGACCGCAGACAGCCTCGGGGTTCCAACCGGGGTGACGGGCGATGTGATCAGCCTGCCTTTCAATGATGGGCAGGCCGTGCGGCGGGTCTTCGAGGAGGCCGGTAATCGGGTAGCGGCAATTCTTACCGAACCCGTGGTGGGCAATATGGGAATTGTTCTGCCACAACCGGGCTTTTTGCAAGATCTGGCGGCATTGGCCAAAAAGGCCGGGGCGTTGTTGATTTTTGACGAGGTGATCACCGCCTTTCGGTTTCACTATGGCCCGGTCGCGACCCAATTGGGGGTGATTCCTGACTTGTACGCCCTGGGCAAGATCATAGGAGGGGGACTCCCGGCCGGAGCGTATGGCGGTCGCGCCGAGATCATGCGCTCGGTGGCGCCCTTGGGAGGGATGTTCCAAGCCGGGACTTTGGCGGGCAATCCCTTGTCATCGGCGGCGGGATTGGCGACATTGCGCGTGTTAAGGGAAGAACAGCCGTACGACCGGATGGACCGGTTCGCCGAGGCGCTTGCGGGCGGCATCGAGGAACGCGCGCACTCCCAGGGGATTGCGGCGACGGTCAACCGGCTGGGGTCGGGATTTACGCTGTTTTTCGGGGAAACGCCCGTCACCGATTACACCACGGCACAGGCTGCGGATGCGGGCCGGTTTGGCCGGTTTCATCAGTTAATGCTGTCCCGGGGGGTTTACCTGGCGCCTAGCCGGTACGAGGCCTGGTTTGTATCCGCCGCGCATGGCCAGGACGATTTGGCAAAGACGCTGGACGCTGTCGACTGGTCGCTGCGGGCCCTCAAGACCGCTGGCTGAGAGAGGGTCTAAGGAGCGTGCCGCTTGGCATATCTGTTAACAAGATGGCCAAAGGAGCACGCGCATGACCAAGGACTCACTGTGGCAAGGAGCCGCTTGGTTGTCGATCGGTTCCTTGGTTTCGAAGCTGATGGGGGCGCTCTAC
The DNA here is from genome assembly GCA_021797825.1 of Bacillota bacterium. GTDB lineage: Bacteria > Bacillota > Sulfobacillia > Sulfobacillales > Sulfobacillaceae > JAJZZA01. The sequence goes on along the minus strand of JAJZZA010000013.1, from coordinate 39,320 downwards.
CGGATTTTTTTGCCGCGGGTTCTGGGTGATTACGGGGTGGGGCTGTTTCAGATGGCCTACCCCCTGTATGCGGTGTTGCTGGCGGTTTCGGTCAACGGCATACCAACCGCGCTGTCCAAGCAGACCGCCGAAAAATTGGCCAGAGGCGATTGGCGGGGAGCTCGCGCGCTGAGTTCGTACGCGCAGCTTGCGCTCGGGCTTATCGGGCTTTTGCTGGCAGTAGGCATGGAGTGGGCGGCCCCCTGGATTGCCCGTGTGCTGTTTTCGGAGCCGGCAGCCACCTGGTCGATCCGGGCGCTGGCGCCGGCGCTGACCTTTGTGGCGCTTGAAGCCAGCTTCCGAGGATACTTTCAAGGATATCAGCATATGGCTCCCACCGCCGTGTCGCAAATTCTCGAGCAATTGACCCGGGTGGCGGTCATGTTTCCGCTGGCCTATCGATTGTTGCCGCAGGGGGTAGCCGAAGCGGCCGCGGGGGCGACTTTGGGTGCTCCCGTGGGGGCGTTCGCGGGCATGGCGTATCTGGCCTGGGAACGTCGCGGCCAAGGATGCTATTTGGGTCCGCGGGTTCCCTGGCGTGATTTGGGCCGCCTGATATGGACCGCCTTGCCCATGTCCCTGTCGGGCCTGTTGTTCCCGCTGATGCTGATGGCCGACTCGATGTTTGTTCCGCAGCGGCTTGTCCTGACGGGGCTGACGCTTAAGCAGGCCACGGCCCGTTTTGGCCAGCTCAGCGGCGAAGCGATGCCGTTGATTAATTTGACGATGGTGGTGGGTGCCGCGCTGGCGGTCTCTTTGGTTCCAGCTGTGGCGCGCGCCGTGATTGCGCGTCGGATGGCCGACGCGCAGCGCAAGGTCGAGGCGGCGGTTCATGTTGTGTGGGCGGTAGGGATGCCCATGACGGGAGGCCTGGTGATTCTGGCCAAGCCGCTTACGGGATTGCTGTACGGTGAGTCAGGCGCCGCTCCGGCACTCAAGGTCTTGGCCGCGGGAGCCGCTGTGCTGGCCGTTCAACAGGTGCTGGGATCGTCCTTGCAAGGGGCGGGCCGCGGGTGGTTGCCGGTAAAGAATCTCTTGTTCGGGTCGGCCTTGAAGTTTCTGATGACGTGGTGGCTTACCCCCCTGCCGGCGCTGGGGATTCGCGGAGCGGCGATGGGGACCGTGGCGGCCAGCCTGGTGACGGCGGCGCTCAATTGGCGCGATTGGACCCGCGTAACCGAAATCCGCTCCAACCCGCTGCGCGGCCTGGTCTGGCCGTTGGCGGGAACGGCCGCCATGGCGCTGACCGTTAGGGTGTGGCTGGCCGCGAACTGGTTGCGGCCTTATCCGGCAGCGCTGCTGGCCATTCCGTTGGGGGCTGCCGTCTATGCGTTGGTGATGGGGTTTGCGGGGGAATGGCGGACGGTTCGAACCATCTTGCGCGAACGGTAACCCGATTAGCGAGCGCGCCGGCAGCGCCTTAGTTGTTGGCCCGTAAGGCGCTCGGCGCCCGGAGAAAGTCCGTCTGTGCCGGCAATGCGCTGATGCGCGACGCGAAGACCGGATCTGGGTTAGCCTGAGGAGAGACCAGGAGACCCGCCCGAAAGTGCCAAAATCACCGAACGGGCATCTCTCAGCGACCCAGGACGCCGACCCGTGAGCGTTGCAATCCCCTAACGCTAGCGTGCGGTGTGAAGCGGAGAACCCAATCGCGATATACTCGGATGGGTGGCGCGGGCGGCATTGTCGCGTAATCGTCCCGGACAGGAGAGGTGAAGGCATGGGCGAGTGGGTATGGCGGCCGGGGGATGGCAGCGAGGACACCCGTTTTTGCGTGGCCGGACCGGCCTTGGGCACCGACCTGGCCAAAACTTGGAGGCGTGTCTTTCCCGTGGACGCCGTGGCAACGGTGGAGGGCCCCGGAGACGCTCGCCGAACGGTCGCCTGGGGTGATCTGGACGGTCTCGATCTCGGACCCGACGAACGGTTGGTGTTCCCCGGTGCGCCGGTGGCCGGCGGCCCCTTACTGTATGTGGTGCAACGGCTGCTGGGGCCCGGCGGATGCCCCTGGGATCGCGAGCAAACCCCGCTTTCGCTGCTGCGCTATCTCTTGGATGAAAGCTATGAAGCGGCGGAGGCGCTGGTGGCCGAAGACGGCGCGGCCTTGCGCGATGAACTGGGGGACATGCTGCTGCAAATTGTGTTTCAGGCGGCCCTGCTGCCCGACGCGTCGTTTGAGCAGGTGGCCGGGGAACAGGCGGCCAAACTGGTGCGTCGGCACCCGCATGTTTTCGGACAGGGCGGGAAGGTGCCGGCCGGTCAAGTCCTCGAGCGCTGGGAGGTCTTAAAGGCGGCCCACGATCTGGAACGGAGCCATCGTGCGGAATGGATCTATCCCAGTCTGGTGATGGCTAAGCGGGTTGGGAAACGCGAGATGTATCCGGACAGCACGGTCTTCCGGGATGTATTGGATCTGGTGGATGTATATGTCAAAAAAAACGAGGGAACAATAGGGCAATTGCTGGCGGACGCGGCCTGGGCGGTGGCCGAAGCGGGACGTCGTTTGCACCGTGATGCAGAATGGGAATTGTGGCAGCGTCTTATCGCTGTGGCGGGCCAAGAATCTTCCCGGTGACACGGATTATGGGTGAAAAAAGGATTTTCCGCTTGATTGGCGAAGAAAGAGGTTGCAAAATGGGGCATGACCAAATAGTGGGAGGGAAGGTCGTTGAACAAATCGGATCTCGTGACGGAAGTGGCGGAACGAGCGGGAATGACCAAAAAGGATGCGGAGCGGGCTGTGAATGCGGTCGTCGAAACTATCGAAGGCGCGCTGACCAAGGGTGACCGGGTGTCACTGGTTGGGTTCGGGACTTTTGAAGTGCGCGAACGGGCGGCCCGTACCGGCCGCAATCCCCGCACCGGCGAGGCCCTGGAGATTTCCGGCAGCCGGATTCCCGCGTTCAAAGCAGGGAAATCCCTTAAGGATTCCATTTCCAAATAATGGCTGGCGCAACACGCCCACCGTAATCCAACGGTTGGCCGCATTTCTAGGATATGCCTGACCCCCAAGCCCTGGGGGTCAGGTGTTTGGCCGTGGCACCGAGACTGGGCAATGCGGCGCAGCCCGACCGCCCCGGTTTGCCATGGGCGATTTCGTGCCGGTCACCGGCCATGAGTCCGCCTGGGGCTTTTCCCGGGATGGGAACCGCGAAATCAGCCTCGCGGTCAGTAGAGCGGAGTTTGGGGAAAAGGCCGGCCCGGCGCCGCTATGATTGGGATCCAGACGGAACCGGACTTCACGCCGGGAGATTCGTCCATGGGGGCATCCATGCGGATAGATAAATATCTCAAGGTGAGCCGAATCATCAAGCGGCGGACGCTGGCCAAGGAAGTCTGCGACGCCGGACGGGTGGAAGTCAATGGACGGGTGGTAAAGGCTGGACACGAAATCCAGGTGGGGGACCGGGTTAGTGTCCGCTTGCCTCAGCGCACCTGGGACATTGTGGTGGAGCGGGTGGCCGAGAATGTGCCTGCCAAAGAGGCATTTACCCTCTATCGAGAAGTCTAGAAACGTCCGGGCGGACATAGTCTCGAGTAGCATCCGATGAAAGAAGGAATCCGCCTGATGGAGCAAGCGCGTGTCCACTCGGCGACCTTGACCAACCGCCAGCGATTGGCCCTGGAAGGGGTCCAGCATGTTGACCATTTTGACGACGACAGCATCACGCTGGCGACGGAGATGGGTCCGTTGACGATTCGCGGGCATGGCCTCCGCATTCAGTCGCTGGATCTCGACAATGGGCAATTGCTGGTGGTGGGCGAGTTTGATGCACTTATTTACGGGCGGAAAATTGGCGGTCGCGGAACCGGTCAAAGCGTTTGGCAAAAGATGTGGCGGTAGGGGACGAGACCATGGTCCAGCGCGCCTTGTGGCTGATGGCAGTCTGGACAGTGGCCGGGATGGGTCTAGGGTGGCTTGCCACCTGTTACGGGGCCCTGTTAGCCCGTTGCCCGGCGCCGCGCTGGATGGTTGCGGTCTGTGATTGGCTGTGGTTTATCGTCGCGGGCGTGTTTGTCTTGGCGATTGTTTTTTGGAGCGATTGGGGAACTTTCACGGTTTGGGTGGTGGTGTGGCTGCTGGCGGGGTACGGCCTATGGTCATGGCTGGCCGCTCCGTTGGCGTACAGGGCGGTCTCTGCCGCGATCGACTGCCAAGTCCGGGCCCTGCGGGGGTGGTTGCGACCGCTAGGCACCGTGTTCCGGGGCTCGGCCCGGTGGCTCGTAGGAACCCTTTGGCGGGGGATCAAGGGAAAAATCGTTCCGCTGTTCCGGAAATAAACGGCGCGTATGCCTCCGGGTTTTTCTGGCTCTTGCTCAAAGTGTCGGAATACGGTTGGATATTCACAGGTTTTCCCAGGGCTCTTTCTCAAAGCCGCTGAGGGAGGCTGAACATCGCGGGGCCTTGCGCGTATGATAAGCGGCGCTTTCTCCAATGGGAGGATAGTAAACATCGGCGGTGGGATGTTGAGCTGCTCTATGGTTAATGGGTTTAGAGTGGCGGAACTGACCGGATAGCCATCCTTCGATTGGAGAAAGAGCCGTTTTTCACGTGCCAACCGTCGTTTTCTGTTCTGATGGATGTCTCACCCACTTATTACGGAGGTTCAAATGACGAACTGCAACCCCATCCGGCTTCCCCGCCGGCGACCGATCCGACGCACACCAGGCCGCCCCCACCCGGCTTCGGGCTGGGCTACGCTCTTTCGCGCTCGGGCAGAATTTGTGTCGGCGTGAATCAGCTAGCCGCCACGCGTTGGGGGCTTTTGCGGCCGGCTGCGGACCGTCCCCAGTACCTGGCCAGGTCTCGCCTCCATCATGTTCGTGGGCATCTTTTGAACATAGCTTCCGGGGTCGGACAGCTGCGTGCCAAACCGCGCGGCGTCATCTCGCCGGCACGCGTGATAGCCGGCTCCGACGCCCATTGCAGTCATGCCCGGGCGCTCCCGGCGGGCCGCAATTGTCTAAGGGCACAGGAATATCTTGCGATTCGGCGCGCGCCGGACTCACCCCAGGATTCGCCCGAATCCCCGCGTGGGGAGGCGTGGACCCTGAGATCCCTTAATTGGGAGGCCAATGTCAGGTCGGGAGCGGGAGGCACCGCGGGAACGGGTTTCGTTGGCTGCTCTGTCCGGTGATCGCGCGCGGTGTGACGGAGGGAATGCGGTGACCGGCTGTCGTTCGGGGGGAAAGGACGGTTTTGAACAGGGATCACCCAGTGCCGCGAAAATTCTCCTGTGGAGCAGGTCGCAATAGTTGGCGCAGAGCGCCCGGGTATTTTATAATGTAGAAACCATGTACAAACACTGTACGAATATTGTACACAGACTGTGCATAAATTGTGGATAACTTGAGGTTGTGCGATGCAAATTGAAATTCGTGGAATGGAAAAACTTTCGTTGCGCGAGCGCCAGGTCGTCGCCCTTAAGGAGACCGGTGTCAGCAACGAATTGGTGGGAAAACGTCTCGGGGTTGCGTCGGCTACAGTGGCCACCCTATTTAATCGGGCGCGTGCCAAGGGGTATCAGGTGGTCCTGGTGATTAGTGGTGATCCTTTGGGGGTCATGATGACGGATGAGGAAGAAGAGGAGGATGTCTAAGATGACCGGAACCCGCCTGCGCATTCGATGGCGCAAACTGGCCACCATTTTGATTGTTGGCTATTTAGGGTTTTGGTCGGCGGTTTCCGTGGGGCACATCATCTCGCTTTGGAATCAGGAGCAAGTCCTCAATCACCAAATTGCGCAGACCCGAACGCAAAACCGCGCCTTGCAGGCGGAGATTTTGCAGTTGCAGCAGCCGGCCACCCTCAAACAGATTCTGACCGGCAAACAGGCCTTGCCGTTTCATGCCAACTTGGTGGGCTCCGCACCTGGCTTGCCGTAGGGGTCAAGCCAGCGGCCAACCGGCATATGGGCTGGGGCAGTGCCGCCTCAGTCGCCGAAAACGGGTTCATTGACAATGAATCCACGCACTTCTATAATGACTCTACTGGAACGCTGGATTTGCGTCGACAGGAGGACTTTGATTCCCGTATGTCTGAGGAAGTGGCAGTTGGCAAGATTGTTGATGGCACTGTGAGTGGGATTACCCATTTCGGTGCTTTCGTAGTCCTCCCGAACGGTAAGACCGGCCTGGTTCATATCTCCGAAGTGGCCGACGCTTATGTTAAGGACATAAAGGACTTCGTAAAAGAAAACGACCCGGTCAAGGTCAAAGTGTTGACGATGGATGAGCGAGGGAAGATCGCTTTATCGATCCGCCAGGCACAGCCTAAGCCTCCCCGCGAAGCTGGTGGAGGTCATCACCGGGAGCGTCGAGGGGCTAGTTCGGGCGGGGGTTCGTTCGAAGACAAAATGCAGCGTTTTATGCGGGACAGCGAGGATCGGCTCGGTGACCTGCGTCGGAATACCGAGTCCAAACGCGGCGGACGTGGCGCCCGCGGGTAAAGCCTGCCGGGATGGCGGAATAGGCAGACGCAGGGGACTTAAAATCCCCCAATCGAAAGATTGTGCGGGTTCAAGTCCCGCTCCCGGCACCAATTTTTGCAGAACCCGCACACCGATTGCGAGCGGGTTTTAATTTTTGGCTATGTGCAATCGGCGGTTGGCATTTCCCGTTTGTTAGTCCAATCCAACCTCGCCGGCAATTTCGTCCAGGGTTGGAACATACGGTCCGAACTGACAGTCTGCTGCCCCCCACGGGTTAGAGGTGGTCACCCACAAGGATGGTTAGGGGTAGGACCCTACCTGCGTTACTGGAGCGCTTCTCGAACACACGAGACCAGACGAAAAGCCACCGCCCGCGATGAGTCCACGACCTGCAAACGGCTCCACTTTGCAAGAACAGACATCGGTGCCGAATATCACCGCGCGGATACCCTGCTCCAGCAACGATTCAATATCTTGCGATCGGTCTAGTGCCACCAGGCTCACACCCGGGAAGACCTGGAAAACTTATCGTGAAGGTCAAAGAGCTATGGGACTATCGTTCCTGGGCTCGGTCCGATATAGGCAGAGCGGGGCCGAATGAGTTTACCGCTCATCCGCTGTTCGAGTGCGTGGGCAATCCAGCCGGTCGCGCGACCCAGAGCGAACAGGCTAAAGGCTAGACCGCTTGGCAGGCCGAGATGACGACGCAACGCGACCAGTGCGAAATCCAGGGTGGGCATGCGACCCGTGAGTTCCGCCATGGCGTTCTGGATCGCCTCCGCTTGTGAGGACAGGTGGGGTATCCCCATCGCGGAGGCGCGCGGATCGCCCCCCGGATACAGCGGATGACCGAACCCCGGTACCTCCTCGCCGCGGTCAAGTCGGCGGCGCAGGTAAAGGACGGGGTCGCCGTCGCCAATGGCATCGAACAAAGCCTCGATGCGATCCGTCATGCCCCCGTGACGACCGCCGGAAAGTGCCGCAAGCCCGCCACTAAGGGCGGCGCCGAGCCCGGCGCCGGTGGACGCAATGACCCGCACGGTGAAGCTGGACGCGTTGAGTTCATGGTCAGCGCACAGCACGAGCGCACGGCGGATCAACTCGGTCCCCGTGTCATTGAGACGATAGGCCCGTGCGAGATGGCGGTGAATTGGGGCGGCATCCGGCCGATCCCGAGCGATGAGGCTTGCCAGCACGCGCACCAGCGCACCGCAGCCTTCCGCGAGCCGATCGTCGTCCGGTTGCCAGAAGGCGCTGTGATCGTCGTCTCCCCACACCGCAAATTGCGCCAGCAGGCGATGCGCGATACCGCGTCGGTCTGGGAGCTCGACGCGCGGTACTGGGCTGCTGGGAAGGCACACGACATTGTTGGGAAAGGCGGCTTCAACCGGCATCTCCCACAAGAGGGCGGCGGTCTCCTCCAACGTGGCGGTTCGGGCCAGCTGAATTGCGTCGCGCCCACGGTAGAACAGCCGTCCGCCTTCAATGGCCGTAATGGCTGATTCCAGGACCGGCATGCCCCAGTCAAGGGCTGCCTTGGCCACCTCCTTGGGCCGCCGTCCCCGTCGTCTCCCGGTTGCGAGTTGCTCGACCGCTTCGGCGGAATAGCGGCGCTGGTGTGGATTGTCGGCCGCGTACGCGCGCAGGAGACCCCGGCTCACATAGGAATAGAGCGTTGACCTCGACACGCCAAGTCGTCGCGCGGCTTCGTCCGCGCTCAGGTAATTGGCCAACGCGCTGTCTCCTCCTCCTGTATATTGATTTTATCAATCAAGATTGACGATTAATGATCTTACCCTTAGGATTTATCCACGTCAATCGTTTGGGAGGAGTCGCGATGGATACAGCCCGGGATTTTCTCGAAGACATATGGACCGACCTTGGGGGACGCAGAGAAGATGGCAATACGGTTGCGATCGAGGGTACTGGGGGGTTACCTTCTGCCTTTGCAGTCACAGATTTTGCGGTAGCTTCCATCGGAACGGCCGCGCTGTTCGTCGCCGAATTGATCGGGGAGGCCTTTGGCGAAAGGCCTGGCGTTGTCGTAGACCGGCGGTTGGCTTCGATGTGGTTCGACATGACCCTCAAACCGGAGGGATGGACTTTGCCCTCCCTGTGGGATCCCGTCGCCGGCAATTACGAAACGCGCGACGGCTGGATTCGCCTGCACACGAACGCACCGCATCACCGCGCGGCGGCCCTTGCGGTGTTGGGAGTTGGGCCGGACCGGGCGGCGATACGTGCCGCGGTGCGCGGCTGGTATCAGGACGACCTGGAAACTGCCATCATTGCGCAAGGAGGGTGCGCGGCGGCCATGTATAGCCCGGAAGCATGGCGTGATCATCCGCAAGGCAAGAGCGTGGCGAAGGAACCGCTGGTGTGGATGGAAGCAGGCGCGACCGGGGGCGATTTCGGGTGGCAACCGGAGCGATCGCGGCCGCTGATGGGTGTCAAGGTGCTCGACCTCACCCGCGTGCTGGCCGGGCCGGTGGCGACCCGTCTGCTGGCGGGATTCGGAGCGGAGGTGCTCCGGATCGACCCACCGAGTTGGGACGAACCGGGCGTGGTCCCGGAGGTGACACTCGGGAAGCGCTGCGCCCGGTTGGATCTCAAGACGGCGCACGGCCGCTCCCGCTTCGAAGCCCTGTTGCGGGGCGCGGACGTGGTAGTCCATGGCTACCGGCCTGATGCGCTTGCCACACTTGGGTTCGACCCAGCGACGCGACAGAGCATCCACCCCGGCCTGATTGATGTGTCTCTCGATGCCTACGGCTGGACGGGGCCTTGGGCCGCGCGGCGCGGCTTCGATAGCCTGGTGCAGATGAGCTGTGGCATCGCGTTGGCAGGCGCCCGTCAGTTTGGAAGCGATCAGCCAAGGCCCTTGCCGGTACAAGCATTGGACCATGCTACCGGCTATGTGCTGGCGGCTACCGTTGCACGAGGACTTCGGGAACGACTCAAGACGGGCAAAGGCTTCGTCGCGCGTACTTCCCTTGCCCGAATCGCCGCACTGCTGATGTCTCGCCAGGCGACCACACCGGATACCGGTATCGCCCCGGCACACGATGAGGACTTCGGATCAGTGGAAATGACTTCGTGGGGACCGGCAAGACGCGTTCTCCCACCACTGGTACTAGAGGGAGCACCCTTGCACTGGTCCCGGCCCGCTGAACCCCTCGGCACATCACCACCGCAATGGGCATCTCATGCATAATGACCGGTCTCTGGCAGTCTCGTTCTCATCAATTGTTGATGAATTTTTGGCCACGTATTCGGCTGACCGTCAATGCCAAGGTTATTAATACGAAAAGTTATGTTTAGCCCAAAAGCTGTGAGCGCTACGGGGCTGTCTGGCCCGAGGGTATATGAAGGCCACGCGAATCACGCAGCTATTCTAACCATCTTTTGCGCAATACAGCGAATTATTCCGAAGGCCCAACCAACCAGATTTTGCACAAAACAGGTTGAATCCCTTGAGATGAGGTCGGAGCCCATCCAACCCTAGCAGATGGCAAACAACCCATTATTTTACGCCACGGTTGTAAACGGCAACGGGTCTGTTACTCCACCCGCGAGCGATGCAACAGCCGACCAGCCAGCTCGACCTTCCCAATGCTGCTGTGCGTGTCCCGGGTAAAAAATCCCCGTTGCCTCATGAGGCCACAGCTGATGACGACCAATGCATCGCCGTCTCCAGGCAGCAGGCCCATGACTGCCGGGGGATAGTCCGGCGGCAGCGTGGTGGGAGCCGCCGCACGGATTTCGGGTTTGATCTCGACTTCCAGCGTCAACCGGGCTCCGTCCGTACGGATGACAAGCTGCCTGGCATCGTTCTCATATCGGCTCGCGATCTCCCGGGCTCGTCTCTCGTCATACGAGATCGGTTCGGCATCCCGCTCGACGACGCCAACGGACGTTTCGCGCGCTCGCCGGACGACCGCTTGGTTAAACGGGTATCGGCCGGGTGGGCGTTCGACAGGGTCACGACGGCGAAGTTCCTGGCAGGAACCAGAAGTAGCTCAGCGAACTGACCGGTGGCCGATTCCTCATGCCCGACCGTGCGCACGTCGCTGACGTCACGCAGAAACCGACCGATTTCCAAAGCGTCGCCCAGTGTACTGCGGCGCAACGCGATTGGGGGTCCTGAATCTGTCGGCGAAGCCCGGCCGGCAGGACTCGACCGTTGCTTGCGATGCGATCTTTCCCGGATGGAAGCGAGCCCACCGAATCTGGTCTGCCACCGCAGACGCGAGGCCGACTCCCGGATTGTCAGCACGGAAATGCCGCCATGGATGCGCCACGTCGAGGGTGCCATCGTCATCCGGATTGTGCCCGACGGCGAATCGTCGGGCCATGGTGTCATCGCGGACGAAGAGGCTGTGCGCCAGGCCGAGCGGCTCCAGGACCAAAGACGCGATGGCGCGCTCATAGGTCAAGTGGATCACGTTCTCGATGGTCCGTCCCGCGAGATTGTATCCAATCTGACTGTACGACGCGCGCAGACCGGGCGAGGCAATCAGCTTCGATTCCGCCAAGCGTCCTACGTAGGCGGCTAAGGCATCGTCACCTTCGCCGGTGTCCACGACTAGTCGCCAGCGCAACCACCCCAGCGGGGGTCAGCGGGGTCATAGCGGATGTCGATCGGACGCGACGAGCAGATGCCGGACCAGCGGCCGCGTTGACCGAGGGATTCGCCATCGTGGTGAGGACTGCACGCGGCCAGGTCATTAGCGGAGCAGCTAATCGCTTCACTTGATGGAGATCCTTGCGACGGACAACAGACCGGATCACCCAACGACGTCATGCAACCCCTATTACCTATCTCCCATAACGATTCGCGCAGCTCGGCACGCTTCCCGGAATATTTTGCTGGTTTGGCACGATCGGGCCGCTGGAGATGGGTCTGCTTGAGTACCCGTTTGTACACCATGGCCACCTCCGGCGTCGGGTGATGCATTCATCGCCCAGTGGAAGAGGGCAACCGGTTTCACGGGACCTTGCGGGGCTTGCCGAGCCAGGAGATAGCCTAAGAGACACCCATGCCCCGGGTTCGGGGCACCCACACGGATCAAAAATGGGGGCCATTGATGGGTCAGGGGTGTTCTACATTTGGGTCCACGGCCCACATTGTACTACCATATGGTGTATGAGTATTCTTTTTTCACAGGAGGCATCCGACCATGCGGATGGGTATGCCAGCACGATCCGCCGGGGGCCTGGACTATCTTGACTCCCTCGGCGCGGGTCACCCGCGGTGATTGATGCGCCGAATGCGGACGGTAGCTAGGGTAATCGGGCACGCTTTACCGGGCGCAACGGTCAAACCTTTTCATGAGGGATTGCCGAGCACCACCGGAGAAACCGGCACTGCGGATGAACTTCTTGCGATAGGAAGGAGTCGTTTCGGTACCCCGATACGAAACCAGCCCCGTGTCTCCCAGCGCGTGCGGCATGCTCTGGGAGATTGCCATTCGCCACAAACTCAGAGACGACAATAGCATTCCCCGGTTTCGGGGTGATTTGATATGATGGCAATTAATGAGTTCTGGCTGGCGGTTGGCGGTTGCGTCATGCCGAGCATGACCACAATCAATGCTGGCGGTGACACGGCCGGCAGAGGGGGAAACTGCATCCAGCAGCACAACACAGTGGGGCGGGGGAACGTTCATGTTAATCGTGCAGAAATTTGGGGGGAGCTCGCTGGCGTCGATTCATCACATTCAGGGGGTGGCCAAGAAAATCCGCGAGGGCCTGGAGGACGGCCAGCAACTGGTGATCGTGGTTTCGGCGATGGGGGACACGACCGATGATCTGGTGGAGAAAGCCTATGCCGTGACTGCCCAGCCTACCCCCCGGGAGCTCGATGCCTTGCTGGCGACAGGCGAGATGCAGTCGGCGGCGTTGCTGGCGATGTGCTTGGAGTCCGAAGGGATTCGGGCCCAATCATTTACCGGGGCGCAAGCTGGACTGGCGACCACTGCCGACTACGGGCGGGCGCGGATTTTGCATATCGATCCGACCCCTCTTCGGCATGCGCTGGAGCATGGGACGACCCCGGTGGTCACCGGATTTCAGGGGGTGGCGCCAGACCATTCGATTGCCACTTTGGGGCGGGGCGGGTCGGACTTGACCGCGATTGCTCTGGCCGGGGCGCTGGATGCGGACCGCTGCGAGATCTACTCGGATGTGGCCGGCGTCTTTACCGCCGATCCGCGCATTATTCCTTCGGCCGTTCCGTTGCGGACGCTGTCGTTTGACGAGATGATGGAATTAGCCAGCCAAGGCGCACAAGTCTTGCAGACGCAGGCGGTGGCCTATGCCAAGAGTCACGACGTGGTTATCCACGCCCGGTCCACCTTTTCAGACTCCGGGGGCACCATAATTTCCAACCGGACCCCGGGGGTCAAACCGGCGGTTACGGCCGTCGCCATCAATCGCCACATCGCGAAAGTGGGATTGGTCGGGGTGCCGGATGCTCCCGGGGTGGCCGCCCTGCTGTTTTCCCGGCTCTCGCAACGAGGCATCAACGTCGATTTGGTCTTTCAAGCCTTGTCTCATGATCATTTGAACGACATCGCATTTACCGTGGAAGACAAGGATGCGGCGGCGGCGGAAGAGGTGGCCCGCGCCTGTTTGCCGGATGTCAACGGGAGGGATGTGGTGGTTGATCGCAGTGTGGCCAAGGTTTCCGCCGTGGGGTCGGGCATGCTGGGACGGCCCGGGGTGGCCGCCGGAGTTTTTCAAGCGTTGGCGGGGGCTGGCATCAATATTCAAATGATTGGAACTTCAGAAGTCAAGATTTCCTGCATCGTGGCCCGCGACAAGGCGGAACATGCCTTGCGCCGGATTCATCAGGCGTTTTTGCTCGATGAGGGGCAAGCGGTGATTGAAGACTAGCCGGGGCATGACCGGACTCGGCGTAGCAAATCCAGCCGAGCGAGGAGATTGTCCCAATCGTCTGGCCAGGCGGACAAAAGGTGTGTGTCCGTCTGAAAAATCAGGAGGCGGGTGCGGAGGCCAAGCTGACCATCCGACGGGGATCGGCGTCATTTCCGGGTGTTTTGTTGACCCGATCCGATGCGGATTCGTCATCGGTGGCTCCGCCAAACCGTCGCGGCGGGTGCCGACATCGCATTGCCCAGGCTAACACCACGCGAAATGAGCTCGCGTGGCAACGTGGCAAACTTCCGCAAGGAAACAGGCGGACGGTTAGAGATTATGGGGCCCATTGGGAATCGGTCCGAAGATTTCATGCAGATGACCGCATCGCTGTCCCGATAAGATGAGCGTCTGGTTTGCCGAGGGGACCCCCCGGGGCGAAACTTGGCGGCCGACGCAACCGGCTGGTTGCCGCGGGAACACGCCCTGGTTAAGGGCCAAATGCCGATTTGCGCCCAAAAAAAAGGACGTGATCACGGATATAATTGGCTGTTAATTTTGAAAACAATGAGATCTAGCGCGGGATGTTGGGAAACTCGGGGGGGTGACGCGATCCGTGTGTAAAGTGGTCGTGACCGGCATGGGGGCAGTGACTCCCTTCGGACAGGGGGTTGAGGTTCTGTGGAACGCGTTGGTGAAAGGGGGAAGGGCCTTTCGCTTGTTGCCGGATCTTGCTCCCCGCCCGGTGGTGGGGGCACCTATTGACTTTCCCGCAGCGTTCAATTTATCGCCGCGCGTGGTGCGGCAAACGGACAGGTTTGTCCAATTTGCCTTGGTGGCCGCACAAGAGGCGCTGGCCCAAGCCGACAATCCTGAATCCGTTATCCCGGCGCATCGCATAGGCGTGGTAATCGGCAACGCGGTCGGCGGACTCGGTACATTTCGTTTGGGAACACTAAGCTACGAAGCGGGCGAAAGACTCTCGCCATTTTTTGTGCCAGCCTTTATCCCCAATATGGCTGCGGCCCGGATTGCCATGGAATTCTCTTTGCATGGCGTAAATTTGACGGTATCGACAGCGTGCGCCGCGGGGACCGATGCTTTAGGCGTGGCTTTGGATCTCATTCGGGCGGGCCGGGTTGACGTTGTCCTGGCGGGTGGCTCGGAGGCGCTCTTTATTCCCGAGATGGTGACGGGGCTGATGCAAGCCCGGGCCTTGTCCATGGTTCCCGATGCGGAGCAGGCGTGCCGCCCATTTGATGTTGACCGTTCCGGAATGGTGATGGGGGAGGGTGCGGCGATACTGGTTCTGGAGCGTGAGGATATTGCGCTGGGCCGGGGAGTGACGCCTCACGCCGTCGTTTTGGGTTATGGCTCGGCGGGGGACGGTGAACATCCGGCGGCCCCGGCTGTTGACGGGCATGGCCAACAATGGGCCATGCAGCAGGCCCTCGATGATGCCCGTGTAGATCCGCAACAGGTTGACTACGTCAACGCGCATGGTACGGCCACGGTGGTGGGAGATCGGTCAGAATGGATGTCCATTGCCCAGGTCGTAGGCACATCGCCCGCGGTATCCTCCATCAAGGGAAGCGTGGGACATTTGCTCGGAGCGGCTGGAGCGTTGGAGGCGGTGGTGACGGTGAAGGTTCTTGGTGAGCAACTGATTCCCCCAACGGTTGGTTGTGTAACCCCCGATCCCGCTTGTCCACTGGACATCGTTCAAACCCCGCGCCGGGGGTCCGTTAAGCTGGCGTTGTCCAACTCCTTTGGACTTGGCGGACAAAACGCCACGATTGCATTGGGGAGGTATGGGGATGACGGGTCTTAAACCTCGCCGACCAAAGCAAGGCGTCGTCATCTTTCCCGGCCAGGGTGATTGGCGATTGGACGATAAATCGGCTCACCATCCGGCTATCCGCCGAGCTCTCGCCGAGGCGTCTGAATTGTGCGGGCAATGGATTCCGCCCGTGTCGGCGGTGACCGCCGCCTCGTCGCAAGTCGAGCGACAACTCGCCTTGATTGCGACCAGCGTTGGAGGATTTGAAGGCTTAACCGATTTGGGCTTTGAGCCCGTGGCCGCGGGAGGCATTAGTTTGGGGGAGTTTGCGGCCGCCGTGGTCTCGGGCGCGTTAAGCCGCGACCAGGGATACCGAGCGGTTCTGGCGCGCGCGCGATGCATGGAACAATTTGCCTATCACGGAACCATGATGGCGGTTTTGGGGTGGGAGATGGAAACGTTGACGAGGTGGTTGCGGGATCGGTTCGGGGATTGCGTTTATGTTTCGGCGACTTATGGGGAGCGTACGCATCTGTTATCGGGCACGCGCGATGACCTTGACTCCGTGCGAGTGTTGCTAAGGCGCGGCGGAGTCCATACCGCCCCGGTTCCGGCGGGGATTCCATCACATTGCCGTTTGATGGCTCGCGCGCTGCCATGTTTAACCGCGGCTTTCCGCGATCTCGTCTGGAACCGCCCGACGATTCCGTGGATTAGCGGGATGGACGGTTTTATCACCCGTGACCCGCACGAAATCCAGTCGCGGCTGGCGCAACAAACCGTGGAACCGGTGTCGTGGCCGAAGGTTCGTCGCACCCTGTGGTACATCCACAACAACGTGATTGATGGGGGACCGGGTCACAGTATTTCACGGTTGGTAAAGGCAGGCCCGGAGCTCTTTTTGGTGGCGAATTCCGATGATATCAAGGCATGGGACGATAACCCGGATCCTTGGACCGAACGGGTGCGTTGAGCCGGGCAGGGAGACGGATCGCCACGCATGAGTCGCACCGTTTGCGGCCAGAGCTTGATGCACCCGCAATGTCTTCAGGCATTGCGTCTTTTCGGCCGATACGGGCGTTATGGCGAGCGACCATCTTAACTCCTGCCCTGCCGGGGCCCCGGCCGCAGTGTCGGCCGAGGCCTGACACCCGCCATCCCAATCAGCCGGAGATCTTGGATCCAGTTAGGGACGATCCGCCGTACCTCGTCTCTGCTGATGGGGACCCTCCGGCGGGGTGGGAACGGCCACGACAGTACGGGCCGCCGCATCCCGCCGCAAGGCAGCGGATGCGCCGTGGATTTCCGCTGGTGCCCGCCTGTGAGGGCTATTGCTGTGACTTGGCGAGCAGGGTTGGTGGTGCGACGGTGCCCGGGCCGCTCCCGTGCCAATCGGGGCGGGGCGAACCTTGGTCAACCCCCGGCCCGTGCGGGATGGCCCGGCTGTGCGGCTCGACCATTCATCTGCGCGTCGCACAACCGGCTCCAGTCCATCGCGGAGCGGGAAATTATGGTGGACACGGTGCACCTGCCACTTGCCTCTTGCCGGATATGCCGAATGCCGAAAAGTTCTGTGCGAAATCCGAAGACATTGTTACAATCTATACCGTAATTGCACTGCACACGGTTGCAGACAAACTCGGCCGGCGTCGGAGCCGGACCTGAGAGACGCGTTGGGCGGGTTTTCGGCGGACTGGGTTACCCACCGGCGAGACGACCGGCGCGAATAAGGGGAAATCCTATGGCACGCTGGCTGGTGCTTTTGGCAGGAGGACGGGGGGAACGGTTCTGGCCGTTGTCCCGGATGATGCATCCCAAGCAATTTTTGACGTTGGTCGGCAATGAAAGCATGATTCGCACCACGCGGGATCGGGTAAAAACTTTGGTGGATGATGCCCATACTTGGGTGGTAACGGGCCGTGACTATGTGGAGAAAGTTCGGCGCAACCTGCCCGACATCCCGGAATCACAAATTCTCGGGGAGCCCGTCGGGCGCAACACGGCTCCTTCGATTGCCTGGGTGGCAGCACACATCGCCCAGCGGGATAAAGACGGGGTGATGATCGTGCTCCCGTCCGACCATCTCATTCAAAAACCCATTCATTTCCGCTGGTTGGCCGGACAGGCGCTAGATGCCGCCGAGATGATGGGGGGATTTTACACGTTTGGCGTGGTTCCCAGTCATGCCGAAACCGGCTACGGCTATATCGAGCGCAACGGCATGGCCTTTGGCGACCCGAACATCCTGGAAGTGCGGAGATTTGTGGAAAAGCCTCCGATGGAAGTGGCCGAAGATATGGTGAAATCAGGACGCTTTTTGTGGAATTCCGGGATGTTCGTATTTCGAGTCCAGGAATTCTTGGAGGCGGTGGCGCAGCATCTGCCCGAGATTGCCCGGGCGGTCGATACTTTGGTGCAACAGCCCGACCGCCTCGACACCGTGTTTGCTGAGATTCCGCAAGTCTCAATCGATCACGGAATCATGGAAAAGGTGCCGCAGGTGTTTGTATTGCCGGCCGACATCGGGTGGGACGACGTAGGCACGTTTGCCGCTTTGGCCCGCCACTTGCCGCGCAATGACGAGCAAAGCGCCGCGCACGGGCACGCCATTTTTGTCGATTCAAAAAATGTGACGGCGATAAGCGACGGGCCGGTGGTCTCATTTGTGGGGGTCCAGGACCTCTACGTGGTGGCGACCCGGGACGCGGTGTTGATTTTGTCGCCGGAACGGAGCCAGGATGTGCGCCAGGTGGTGCAGGCGCTGAAGGAGGGCAGACACGATCATTTGCTCTAACGGCCGGAACGGTCCCTGCCCATGGAGCAAGAACAGGCCGACTGACCATACCATTTTTAGGAGGCGCTATGGGGATCCATAAAGCAGTCATACCGGCAGCCGGGCTGGGCACGCGATTTTTGCCGGCGACCAAGGCACAGCCCAAAGAGATGATTCCCCTAATCGATACGCCAACCATTCAACTCATCGTGGAAGAAGCCGTGACTTCCGGAATTGACGATTTGCTCGTGGTTATCGGGCGCGATAAAGGGAGTATCGAGGATCATTTCGATCGGGCTCCCGAGCTCGAAGAATTTCTGCGGGAAAAGGGCAAAACGGATTTGCTGATGGTGGTGCAAGACGTCAGTCGCATAGCGGCCGACATTCATTTTATCCGCCAAAAAATTCCGATGGGTCTAGGTCACGCAGTCCTGGCCGCGCGCCGGCACATCGGCCGAGAGCCATTTGGGGTGTTGCTGGGAGACGATGTGATGACCGGCCCGACTCCGGTCTTGCGCCAGCTCATCGACAAATGGCGTTCCGGCCTTTCGGTGGTGGCAGTGCAAGAGGTGCCGGTGGACGAGGCGAGTCGTTACGGCATCGTCTTCGGAAAATCCCTGGCCGATGGCACCATCCAGGTTGACAGTCTGCTGGAGAAACCGCCCGTCCATCTGGTGGGAGAGCGCCCCCTGGCGGTGATGGGACGATACGTCTTAGACCCAGCCGTGTTTTCCGCGCTAAGCGATGTGGCACCGGGGGCGGGCGGGGAGATTCAGTTGACCGATGCGCTCGACGTGCTGGCACACCAGGGACAACTGATCGCGGTGCCGTTTCGCGGCACTCGTTTCGATGTGGGAGAAAAGTTCGGTTTCGTCAAGGCCACCATCGCGGCGGCGCTTAACCGGGCCGATTTGCGCGACGATGTGCTGAGCTATCTGCGTCAGATTCTCGACCAACCGGAGTAAGACGCCGCGTCCGGTCTGCGCGCGGCGCGAAGCCAGCGCGGCGGTTCGTTTCGGGCCATCAAGCCCGCGGACCCAACACAGCGAGCGCTTTGCCGCGGGGAGCGGTGCCAGACCCGCAATCGCTGCCGTCAACCGTTGGGCGGCGTTGACTGTCGTTTTCCAAAGACTCTCTGGATCGGACGAAAAATTCGCTGCGGCTCGTGATGCCACAATTTCTGTCGAGAAGTTTTCCTCATGCCTGCCATCGTGTGGCATATAATACGCGATGCGTTTTGCTAGAGTCGGCCTATCCACTGCGGAGGGGGTTCGGCGATGGCGGGTGAAGCGGTTCTGGGCGACAAGCGAGCCGGCGGACCGCAAAGGGGCGGGTCCGCCTGGGTTCCCTATCTATGGCAAATCCGGCTGTTGACCGGATTCCTGGCGTGGATTCTGGGACAAGCCATGATTTACCGTCATGACGCCCCGTTCGCCTGGATTCTTCTGATCATGGTATGGCGCCGCTGGCGCCAACTGTATCCGGCAGCACTGGGCGGCGCTCTGGCTGGGACCGTCATGGGGGTTTCATGGGCGGCGGCGGGAACCTTGCTGGCGGCGAGCCTGGCGGTTCCCCTGCCGTGGCGTGGCAAGCACCGCCGATGGGCCGAGTGGGCCGTGGTGGGCCTAGGAGCCGGCAGTGTGTACGGCGTCGGGCAGTCCCCTTCGATCTTTTCCGAAGTGGCGGTGGGGATCATGGCGGTCGGAGCGCTCATGCTCTACCTGGCGGCTAACGCGCAATGCGAGCGGCTTGCGGAAGGAACCGGAGACCAGGGCACTTTGCTGTTGGTCTTGGCCGCCCTGGGCGCGTTCATTGCCGGGTTGGATGGATACGTGTGGGGGCCGGTGGAACCGGCCCTGATGTTAGGCGGGCTGATGACCGTGGGGGCGGCGGTGCTGGCCGGGCCGGCCGGTGGAGCGGTGGCGGGGGCGACCTTGGGCATTACGCTGGCGGTGCGCGGGAGCGACCCGGCTGGCGGGGTGGGGATTTTGGTGGCCGGGGGCACTCTGGCGGGGTGGGCCGGTACCCGGCATTGGCGATGGGGACCGCCGGGCCTGGTGGTGGGTGTGCTGCTCTACGCGGTGCTGGTGCGCCTGCCGCCCGCCTTGACGACGTTTTGGCTGTCGCTGGGGGTCGCGGCTGCGGGCGCGGAATTGCTGCCGGATGCCTACCTCGGGATTGCCCGCCAGTGGGTTCGGGCCTTGTTGACGGGACGCGAAATGAATACTTTGCCGGACCGCTTGAAACGCATCGCGGCGGTCATGGCGGAAATGGCGCGGGCCTTTCGCATCGAGGAAGAGGCTCCGCAGGCGGAGACCCATTTGGTGGAAACGGTCGTCACCACGGTATGCAAAACGTGTTCATTGCGCCGGTCCTGCTGGGAGGAGAATTTTTACCGCTCATACCGCGGAGTAGTCGATTTGACCGCCAACGCGGCGACGGAGGTGGTCACGTCGCAACATTTGCGCGGCGACTTGGCGCGTCGCTGCATCCGTCCCGACACGGTGGCGCACGCCGTCAATCTGGCTGCCAACAGAGAACGCGAGCGGGCCCAGGTCGCCCTTCGGATCAGGGAAAGCCGGGCGCTGGCGGAACTGCAACTGACCGGCCTGTCACAACTGGTGGGAGAGATGGCGGAGGATTGGCAGGATCTGACGCAACCCCGGCGGCGGGGGCGGTCGCAATTTTTCTTGGGCTACGCGGTGGGTGTGGCGCAGCGTCCGCGGCGGGGCGGGGTAGTCACCGGCGATACCGGTCTCGTTCGGGAACTGTCCCCGGGACGGGTGGTATTCGGTCTGTCGGACGGGATGGGGGTCGGTCCCCGGGCGGCCTGGGAAAGCGGTACCGCCATGTCGCTGCTGGAGCAGTTGTTGTTAGCCGGATTTTCTCAGGTGCTGGCCGTCCGCGCCGTCAATACCACCCTCTTATTGCGCTCGGTGGATGATCACTTTGCCACCTTGGACCTGGTTCTGCTGGATCGCACGGCACACGGCGTGGAACTGGTGAAAGTGGCGGCCGCGCCGACGTTTTTGCGACGGGGCGGGCGCGTGGAAATCATTCGGGCGCACAGTCTGCCGGTGGGGATCGTCAATGACGTCAGCATCAGCCCGGTCTACCATACGATTGCGCCGGGCGACTGGGTGGTGCTGGTCACCGATGGGGTGCTCGAATACTTTCAAGACCAGGGGGAAGAGCGCTTACGCCAGTTTTTGGAGAAACTTCCCGGAGCTGAACCCCAGACGATGGCCGAAACCATCTTGAGTTATATGCTCGGCGACCACCGCGACGGACGGGACGACGCCTCCGTGATGGTGATTGAGGTGCGGTCCGGCCATCGTCCGGGGCGATCCGCCGCCAGCGCGGCTCCGGCCACATGGCAGCCCATCGCCCCGGTTTCCTTGCGTGGGCGGCGCCGCCGCTAGCCGGCCCGCGCATTTTGCCAGGCGACCGTTCCTGCGCTACACTGGCAGTGGGGGCGATGGCCGTTATGCACCCGCTGGAGCGCGCGTTTCTCATCGAATCGAAACGGTTATGGAACCCGGGCGATGCGCTGCTCGCCGCCGTAAGCGGCGGAGCCGACTCGATGGCTCTGCTGGCACTGATGACAGCGCTTGGCGAGGTCTGGCCGACCGCGGTGAAAGCAGTTCATGTCGATCACGGGTTGCGGCCGGAATCGGGACGGGAGGCCGCCTGGGTGGTGACAACGGTCGCGGCCCGGCTGGGGCTATTGGTGCGCGTGGTGACCGTCCGGGTCGAACCCGCCCGCGGCGAAAGTCTGGAAATGGCGGCCCGGCGGGTGCGGTATGAGGCCCTCACGGCAGAGGCGGGCGCGCTAGGACCGAGGGTGCCGATTGTTGTGGCCCATCATCGGGCCGACCAGGCCGAAACGGTTTTGATGCGGATCCTGACGGGCACCGGGATTGAGGGGTTGCGGGGCATGCGTCCGGTGGCCGGACGCGTGCTCCGCCCTCTGCTGCGGTTTGAGCCGGAGACGTTGCGAGACTACTTGCGGTCGCGCAATATTCCGTGGATTGAGGATCCCAGCAACCAGGATCGGCGATGGCTGCGCAACCGGCTGCGCCACGACATCATGCCGCTGCTGCAAGCGACGGTTAACCCGCGGGTTCGCGATGCCTTGGCAGGATTAGCCGAACGGGCCGATGAGGCGTACGGCTTGATTCGGGAGCAAGCCGACGCGTATTTGTCCGCCCACGGATTGGATGCAGCCCAGGATCCGTTTATTATGCCTCCCCTGGCAAACCGGCTGCCCCCGGTGGTGCTGTCCGACATTTTGGGACGGGTGGCCCGGATCCGGGGGGTGCGGCTTGACCGACGGCACCGGCAGGACGGGCTGGAACATTGGCCGCGGAACTGGCGCCTTGTCCGCGAGCAGGACGGGGGCATCCGGGTGACCCGCGAGAGGGGCGCGCAGTCTTGGGGCAACCGGCCGTGGGCTGTCAGTCCGGGACGGACACGATGGGGTAATGGATGGATTGAGGTCACCCAACACATTTTCGGTGATCCTCCCCAAAGCGGAATGACGTATATTGGTTTAGGAGCATGGCCACATCCCTGGGTGCGGGCCTGGCGTCCGGGCGACCGGATTCGACCGCTGGGGTTACAGGGCCACACGAAAAAGCTGCAGGATGTGTTTGTCGACCGGAAGGTTCCGCGCGCCCTGCGGGCGGGGTGGCCGATCGTGGTCGGCGGCCCTGAGGTCGGCGCGCCAATCTTGGCGGTGGCGGGCTTGGTGGTGGCGGAAGACGCTCGGGCGGAAGTGGGCAGGCCGGCTTGGATCATAAAGTTTGAGCCGGTTTGTGAATCTCCTGCCGACCGGCGTCCTGTGCTATAATATAAAAATCCCTGCCGGGTCCGGCGGGGTTGGTGTTTATGCCCGAACGCTACAGGCGGGTGCGGAAGGAGTGGCAGGTGTGACCAACCGGTGGTTGCGCGGGGTGCTGACAGTTATCTTTGCAATTCTTTTGGTTTCGACGCTATGGGAGCTGACCAACAGCCCCCAGGCAGCGGTTCCTACCGAATCGTACAGCCAGCTGTTGAAGATGGCGGGCAGCGGCCAAGTGGCCCAGGCGCAACTTGATCCCCAAAGTCATGTGGTGACGGCCATCACGACCACGGGCAAACGCTTTCAAACCACCTATGCGACGGAAGGCACGGCACCGCTTGCCAATCAACTGGTGGGGGACCATGTCACCGTCACCATCTTGCGGCCCTCGACCAACTCGCTGTGGATTACCTTGATTTCAAACGTGCTGCCGGTGCTTATGATTGTGTTCATGCTGTATTTCTTTTTCAACCAGACCCAGGGGGGCGGCAGCCGGGTAATGCAGTTCGGGAAATCCCGGGCGCGGCTGCATACCGAAGATCGGCGCCGGGTCACCTTTGAAGACGTCGCCGGGGTCGAAGAGGAAAAAAATGAACTCGCCGAAATCGTCGATTTCTTGCGCTATCCCAAGAAATACCTGGAACTGGGCGCGCGCATCCCCAAGGGGGTGTTGCTGTCGGGCGCACCCGGCACCGGCAAGACGCTTTTGGCGCGGGCCGTTGCCGGCGAGGCGGGGGTCCCCTTCTTTTCGGACAGCGGGTCCGATTTTGTGGAAATGTTTGTCGGGGTGGGGGCCTCCCGCGTGCGCGATTTGTTCGACCAAGCCAAAAAAAACGCCCCCTGCATTATCTTCATTGACGAAATCGATGCAGTCGGACGAATGCGGGGTGCTGGCTACGGCGGGGGACACGATGAGCGGGAACAGACGCTAAATCAATTGCTGGTGGAAATGGACGGGTTTGGGGTGAACGAGGGGATTATTGTCATCGCCGCCACCAATCGCCCGGATGTTCTGGATTCGGCGTTGTTGCGGCCCGGGCGGTTTGACCGCCAGATTGTGGTGCACAAACCCGATGTCAAAGGCCGGCAAGCGATTTTGAAGGTGCACACGCGGAACAAGCCGATAGATGACGATGTGGACATGGAGATTATCGCCAAGCGCACGCCGGGTTATACGGGCGCCGATTTAGCCAACCTGGCCAATGAGGCCGCGCTGTTGGCGGCGCGCGGCCATGAACGGCGGATTCACCTCAAGGACTTTGAAGAAGCCGCGGAGCGGGTCATGGCCGGCCCACAAAAAAAGACGCGCGTGATTTCCGAAAAAGAGAAGCGGGCGGTGGCCTTTCACGAATCCGGACACACCTTGGTGGGGATGCTGGTGCCTAACGGCGATCCGGTGCACAAGGTTACCATCATCCCCCGCGGCATGGCCATGGGCTATACCATGCCGATGCCGCAAGAGGATCGGTATTTAGTGACCAAAGCCCAGATGATCGACCAGGTCGCCATGGCGTTAGGGGGACGGGCGGCCGAAGAACTCGTTTTCGGGGAAGTCTCGACCGGGGCCCAGAACGACCTGGAGAAATCGACGGCGGTAGTGCGTCAAATGATAACCGAGTACGGGATGTCGGAAAATCTGGGCCCCATGACCTTTGGTCAGCGTCAGGACCAAATCTTTTTGGGACGCGATTTTGGTCGGGAGCGTGACTACAGCGAGGAAGTGGCGTCGGCCATCGATCGCGAAGTGCGGGATATTGTCACCCAACAATATCAACGGGCGAAACAGATTCTCAGCACCCACCGTATTGCCCTTAACCGTTTGGCACTGGCCTTGATGGAAAAGGAGACCCTCTTGGCGGAGGAACTGCTGGCCATTGTCAAAGGGACCGAGGTCGCCGTGTAAGCCAGGAAGCAAATGCCCGCTGTGGGCACGATAACGGGGAGGGATTAGTTGGTGACGTCGGGCGGCTACACGGAAGATGGCTTCGTCGGGGAATTTCAAAACGGAATCGGGTGGTATTGCTATCCCACCCCACGCTTTAAAACCATCACGCTGCATGCGTTTTGGATAAATGAATTGACCCCGCAAGATGCCGCCAAAGGCGCACTGTTGCCTCATGTGCTGCGGCGAGGGACGCGTCGCTGGCCGTCTCTCGTTGCCATTGAACGCGAACTGGAAGAGCTGTATGGCGCCAGCTTTCGGGCGGAAGTGGGCAAGGTGGCCGACAAGCAACTGCTGTCTATGCACTTGGAAGTCATCAATGGGCGGTTTTTGCCCGGGCACCCCGACACCTTGCGCCAAGCGTTGGATTTCTTGAGTGAGGTCTCGAGCGATCCGCACTTGGGACCGGATGGCTTTGATCCGGGAATCGTGCAGCAAGAAAAGATTTTGCTGAAACGCCAAATACAGGCGCTGATTAATGACAAGGGACAATACGCGATGAGCCGCCTGGTCGAAATTCTTGCCGACGGCCGACGGTTTGGGCTCCGCAAACTGGGAACGATTGCGGATGTAGAGAATATAACCGGGAGCGAGCTGCTGGATTATTACCAGTCGGTTAAAACCACCTTGCCGTCGCTGCTATTTGTCGTGGGCGATGTCGATCCCAGCCGCATCGAAGACTATGTTCACAAACAATGGCAGGGCTTTCGGCAGCCGCTGACGCCGATTATTCCGTTTGTACCCCGACATGACGGGCAGGAGGTCATTGAACGTCAGGCCGTGCGGCAGGGGAAAGTCAACATGGGGTTTGGAACCGGGATTTCCGCTGCCGATCCCCAGTATCCCGCATTGATGATGTATGCTGGTGTGCTCGGAGGGTTTCCGCATTCCAAGTTGTTTGTCAATGTGCGTGAAAAGCACAGTCTGGCATATTACGCTTTCGCGCGCCTCGACGCCCCGCTGGCACTGATGGTCATTGGGGCAGGGATCGAGTTTGACGACTATTCCGCAGTGCGCCGGATCATCGATCAGCAGTTGGAGGCGATGCAGGCCGGAGCCATTTCCGCCGAGGAAATGGCCTTCACCTTGAAAGCCTTCTGCAATGACATTTTGTCCGAGGAGGATTCGCCCAGCCAGATTGTGGGGCGTCAACTGGAACACGTGCTGGTGGGAAACGGCATGACCGGACGACGGTTGATGCAAGCTCTGGAGAGGGTCACCATCTCGGATATTCAGGCCGTGGCGGAAAAGATTAGGCTCGACACCGTGCATTTTCTGACCGCAGACGGAGAAGGACAGGGGGAAGCCCAGGATGGCTAAGCTGGAAGCGTTCGAGCGCCCCGAGCTCGGGGAAAAATCCTATCGCCACCGGCTCGAATCCGGGTTGGACGTGGTGGTTATTCCGCGGCCGGGTTTTAAGAAAACTTTTGCCACCTTCGCCACCCGCTACGGTTCGATTGACAACCATTTCCGGGTCCCCGGGTCCGACCTCGAAATGAAGGTGCCCGACGGCATTGCTCATTTTCTGGAACACAAGATGTTTGAAAAGCAGGACGGCGGCGACGTCTTTGATGACTTTGCGCGGCTGGGGGCTTCATCGAACGCCTATACCGACTATACCTCGACGACCTTCCTCTTCTCCACCACCTCGGAGGTGTCCGCGAATCTGGAGGTCCTGCTCGATTTCGTGCAGCGGCCATACTTTACCGAGGACAACGTGGAGAAAGAAAAGGGAATTATCGAACAGGAAATCCGCATGTATCTCGACATGCCGGGCGACCGCCTGCATTCCAACCTGATGCGCGCCTTGTACCACTACCACCCCGCCCGGATTGATATTGCCGGGACCGTGGAATCCATCCGGGCCATCACCCCCGATGACTTGTACCGATGCCACAACACGTTTTATCACCCCGGGAATATGTTGGTGTTGGTGATTGGTGACGTGGATCCGCAGGCGGTGGCCGACCAGGTCGTGCACAATCAGCAAAACAAGCAGTTTTTGCGGCAAGGGGACATTGTCCGGATCTATCCCCCTGAGCCGGAAGTGGTTAAAGAACGGCGTGTCGAGCAGCCCATGCCGGTGGCCGCTCCGCTTTTCATGATGGGCTATAAGGACCATGCGGCGGGAATGACGGGACCGGCCTGGCTGCGCCACGAAATCGTACTGGGGCTGATGTGGTCGATGCTATTGGGCCGTTCGTCGGCGCTTTTCACGGATTTGTATCAAGCGGGACTGATAAACGATCGCTTTTCGGCCCGCTACAGCGGAACCGACACATTTGGGTTTTCCAACCTGGGCGGTGAAACGCCCGACCCCAAACGGCTCGAGGCCGTTTTGACGGAGCGCCTGGCCCAGGAACCCCTGACCGAAGAAGCTCTGGAGCGACTCAAGAAACGGGAAATGGGCGACTTCCTCGGGCTCTTTCAGAATCCGGAAGATCTGGCGTATGCCTTTAACCATTTCTATTTTCGGGGGATCGATTTGTACAGTTATGTCGATGTGGTAGCCTCCGTCCGTTTGCGTGACATCGAGGAGGCGCGGGCCCGGCATCTGGTGGAAGATAGCCGCGCGCTGTCACTCATTGTTCCGGCGCAATCCGCGCCGGGTGCCTGATGCCCAGAGCGCGGCGATTCTTGAGGAGGACGTGACGATGACCGCGCTGGGCATCACCGGCGACGCGCTGACCCTTACGGATATTCGGGAAGTTGCCGTTGAGTATCGGCCGGTTTTGCTCTCGCCGGAGGTCGCCACACGGGTGGCGGCCTCCCGTCGCATGGTAGAGCAATACCTGGCCGAAGAGCGCCCGGTCTATGGGGTGACGACGGGATTTGGGCGATTTAGCGATGTGCTGATCGACGCGCACCACCGGCGCATGCTGCAAGAGAATCTGCTGCGGAGCCATGCGGCCGGGGTGGGCCCGCCGTTTCCCCCGGCGGTGAGCCGGGCGATGATCCTCTTGCGGGTCAATGCCCTGGCCAAGGGTTTCTCGGGGGTGCGGATGGCATTAGTCGAGCAGTTGGTGAATTTCTTGAACCGGGGGGTGACCCCGGTGGTGCCCTCACAGGGATCGGTGGGGGCCAGCGGGGACTTGGCGCCGTTGGCTCATTTGGCCCTGGTCGTCATGGGGGAAGGAACCGCGTGGGTAGACGGGAATGTGCGGCCTGCGGGCGAGGCGCTGGCCCGCGCTGGGCTCGTGGCGTTGCCGTTGGAAGCCAAGGAAGGGCTGGCGCTGATCAACGGGACCCAGGCCATGACGGCGGTGGGGGCGTTGACGGCGGAGCGGGCCGAGCAGCTGGCGGATTGGGCCGACATCGCCGCCGCGCTGTCGGTGGAGGTATTGCGCGGCATCCCGCGGGCCTACGACCCCAAGGTGGCGGCGGTTCGGCCGCATCCCGGGCAGGAACTGGTCGGCCGCCATTTGCGGCACTTGCTGCGGGACAGCCGCCTAACCACGGACCCTGGGGAAATTCGGCTGCAAGACGCCTATTCTCTACGCTGCGTTCCCCAGGTGCACGGAGCCGGCCGCGACGGGTTGGCCCATGTGGCGGAGGTGCTAAGGCGCGAAGCCAACAGCGTGACCGACAATCCGCTGTTGTTCGCCGAGTCCGATACGGTCATCTCGGCCGGGAATTTCCATGGGCAGCCGGTGGCGCTGGTGCTGGATTATCTGGGAATTATTTTGGCGGAATGGGCCGACATCAGTGAGCGGCGAGTTGAGCGGATGGTTAATCCGGCGCTCTCGGGGCTGCCGCCGTTTCTGGTGGCTCAGGGGGGCTTGAATTCCGGTCTGATGCTGGCGCAGTATACCGCCGCCAGCCTGGTGTCGGAGAACAAGGTGTGGGCGCATCCGGCCAGCGTGGACTCCATTCCAACCTCCGCCAATCAAGAGGACCATGTCTCGATGGGAATGACCGCCGCCCGCAAGGCGTGGACGATTGCCCAAAACCTCGAGGCGGTTTTGGCGATAGAGCTGTTGTGCGCGGCCCAAGCCGCGGAATTTCTTGGGCCCCATCTGCTGGCACCGCGCACTCGCGCGGTGTACCGGTTCGTGCGGAGCTTGGTTCCGGCCTGGACAGTTGACCGCTGGCTGGCTCCCGACATCGAGGCCGTGCGGGCGGCGCTGTCCTCGTCCGCGGCACGGGACGTGGCGCGCTCGGTGCTTCCCTAAACTGGCCGCAAGAGGTTGAACGCCTCGGGGTTGGGCAGCAAGCCCGCCACGATGGCCCACGACAAGCCGCTATACACGGGCTCGTCATCACCCGCCGGGGTTACGTATGCCCCGGCCGTCCGGGCCGCAGCCGGGCCGTCGCCGATGGCGATGCCAACCCCAGCCCATTGCAGCATGTTGACATCGTTGAGCCCGTCACCCAACGCCAGCACCTCCTGGGAGGCGATACGGCACCGGCGGGCCAATGCGTCCAAGGCTTCCGCTTTGTCAACTTGTGGCGCACAGATGTTGACTTCGCGGTATCCGGGATGCGGGAACACCGTCAACTCGTAATCTGGCCCGGTCAAGCCAAACCGGTGAATGAAGGCATCGACCTCGTGGCGGCCGGACAAAAACACCTCGACGGGATCCTCGCGCAGCGTGTGGGCCAGGGCGGGAGCCAGCCGGTCTTCCGGGCGCAGCCAACAGAGTTGATGGGGAGCGTCAAAACGATTAAACAGAACCGGGCGATCATAGCCGAGGTAGCAGCGCAGCATGATCCGGCGAGGATCGGCCCAACTGACCATGCTCCGGGCAGTTTGGAACGGAATGCCGCGCCGGTAAAGCTCTTGGCCCGTGGCCGGGTCGAAGACGCAAGCGCCGTTGTGGGCGATGATGGGGCCCGCCAAGCCGATTTGACGTTGGATTTTAACGGCGGTGCGCCAACTGCGTCCGGTCGCCAATACGACGATGAGGCCCATTGCGGCCAGGTCGCCCAGCAAACGCGCGGAACGCGGACGGATGGCAGCCCGCCGGTCCAGCAGGGTTCCGTCCAAATCACAGGCTATCATTCGGATCACGCTGTCGGTCACCCTCCCGCATCGGCAGGGGATCCTGGCCTTCCCGTAGAATTAGGCAAAGAACACAGGAGGTCCCGCCATGCATCAAGATTCGCGTCTGATTCTAGGACATCCCCGCCAATTGCTTGCCCGCTGGCGGGCACATATCCTATCGATCCGCCGGTCCGCGCCTCTCCGGCCGATCGTGACGATTGTGCCGTCACCGGGGGCGGGAGCCCACCTGGCCGAACGTCTAAGCGCGCAGGGGGCCACGGTTAACGTTCATATCATGACACTAGATCAATGGGCCTGGCGTTGCGCCCCGGAAGGCACTACCCCTTTGCCGCCGGCTGCGGAATCGGTGCTCGCCCGCCTGGTGCCCGACGACCTGGTCGACGTGTTTCGGCCCAAGCCGCCGGATATCCGCGAGGCGTTGGTCAACGCCGCCTGGACGCTTCGCCGGGAGGGAGTCACCAGCGACGAGCTGGCGCGGCGCGGCGTGCCCTGGGCGCCGATCATGGCCTGGCTGAATGACATGCTCGGGCAGGCCGCTGCCATCGCATCCGCTTGGGACACATCCCGGGTTTACCAATATGCCGGTGAAAACGGGAATGATGGCTCGGAGCACGATCCCGTGTTCATGCTTTATGGATTGACGGAAGCGCACGCCGACCAGTGGGGACTGCTTAAGCATCTGGCGCGAGGCTCCCTAACCATTCTAACGCCTTGGCCGGCGCATGTCTTGGCGAATCGTGCGGCCTGGCGTTATTTGGCACCGTGGGTCGCGGTCTGGCGCCGGCTGGGTGTCGGGATGGAGGCAATGCCGGTAACCGGCGAGGTCATGGGCACCGTTCGCCGGATCGGAGCCGACTCGGAGATGGGTCAAATTCAGGCTGTCCTCCAAATTGTCCAACACCATCTGGGTGACGGGACCCTCGCTGCCGAACCCCCGCTGCTGGTTGGGGGCGACCCGGCGGTCAGGACATCGCTGGCCGCCGCGGGCCGGCGGGTGGGACTCGACATGTGGATGCCAGCCGCCCGGGATGACGCGTTTTGGCGGACCTTTTTGTCCGTGGCGCATGATGAGGCGCCGCGGCCGGAGACCTTGTTCTGGCTGGAGGACCGCGGGGTGGCGTGCGACCCCGGGTTGCGCACCGCCTTGTACCGCCGTCCGGGGGGGTGGCGGATGCGGCTCGGCGGGGATGCGGGAGCCGCCCGGGAATTAAACTGGGCGCGGCAATGGGCGCATCATCTTGCGGCCGCCAAAACGTGGCGCCAAGTGGGAGCGCTGGTGGCGGAAGCGGCGGCCCGGCAACCCGGGCGGGTCTCTGCCGAACGCGTCGCCGCGGCGCAAAGCTGGCGGATATTTGACGCGTGGGAACTGCCGCCCGATCCCCCCCTGGTGCGCCAGCTTCTCGCGAGGCCGTCCGCCGACAGCGGGGAGGACGACACCCCGCCCGTGGCCGGGGCGCGCGTGGTGATCGCATTGCCCGAGAGTGCGGCCCCGTCGCGCAACCTCTTGCTGGAACGCGCCGGTCTGGCCCGGGAAGCCTGGCGGCGGGCGCGGACCGCGTATCGTCGCATGGTGTTGTCCCATCCCGGTCCGGGTGACACCGTCTGGCTGGTTGACCGCGGGTCAGCCAAGCCGGAAGCGGAGGCGATCATGTCCGCCCTGCCGCAGTTGCCCGTAGACGAAGGGCCGGGAGACGGCGCCCGCGCCTGGTATCGGCATTGGCGGGATGTCGACGCATACTCGCGGTGGACGGGACAGGTGACCGGACCGTCTTTTAGATTGACTTCCGAGGAATTGTCCCCCTCGGCTCTGGAAACATTCGGCGCCTGTCCCTATCGGTTTTTTTGGAGGCAGGCTTTAGGGGTTTTAAGCCCCGACGCTGACGAGGAAGCCGCCGAGGTATCCCCTGCCTTGCTGGGCCGATGGGCGCACCAGGCCCTGCAGCTTTTGGCCGAACAACCCCGTACCGCCCTTGCCCGCGACGAGATAGCCGCCGCCGTGGCACGGGCCATTCGGCAGTTCCCGGTCCCCGATCCGGTTCCCCCCTCCCTAGTGCGGGCCGCCGAACACAAGCTGGCCTCCGAATTGTCGGAAGCGGTTTGGCGGGAAACGCTGTGGACCTCCCGGCCGGAAATGTCCTGGGCAGAATTAGGCTTGCAGTGGGAGCTTGATACCGGCGTCTCGGTGTGGCGCTTGTCGGGGCGGCTGGACCGGTTGGACCGGGGACACGACGGACGCTGGCTACTGGTGGATTACAAGACGGGAGAACTGCCGGATCCCAACCGGGTCGAGCCCGCCGTCTTGCAACTGGCGCTTTATCATCTCGGAACCGCGGCCGTTTTTGGGCTGGATCCGGACCAGTTGGACGCCGTGCTGATGGGGATAAGCCAAAAAAGCGGTTTTCGGGTCCGCCGGCTGGGACCGGATTCCCCTGCCCGAAACCGGCGGGTTTACGAAATTCTGGACGGCATGGCCCAACGCATGGCCTTGGGCCAGTTTTTTCCGGCTCCCCATCCCCAGCGTGATGTCTGCCGTTCCTGTTCGCTGGCCGCGATTTGCCCGGCCGAGGTCGCGTCGTACGCCAAACGGCTGGCGGCGGCGGCGCCCGCCTATCGGGAGCTTTGGGACGGAACGCGCGATGAAGAGGTCGACCTATGATGTTAGTGGATCAAGCGGAACGAGACCAGGTGGTTCGTCATCCCGTGGCGCGGCTGCTGGTCGAGGCGGGAGCGGGGACGGGCAAGACCACGCTGATGGTGGAACGGGCCTTGCGCGCAATTCTTCACGAAGGGGTGAAGCTTCGCCGGGTGGTCTTGATTACGTTTATGGACAAGGCGGCCGCCGAAATTATCGAGCGCCTCGAGGGGCGCCTGCAAGAAGTCCGCCAAACGGCCCGGGGCGAGGAGTTGGCGCGCGTCGAGCGAGCGCTGCGCGATTTGCCCGGGGCGCGGATCGGAACCATTCACGCCTTTTGCCGGCGGATCCTGTCCGACTATGCCTTGGAGGCCGCCATTCCGCTCCAGTTTACGGTTTTGGATGCGCACGAAACGGAGCGGCTGTGGCAACAGACGTTTCATCAGTGGATCGCGCAGGGCGAGACCGCGCGGCGTCTGGAGCCGCTTTGGGCGATGGGGCTGTCCGTGCCAACCTTGGCCGAATGGGCACAACAGGTCGGCCGATGGACCTCGATTCCGCCCTTGCCGCCAGCCCCGGCGTTGGACTGGGGAGCCTTCGTGGCACGGTTTGAGTCCCGGATCCGCGCGGCCTGGGAGCGGGCCCGGCGGGATGCGCCCCCGACCGATGGGGGATACCAGCAGGCTGAGGAGATCGCCCATCAGTTTGAGTTGTTGGGCCATATGCCCGGCACGGAATGGCCGCGGTTGATTGGCTATTGGAACCCCAGTTTGGCCGCGCGCGGAAATAAGAAAAATTGGGGTCATCCCGCGTGGCTGGCCGAGCAAAAGATGCTGGTCGCGGAATTGAAAGAGGCGTTGACGGAGAT
Source organism: Bacillota bacterium (assembly GCA_021797825.1). Lineage (GTDB taxonomy): Bacteria > Bacillota > Sulfobacillia > Sulfobacillales > Sulfobacillaceae > JAJZZA01. The sequence continues at coordinate 6,128 of JAJZZA010000013.1, read as the reverse complement.
TCGACAGCGCCTGGCAGAGCGCCTGCTGCGGGAATGGCTCGACCTGATGGTCACCGATTTCCTGCCGAAGTGGCGTCAGGTTCGTTGGGATCAGGGGGCATTGACGTTTGACGATCTGTTGGGGGAGACCCTTCGCCTGCTGCAGACGCGACCGGAAGTGGCGGCACAGATTGCGGATGGGGTGGACCTGCTGATGGTGGATGAATTCCAAGATACCGATCCGGTGCAGGTCGCCATCATCCTGCGCTTGGCGGAAGCGGGGATCGCCCAATTGTTTTTGGTGGGAGATCCCAAGCAATCCATCTACCGCTTTCGCGGAGCCGATGCCGAGACTTATGCCGAAGTGCGTCGGGCGATGCCGCAGGTGGTGGCGATTCGGCAGAATTTCCGTTCCACCCCGTCTATTATCGATGTGGTCAACCGGGTGTTTGCCAGCCGGTTTCTGGAGCAACCGGATCCGGAGCGCCCCTATGTGCCCCCCTATGCCCGCCTGGAATCGGCATTTCCTCCCGACCGCCGGGTACGGGTGATGGTGGACGGCGGACCGGTCGAGGGGGATGCGATGTCACGCCGGCGGCACGAGGCGGGTCTCGCCGCATCCCTCATCGCGAAAGCCATCGCTGAGCGCTGGCCCGTCCGCGCTGGGGACGGGGAGCGTCCGCTGACGTACCAGGACATTGTTCTTTTGGTTCCGGCGCGCACCGAGCTCGAGGTCTACCGGGAAACGCTGCGAACAGCCGGAATACCGCTGACTAGCCAGTCGGGACGGGATTTTTTCCGCCGTGACGAGGTGCGGGGCTTTCAAAGTTTGCTGGCTGCCTTGCGGGATCCGGACAACCAGGTGGAGGTGGTGGCCTGGCTGACCTCGGCCTGGGTTGGGCTGACCGCAGACGACTTGGCGGCCTACCGCTTGGAGAACGGCTGCTTTGACTACCGCAACCGGATCAATTCCGTCAGCCCGGTGTCGCAATGGTTAGGGTGGATGGCAGCCTGGCGGAAAGATTTTATCAAGCGGTGGCCGGAAGAGATCTTTTGGGAGGCGCTGCGGGTGACGGGATTGCGGCGTGTGTTGGAGGATCGGGAGGATCAAGCGGCGCTAGCCAATTTGGAGAAGCTGGGAGATTTGGCCCGCCGTTTGGGAGTCGCCTGGGGCATAGGAGAATTTACGCGTTGGCTGTCCCGCAAGGTACAGGAGGCGGAGTCCGAGGAAGAGGGAGAGGTTAAGACCCCGGGCGGCGCGGTTCACCTGTCCACGGTTCATCAGGCTAAAGGGCTGGAATGGCCGATGGTGATTGTCGCCAACTGGGGCCGCAAGGCCAGCCGTCCTCCGGCATGGCTGGTCGACCGCCGTTCGGGACGGGTCGCGTTGGGGACCAGTCCGTGGCTGAGCCGGGATTGGGAAACCCTGCGCAGGGACTGGATTGTTCGAGAAACCGCCGAGGCGGACCGCCTATTGTATGTGGCTTTGACCCGGGCGCGGGATTATTTGACGGTGCTCGAGACGTTTGACGCCAAGAGCGATTCCACCGGGAATCTTTGGATGCTCGACGGAGCCGTGCGGATCGCCGAGATTGGTGAGCGCAACCGCGGGTCGGCAACCCCGTCACCGCCGACGGCTCGTCTTCCCATTCCCCAGACCTCCGTGGACCACGGGGAGTGGCGGGCTTGGCCGCCGCGAACTCCCCCGCCATCCGATCCCGAACGGGCGAATGAGGCGGTGCAACTAGCGCGGCAATGGATGCGGGAGCCGGAGACCCGTCCGGATGTCTTCCAAGGGTGCCATTCAATCGAGACGAATGTTCCCGTGTACTACCACGGCCGGCGCATGGTGGCGGATGTGTGGGTGGTGCTGGCCGACGGCACGGCGCATGCGGTGGTGTTGGACCGCGATCGCGGGGACGATCTCCGTCGGCGCGTCGCGACGTTGGCGGACGGTCTGAGCGCCGCCGGCATCGCCGGCCAGTTGTGGGTGTATGGCACCCACAACCGAAAATTGACCCACGCCCGCACGGTCAAGGTGTCGCAGGCGTCCCGCAACGTCTAGCAGGCCGGTTCACGGCATAGGGTGAACCGGGGGTGTCCGGCGTGGCAAGGCGGGTCTGGTGGATCCTGGCAGGCATGCTGACGGTAGCGATTTTGATGGTGATGGCGGGGGTCCGGCGGGTCACCACCTGGACGTTGGCGCCGGCGGGAGCGGTTGTGGTCCGACCGTTCGGTTCCGGGAGAAACGCGGTCGGCCGCGCCATCGGTCTGGACGGCCGCCTCTATGGGCCCTTGGCATTTGCCGTCGGATCGCATCGGATGGCGATTGCCGACACCTATCAAGCCCGCATCCTGTATCGTGGCACCCGCGAGCATACCATCGCGGCGTCCAAAATGATGGTGGAGGATGTCGCTCTGACGCCCTCGGGGGCCGTGCTGGCGGCGGACAACCGTGCCTTGGCGGTATGGCGCGTCGGGGAAGGTTCGCCGCGGGAGGTGGTGGCCATTGGACACCAGCCGGGATTTACCGAGTCGATTTGGCGGGTTGAGGTGGGACACAGTGGTCAAATTTACGTGGAGTGGGTGCGGTTTGGGCATGGCACCTTTGCCGTCGGGTTAAGCCAGTATTCGCGGGCCGGACGGTTCCTGCGCCAATTGTCGTGGAGCGAGGGCGGCCAGCCAGCCGGCTTAAAACCAATAGCGAGTTCTCCCGTCAAGCAAGCCATACGCACTTTTCAACTTGCACCCAACGGCGATGTCTATGTGGAGACGCCTGGCGGCACCCCCATGCAGCGCCGGATTCGCATTTACCAGCCGGACGGCCGATGGCTGCGGAACGTCACGATAACCTCGCCGGTGCCGATATTGCATAGCGACTTGCTCGGAGTGAGCCGCCAAGGATGGATCTATCTCGGGATAAACCTCACGATTCCCCAAAAGGCGCGGATTGTCGTCGCGACCGGACAAGGGCGCGCCCTGGCCAATTTCCCGGTCGGTGCGGTACCGGTCTATGCCGCGGTGTACGGCCGCGTTGGCCCTAACGGATCGCTGTATCTGGATCAAAGCACGGCCACGCGCTATCGCATTGTCCGGTGGCGACCGGTAGGGCGGCAGACTTGGCGTTGGTCATGAGCGTGGCGGAGTCTGGCCAATCCCCCCAAAAGAGTCCGGATGACGGTTCTTGCCGTGCTCCGGACCGCGACGGCTGGTAGCCAGGGGAAAGCGTACGCGGGCCGGGTCTTGGAGATGCTGACAATCCCGACCCGGAACGATGGCCAGGCAATCCCTCTGGCCAAGCTGGAGCCCTGCGAAATCGCAAATGCTGATATCTTCGCCGACGGAGCCCGGGAATGACGGGCGTTGATGTTCAAAATCCCGATACCAGCAGGGGTCTCCGGGTGGAGATTTTCAGCTGGCTGCCGACGGGGATCCAGGCCAGTTAAGTGGCCGAATCTTCCGATTATCGGGTCGGCACTGCCTGGATCCTTCGCGAAACCGGTATGATACCGGTAGAGACGAGCCGACCCAACGGGCGGGCAGGTTTCCGCGGTTGGGCCAACCGCTGCCACGATGCGTGGTGGGCGGCGGCCAGGTTCATCGGGTTTTAGACGGTCGGACGACGATCCGTTGCCTGGCGGGGTTGCACCGCCATCGCCGGGACAGGCCAAACACCCAGGGGTGACGGTCGGTTCGGGGCGTCGCCCGGGGGAAATGTTGAGGAGCCAAGACATGCGAACTTTTCGGTTTGGACACGGAAGTTGGGATTTGGGCCAGCGGGTTTATCTCATGGGGATTGTCAATTGCACGCCCGATTCCTTTTCCGATGGAGGACACTATTTTCACTGGGAAGACGCGGTCACGCGCGCTGAGACGTTGTTGGCCGACGGGGCCGACGTTGTGGATTTGGGCGGCGAGTCGACCCGTCCCGGCCACCAGCCGGTATCCGTCGCTGAGGAGTGGGGGAGACTGGGGCCGGTTCTAACGGAACTTAGGCACCGCCGTCCGGACGCGGTGATTTCGGTCGACACGCACAAAGCCGAGGTGGCGGCGCGGGCGATCGCGGCGGGCGCGGACATCATTAACGACATTTGGGGCCTTATGGGCGATCCCGGTATGCTGAGGGTGGTGGCCGCTAGTCAGGTCGGGGTGGTCATGATGTTTAATCAGGATCCGGCGTTTTTGCCCGGGGAGCTTGCTATCGACCGGATGTTGGATTTTTTTGCGCGGGGACTGTTGCAAGCCGGCGAGGCCGGTGTGGGTCCGGACCGGATTCTGGTCGACCCGGGGCTGGGGTTTGGATATGCTGTGGAAGACAATTGGACGGTGTTGCGCAACCTGCCGAGGTTTCGGGGATTGGGCGCGGGGATGCTGGTGGGCCCCAGCCGCAAACGCTTTTTGGGACACTTGACGGGGCGCCCTCCAGCGGAGCGGGACGTCGCGACCGCTGCGGTGGCCGTACTCGCCGCCGAAGCCGGAATGGATGTGGTGCGAGTCCATGAAATTGCTCCGACGCGGGACGCAATGCGGGTGTGGGGGGCGTGGAAACAAGTATGGCAGCCATAAGGGATTGGATCCGGCTTTTCGACCTGCGCTTTCGGTCGTGCCACGGGGTTCTGGACTATGAACGGAGCACTCCGCAACCGTTTACGGTAGAAATTGCTTTAGGTCTGGATTTAGCCCCGGCCGGCCGCTCGGATCGTCTGGAAGACACCATAAACTACGCGCGGGCGGTGGAGGTGGTAGCCAGTGTGTTGGAGGGCCCCCCGGCACGGTTGTTGGAATCGCTGGCGGCTCGCATAGCCCAAGGGCTTTTGAGCATGGATAGCCGGATTGTGGAGGTGGCGGTGCGCGTGCGCAAGGACAATCCCCCGGTGTCCGTACTGTCTGGTCCCGCAGAAGTGGAAATCCATCGCCATGCCTGAGGTTTACCTGGGCCTGGGCTCTAATGTGGGGGGACGCGCCCGATTTTTGACGGAGGCCTTGCGGGAAATCCAGCGTATGGGGCCGGTCAGGGCCTCGTCATTGTATGTGACGGACCCGCAGGGGGGACCCCGTCAAGGCGATTACCTCAACGCGGCGGTGTGCGTGAGCACAGACTGGCCTCTGGACCAGCTACACCGGAGGGTGCAGGCACTAGAGAGATTGGCGCTCCGGCAACCAGCCGTGCGCTTTGGGCCGCGCACGCTGGATATCGACATATTGTTCTACGGTCGCGAAGCAATCCGCACCGTCACGCTGTTGGTGCCGCATCCTCGCATTTTGCAACGGCGCTTTGTGCTGGAGCCGCTCTGTGAATTAGCGCCTGATTTGATTTTGCCCGACGGGACCAGGCTGGCCTTATGGCGTTTTAGCAGGCGCCGCCAAGGGGTGCGCAAGGTGCCGGGAACGGAGGCGGGGCAATGGACTTGGTATCGTTAAGCCGGGGCCTCGGCACCCGGTGGATGGGCCACGACTTAGAAGTCTATTCTGTGATCGGGTCCACCAATCGGCGGCTTAAGGATCGCCTGCTGCGGTTTGAACCGCCAGCGGGAGCCGCCGTGGTGGCCGATTCCCAGACGGAGGGCCGGGGACGGCTAGGGCGGCAGTGGTGGTCCCCACCGGGCCGTGGCCTCTATACCTCGTTTGCCGTATACCCGCCCGCCTCGCAAGTGGCAGGCATCCTAAGCCTGCTAGCGGGAGTGGCGGTGGCGAAGGCGCTGACCATGGCGGGGCCGGGTGTGGCGGCACGCCTCAAATGGCCCAACGATGTGGTAATTGGCGGTCTCAAATGCGCCGGCATCCTGGTGGAAGGAGGGCTGGCGCCCCGTCCTTGGGCCGTGATCGGAATTGGGGTGAATGTCAATGGGCCGATCGCGGGTTATTTGGCGCATGCTACCAGCTTGTCGGACTGGGTGGGGGAACCCGTTGACCGGTCCACGCTGTGGCAAAATATCGCCGGGCAGTTGGAACGGTATTACGATGATTGGCAGACCCAGGGTAATGCGGGAATTCTTCGTGCGTGGACAGAGTGCAGCGCGACGTTAGGGAGGCAAGTGGTGGTCAGGTCGGGACACGAAACCTGGGAAGGCCTGGCCGAATCCGTCGATGACGATGGAGCGCTTTGGCTGCGGAGAGAGGACGGCATCCGCCAGCGGGTGGCGAGCGGG
>JAJZZA010000156.1 GCA_021797825.1 Bacillota bacterium | reverse complement strand
GTGTGAAGGTATAGGTTTTTAGAACCCCCCGGATTTATCCGTGGGGAGGTTCAGTATTCGATGACCGGGGCAGTCTATCAGTTGGCGCAAAAAGTGGCGCAAGGGTCCCGCGACAGCGGCGCCGAGGTGCGTTTGCGCAAGGTGGCGGAGTTGATACCCGACAGCGTGGTCTCGACCAATTCAGCGATGAACGATGCTCACGAAGCGCAAAAGGCTGTTCCGCTGGCAACTTTGGAGGATTTGACGTGGGCGGACGGTGTGGTGTTTGGCAGCCCTACCCGCTATGGCAACATCACCGCCCAGTTGAAAAACTTCATGGATCAAACGGGGGCCCTATGGGCTCAAGGACAATTGGTCGGGAAGGCGGTCGGCTTTTTCACCGGAGCCGCTACGATGCACGGGGGGCATGAAACCACTATTTTGACCATGTCTACGTTTGCCTATCATCACGGCATGATCATTGTTCCGGCCAGTTATGCCATTCCCGAAGTCAGTTCGACAACGACCGGCGGCTCTCCCTATGGACCGTCGGAACTGGGCAACAAACCCGAGTTATCTCAGGATGAGATCGCTGTCGCAGTGGCCTATGGCAGACGGATGGCGGAAATCTCCGCGAAGCTTAAGGCGTGAACCGATCGGGGGGCAAACGCGGGGCGGGTCTAGGCCGCGTCGGTTTCCGATCAGCGCTCTGAAATGGTAGGCGATCCTGGCGGATCGCAAGCGACATTCCCCCAGAAGAGCGGAGGTCCCTAACGGCCGTCTTTTTTGGGGGAATGGCTCCATCCCGGTCCAAATAGCTTGACAACCTTTCCCCGACCCCGCGGGATTTCGGTCTACCCGCACCGGGATTGCGGCGTCACGGGTCCGCGGCTTCTTCTGGCCGGCGCCGTTCATCCCCCTGCGCCGATTTGCGGGGTCAAGCTCAGCGGGCACCCCGTTGGCATCCCATTTGCGGCGTACAATCCCGGCGAGGGGTCAGGGACGGATGCTCCCCAAGCGGCCACTGGGCGTGTTCTGCCCTGTCTTACGTCGCAACAGCCGATAGCGGCACGGGACTAGTAGTGCATCTCGCGTCCGCCACGGTTTTTTGGCATGCGTCCGCACGGTGCGAACGGTGCCTGAATCCCGAGGGCTTGCGCCCGACCTTGGCGAGACTTACGCGACAAGTGTGATCCGTGTACATCTATCTGTATCGTGTCCAATGGGGTAAAAACCCACCCGCCCGGGCGAATTCACCCCACGATGCGTACAGCCAATCGGCCTGTATGAACGGAATTTCTGCGCGACTCACGAGTTAGCACGCCTGATTATGCACCAAGCGCCGCTTGACGTGACGGCACGTAACTGCTATGATGGTTCCCGTCGATAATACTCCTCGATAGCTCAATTGGTAGAGCACCCGGCTGTTAACCGGGTGGTTGCAGGTTCGAGTCCTGCTCGAGGAGCCATTTTCGTCGGGCCCATAGCTCAGCGGTAGAGCTGCCGGCTCATAACCGGTTGGTCGTAGGTTCGAATCCTGCTGGGCCCACCAACCTTGATGGACCGGCGAATTAGGCAACGTCGATATGGGCGCGTAGCTCAGTGGTAGAGCGCTTGACTCACATTCAAGAGGTCACAGGTTCGATACCTGTCGTGCCCACCATAAAAAGTTGAAGCCCCGCAAGCGATTGCGGGTTTTTTATTGCCATTTTCGGGGTAGCCTAACCCCGTTCATCAACACCGTCATCAACACGAACGCGGATAACCCCAGCCCACACCGGTAACAGGAGACGATCCGAGACACCCATCACCGGGCGGGCGGGGCGATCCCCAAACCGGCCCATCGGCTGATGGATACGGAGATGACGATGGGCTACCGGGTTGGCAGACGGCGCATCAGCGCCAGTGCCACATCCCGATCCGCCGGCCCGATCTGGCGAAACAGCGCGATCAATTCACGCTCCCCAGCGTCAAGCTGGAGGACGGCATCAGAGACGGCATCGGACCCCGATGGCGGCGCAAACGCGATCCGCACCAGGTGCGCTAGCACGCGCGCGACCAGCGCTCCCGTGTCGGCCAGCACCTCTCGGAGGTCGTCGCCGCTGGCGCCGTCCGCGACATCCCCCACGGCCCAGAGCCACAGCGGAAAACCCGGATCCACCGCCCCCGCCGGCAACGGCGCCCACGGGCCGGGTGTCCCGGGATCCCATCCCGGCAACCCCAGGTCGGCGTAAGATCGCATGAACAGCGCGTAGTCCCGGCCAAACCCCCACTCTGCCCCCACGGCCGCCGCCGACGGACTCGAGGCATCGCGCTCGATTTTCGACAGCTGCGATTGGGCCACCCCCGCGCGGCCCGCAATCTCGTTCCCGCTGAGACCCTTCAACATTCGAACCGCCCGGCAATAAGACCCGAATGATTCCGGTGGTGCCATACTATCCACCTTCCTTCCTCTCGTTCCCTAATCTTTACCCATAGGGAGGAATATCCTGCCAGAGTGGGGCGAACGGCGACGGCGCATAGGAACCTGTCGTGCGGGTTAATGGATAGGGGAGCGCTTTCTCGGAATCGTCACAA
>JAJZZA010000080.1 GCA_021797825.1 Bacillota bacterium | reverse complement strand
GATATCGCCAATTGCCGTGGCGCTGTTGGTGGGACGCGGTGTCCCGGAACCCGTCGTAAGGTGCTGCTCGGGCCTCACCCGTCGCGTGCCGCGACGGGGCTTGGGGATGCCCTGAAACACGGGTGCCACAAGTTGTGACGATTCCGAGAAAGCGCTCCCCTATCCATTAACCCGCACGACAGGTTCCTATGCGCCGTCGCCGTTCGCCCCACCCTGGCAGGACATTCCTCCCTATGGGTAAAAGGATGGGGCTTACCCCGCCTTCACCTGTCCCGTCCCAACAACGTTGCCACCCGCCGCCACATCTCCTCCCCCCGGATGGCCAGGCCATCGATTCGCTCCTTCCAGCCATCGGCATCCCCGGCGGCGGCGTCTGTGCCAAGATTGGCCCGGGCGTTGCCGAGAGCGCCAATCAGCGCCGTTCTCAGCAACAGCGCCGCAATCCGAAAATCGGCCACCAGCGCGCCGGCATCGCGCTGCAGCAGTTTATGCAGCAAACCGAGTCCGCTCACACTCTGCTCGGCCAGCGCCAGCGGAATCCGCAAGGAATCGTCAGGCAGGACCCGGGCCAGCTCCGCATCGTCGGGATGGACTCGCCACGCTGCCGCCATGGCTCGCGCATCCGCGCCCGCCAATTGCAGGCACTGATGCATTCGCGTGCGGGCATCGGTCGCGATCCCCTGACAGGGTCCGCCGCTTGGCCGATTGCCTCTTCGCTCCATCACGCCCGCACCCAAGGCCAGCAGCGCAAATCCCTCGGCGGCCGCCACCGCCGCCGCGCTGCCCCCGGCAAACACCGGGCCGGGATGGGCCAGTTGCTCGATCCAGTCGGCCAAGGTCGTGTCGGCCGCGTTCCAACGATATGCTGCCGCTGCCATTAGCGGATCCCTTCGATGCGCCCGTCCGGGGTGACGTGCATGCCGAACGCGGCCGGTGTTTTGGGAAGACCCGGCATCCGAACCATGGTTCCCGCCAGGGGCACGATATACCCCGCCCCCCGGGCCAGCTCCACATCCCGGATGTTGAGCGTAAACCCTTCCGGGCGGCCCAGGCGGCGGGGATCGTCGCTCAAAGAATACGGGGTCTTGGCTATGCAGACGCCCAGTTGCCCGTCCCCCCAAGTCGCATATCGCTCCAGTTTTCGCTGCGCCTCCGCCGTATATTCCACATCTTGCGCCCCGTAAATTCCGCGGGCAATTTGCTGGATCTTGGCGGTCAAAGACATCTCGGGGCGATACAGCGGCTGAAAGGTGGGGGTTCTTCCGGAACGCAGCACCGACTCGACCAAGCGGGCCAGCCCCACGCCGCCTTCCCCGCCCTTGACAAACACGTCCGCCTCTTCCACCCCTACCCCGTCTGCCTCCAGTTTTTGATGAATCCACCGCATCTCCTCCGGACGATCCCCGGCAAACCGGTTGATTCCCACAATAACCGGTAGAGCGAAGCGGCGAAGATTTTCAATATGTTTTTGCAGATTGGCATACCCGCTGGCCAAGGCCGCCAAGTCGGGTTCACTGGCGGCTGCCGCGGGACGGCCACCCTGATATTTCAAGGCCCGGAGCGTTACCACCACCACGGCGACATCGGGGCTGATTCCCATTAGCGGCGCCTTGATGTCCAAAAATTTTTCGGCGCCTAAATCCGCTCCGAAACCCGCTTCGGTCACCACCACTTCCGAATGGCGGAGACCGGCTTCAGTAGCCAGCACACTATTGCAACCGTGGGCAATATTGGCAAACGGTCCGCCATGGATGATGGCCGGCGTGTGTTCGCTGGTTTGCACCAGATTGGGCATGATGGCCTCATTCAACAAGACAGCCATTGCCGGGGCCGCCCCGATATCAGCGACCGTGACCGGAGCCTGACCGGAATCGGTGCCCACCACTATGCGGCCCAAGCGAGCCACCAAATCCTCGCGGTCACGCGCCAGCGTCAACACCGCCATCACCTCCGAGGCGGCGGTAATATCAAACCCCGTCTCCCGGGGAATTCCCTGCCCAGCTCCGCCTAAACCAATGACAATGTGCCGCAGCGCGCGGTCGTTCAAGTCGAGAACGCGCTTCCACGAAATCCGATGGGCCGACAAGTTCGCTCCCGTTCGGAAATAGAGGGCATTGTCGAGCAAAGCCGCCAACAAATTGTGCGCCGTGGTGATGGCGTGAAAATCCCCCGTAAAGTGTAAATTGATCTCCTGCGCGGGCTCGACTTGGGCCTGGCCACCGCCGGTGGCGCCCCCTTTCATCCCAAACGTGGGACCCAGCGACGGCTCGCGCAACACTGCCGTAGCCAGCCACCCGCGCCGGCTCAGGGCTTGCGCCAACCCAATTGACATGGTGGTCTTGCCCTCTCCCAAAGGAGTCGGGTTTATCGAGGTGACCAATACCAGTTTAGCCTTACGGGGCTGCGAGTAGAGAACCTCTAACGGAATCTTCGCCTTGTAGCGGCCATAACCCAAAATGTCCCCCGGCGTCAAGCTGAGTTGCTCCGCAATGGTCGTTACCGGTAGCATCCGGTCGCCTCCCGCATGTTCAGTCATCCTATTCCGCCTCCTGCCGTTCATCCTGCCACCAAAGCGTTTGGACCGCGGCCGGCCCCCGTTCTCCGTGTCTTCCTATCCCATCCGATGATACCACGCGGCAATCACCGCCGGTGGCCTCGAAACGGCTTCGGCCTGCCTCCCCCAGATGGCACCGGCATGGTCGATGACGAATGGGGCGCCGTGCGCGGGCGGCGAACGCGTGCCACGGACGGCTGCCATCCCGCAAGCAGTCAGAGCCGACCCCGGCGTGCGCGTCCCCGCGTGCCGGGCGTCGACAATTTTTTCACCCACGCAAGCCGACGGGATCGACTCCAGTCCGCGCCGGGCGGGAGCCCGCACCTGCTGCGCGACGCGTGACGGCTTTGTTCAGCGACCGCAGAACCCGCGGCCTTGTGGGCGGCCCCCAACCGTTCGCTGCAGGCGGAAGCGAGGTTATGCATACCCAGAGCAAGACGGGATAGGGCTTGCCGGGCAGCTTTCATCATCATCCGCTCCCGGACCGCTACTATTGCGCGCGCCGCCACACTTCACGAAGACGGACCTCCAACCCTTGCGCGAACGCGCCCAGAACCGGCGATTGAAATTGCTGGGGATAGGATCCGAAACATCGCAGACCGGCGACCGTGCGCCCCTGTTCATCCACCATGGGGATGGCCAGATCGCTGCGCACCCCCAGCGAAACGAGGGCGGAATGCCACGGCAGCTTGGGCTCGGGCGCATACGAGGAGATGGTGAGGCTTGGCGGCAGACTTGGCTCGAGCGGGACCGGGGGGGCCGGCGAGCAGGTGCCGGAGTTTATCCCGGGGTCACGGACACCGCCACTGCCGGTCGCGTGCCAATATTGCGTCAGGGGGCCGCCGAAGCCTTCGATTTGGAAGTTTCCATCGGAACCCCGACAGTACAAGGCGACGTCCAGGATTCCGGGCAAGGCGGCCACGCGCTCTCCCTCCATACGTGCCGCCACCTGCCAGGGCATGCCGGGCGGGGGCAGCGGCTGGCCCAGAATCCCCGTATACGCCATCATGACGTCGGTCGTTTCCTGCAGTTGCGCTTCCAAATCATCGCTTAAACGCCCGTCAATGATTTGCAAGAACCGATAGCGCTGGTCCAGCGAGAGCGGCTGGCCAATCAGGACTTGCAGCAAGAGACGGCGGAACAGATCGCCCGCCTTGATCAACAGGGCCACCGGCACGCCCGCCAGAAAATGGATACGCCCCACCTGACTGGCGCGTTCGCGCAGGAATTGCCGCCGGGCGTCCGGCTTGAGCCAATAGCGCCAATAGGCCGCCTGTTGGGCTTCGAGCCGTTCGCGTTCGGCGGAGGATAACCACGCCAAAACCGACTGCGCTGACCGATCGGCAGCCAGCAGGCGATAAAATTGCTCAACGAAATTCCCGATCACCGAATCCACCATCGGCCGCAGCGCGTACAGCAAAGCCTGCGCGTGCTCATCATACGCATCCACCGCGCCGGCTGGCAACCCGGCATCCGGAGTCAGGCGCAGCCAAGCGCGGGGGGTCCGGTGTTTATGCTGCTTGGCGTAATACATGGCCTGATCGGCGCGCTGGACCAGGGTTTCCAGGTCTTCCGCATCGCCCGGGAAGACGGCGACGCCGATGGAAAAGCGCACCGCGATGGGCACCTCGGAAGCGATCTGAAACGGCGCCTCGAACGCTTGCTGGATCCGATCAAAACTGGTGGCGATGTTGCCGAGCAGGGACGGACCCTCCTTCAGATCTTGCAGAACCACCACGAACTCGTCTCCGCCCAGCCGAGCTACGAAGTCCGCAGCCCGCGTCGCGGACTGCAACCGCACCGCAGTGGCATGCAGGAGACGGTCGCCGGCCGCATGGCCCCAGGTATCGTTCACCGACTTAAAATCGTCGATATCCATCATGCCGACCGCGATGACGCCTCCCGCCCGATGGATGCGCGCAATCTCGCGCGACAGATGTTGATAGAGGGCGAGACGGTTGGGCAGGCCGGTCAGATCATCTTGCAGGGCCTGGTTTTCCCACTGCCGTTTCTCCAACAGCACGTCAAAAGCGCGCTCGGCCAATTGATTGTTTAAGCGCGTAATGAGCGCAAGCATCTGATCGTGGAGAGAATCGGTCGCGATAAGGGGAACGGTGGCCGCCTCCCCCGCTTGCAAGGCGTGAATTTCGCGGGCCAGCGCGGCATCCATTCCCATAATGTGGTATAGAATCCATTGCGCCAGAAACGGCAACAACGCGTCGACCACATCTGCCGGAGCCGAGGAAGCTAAGGCTGTTGCCCGGTTGACGTGCCGACGGAACTCGCGATGCGCTTTGAAATGCTGTTGCTGGTGCGGCGCACTGACCGCCCAGCGATGCATCAGATCGGCTTCAGTGCGAAAATGGTAACGGGTGTAGCGGGCCAATTCCTGCATGAGGCGCTGAAGTTCGGGTGCGTCGTGACCGTGGCCCCGGATGCGATAGAGCGCGTTGAAAATGGCGAACAAGTGCTGATGCTCGGCATCCACCGTCTCCAACCCGGTGCGCATGCCATCATTCCAGTTCAACAATTGGCCACGTTTAACCCCTGTTACAGTCGGTCGACTGCGGATATCGCTATCCACCGTTGGCGTCCTCCCGTCTCGGTTGGGGAGACGAGACGCTTTCCGGCCCGCTGCTGTCACAGGAAAGCGTCTTGCGCTCCGTTGCCCGGCCGCATGCTTGCCTGCAGTATAGCACGGCCGCCAGCGGAGTGGGCTCGGCGAACCGCGGACATCGCCAGAGTCCCCTCCCCGCCGACTGCTCCCAACCACACGGTAGGGGCAACGCCGCGACCAGACCACCCGGCACCCCCACGGCCGCCGCCGCCGAGCAATTTTCGTGGCAGGAACTGGGACCGGCGTATCATGACGCCCGCAACCGCAGCCAGATCGTCACCCGCACGGTTCGTCAGCTGGAGCGTCTAGGGTATCGCGTGATCGTCGAGCCGCAGGCCATGGCCGCCGACACCGTCTAGCCGGGGGCTAAAACCAGGTGCTGACCGCCCGCTTGGCGTCGGATCGGGGGGTCTTTCGTCAGCGTGGGCCCTCTACCGTATCCCATTTTCGGGGTAGTCGGTTACCACGCATGACTGCCCGGGGTGTGGGGTGGGTCCAATCAAGCCCACTGAGTCGATCGGCGACTGGGCAAACTTAATCACGCCCCGCCCGGCAATCGCACCGGGGGAACCCATAAGCGCCCCCCGTGAAATCACGAGGGGCGGCTGGATACCCAAGTTGGACGGTCGGTTAGTCGCTGGTCGACGACGACACCAGCTGGCCGCTGGCACTAAAGGTGTCGATGATTTTGGTGGTACCGCCAGAGGATAGGTTGATTTTGATGTTCATCTGAATCCCACCATTATCGGTTTGACTAAACTTCACCCACTTTAAGCTGCCTCCCGCCGACGACAGGGCTTGGTTGACCGCCGTCTGGTAAGCGCTGGGCACGGCGGTCAGCTTCACCCCGTAGGTGAGACCGCCCGATGAACTCGGCGCGGTGGACGGCGCAGGTGAAGAAGTCTGGTCTGACGACGACGCAGCGGATGACTCCGGGGTTTGCGCCGGTTCCGGGGTTTGCGCCGGTTCCGGCGACGCTGGCGACGGGGAGCGCGACGGCTCTGACGACGTGGTGGACGGTGCCGGGGTTTCCTGAGAAAGCCGTTTTAACACCACCGCTCCGGAGGTGGAACTAACCTTGACGTCCCACAATTGACTGCCCCGTTGCACGTGAATGTCCCAGACCGGCAAACCCTGGGCATGGTCAGCCGATGTGTGCACCACCTGTCCCCCACCGACCGCTTGGATGGCGATAGCATCCGCTTGACTCGCGGTCACCGCTAAAGCCGACGACGAGGGGGTAGTCGCAGGCGGCGAACTGGAGGATGGGGAACTCGCTGAAGGGCTCGATGACGGAGGTTGTTCGCTTGACAGCTTCTTGAGCAAGACGGCCCCGTTCGACATCGCGACCTTCACATCCCACAGAATTGCACCGGCCAACACATGCACATCATAGACGCTAGTGCCCTGATAATGATCCGACGACACGTGCACGGCACTGCCGCCGCCGACCGCCTGCACCGCAATTTGTTCGGCTTGGGCCGCTGTCACCGCTGCCGCAGCGGCAAATACCGGACTGGCCGATTGGCTGGCCGCGGCCTGCGGCAATGCCGCAGGCACCGCCAAGAGTCCGGCCGCGGCCACACCCCAAAGAACTTTTCGCACGACTGTCATCATTGTCCTCCCTTTATCCCGAGCCACCCAGATGAAGCCCAAAAATATTGTGGTGTGGCCCATGACAGGTTTATATGGTCACCATAACAGGCAAAAATGACCGGAGGGTGACGGTTTTGACAGAATTTTCCGCGGAGGAGGGTTTTTTGCCGCCCGCGGCCACACGCCCAAAAAATTTTTCAGACCGGCGTAACATTATGGGGCGACTCATCCGTTCTTGCACTAAGATCCCTCGCCCGCCAACCGGAGCGTCTTCGCCGGCTCCCGTCCCGCGACCTCTTCACCGATTGCGGGCAGCCAACCATCGCAAGAAAAGAGAGGAGGAGAATCAACATGCGAAATCGCCTGCTGCTTTCCGGAGGTGTTCTCGTGGCGGTTTTAGGGCTTGTCGCCGCGATGAACTGGGTTGACGGGCGTACCCACGCGTCTACCCAGCCGCCCGTCACGCTGGTTACCGTGGTGGGCACCAGCACGGCGAGCGCCATCCCGACCCAAGCCGTCCTGGATCTCGGCGTACAAACCAGCGCCAGTAACGCCGCATCCGCGCTCAGCCAAAACAGCGCCATCTCGCACACGGTAATTTCCCGCCTCGAGCAAGGCGGCGTGACCTCCCAGAACATTGCCACGAACGCGCTGAATGTGTATCCCCAGTATGCGTCGGGTTCAGCCCAACCCACCAGTTACCAAGTTGACAATCAATTGAGCGTCACGGTGACCAATCTAGCCTCCGTCGGGGCGTTGCTCGATCAAGCGGTGGCAGCGGGAGCCAATCAAGTCGAGGGGATAGACTTTACGGCCCAAAACCAGTCAAGCGCCTACCGCACCGCCTACACCGATGCCATCGCCAACGCCTCGGCCCGCGCCTTGGCCATCGCCACCGCCCTGCACGAATCGGTGCTCGGGGTGCAGTCGGTAGACCCCAGCAACGGCTCAGGCGGCACGGTCTTCCCAATATTTGCCGCGTCCAGCGCTGCGGCAACACCCGTTATGCCAGGACAGCAACATACCACCGTTTCGGTCCGCGTGGTATTTCGGATTGGGGCGTAACCCGAGCAAAAACACCAGGCCGTCCCTTGGTGCGGAGAGCCGGGCGGCCTGGTCCGCCCCGCTCCCCGGCCAGCGCGGAGCGCGCCTCGCGGTTTGTCCCCCAGCAGGTCCCGCAATCTTTTTTTCACGGCCGTGTCGAGGTCCCACGATGTCCCCACCCCCGTTTTTGCCAGGCCTGGCTTTCGGCCGCGAACCCTTCTTTTGATAACATTCCCGCGGCGATCTGCTGGCACCGCATGGGATTGCGACTCGGGTCCGCAAACTCCGGCCGTCTCGCGCCGGGCGCGTGCGGACACGGAATGTGGCGACGTCACCCGTCACCGTCGAATTGGCTTTCCACTTCGGCCACTTCCGACCGGTCGGAAGAGGAATTTGTTGATTTTTGGCGAATTATTCCTTTGAATGGACTGGGGAGGGTTTACGGTGTGGAATGCTTTATGGATGGCGTTGCAGCCGATCGTTAGCCTGCCTACGGGTTATGTGGTCGGGCACGAGGCGCTGGTGCGGGGGCCTGCCGATTCCCCGCTCGCTACCCCGGCGGGCATATTCGCCGAAGCGCGCAATACCGGAGCCGAGGCGCTGGTGGAGGCGAAATGCCGGCAATTGGCGATAGCCGCCTTGTTTGACCGCTTGCCGGCGGGACAAACCTTGTTCCTCAACGTCGATTTGACGTTGCCCAACATCCCGCTTGACCCGCTTGGCCGTTCTTTGGACTCGGGGCGGATTGCCGTCGAAATCTCTGAACGCACGCCCATCTTTCGGGGGTCGGCCGCGCTGGCTCAGATTGCCGCCTGGCGCGGTGCCGGCTACCGCATTGTACTGGACGACTACGGTGCCGGATACGCCTCGCTGGGCATGGCCATCACCGTGCATCCGCACATCTTAAAACTCGATCGCGATCTTATCGCCGATGTCGATCACGATTCGTTCCGCTATGATGTTCTACGCAGCATGGTGGCGATGTGGCACGATAAACATGTGAAAGTGCTGGCCGAAGGCATCGAAACGCCTGAGGAGCTAGCAGCCCTCATGACGCTCGGGGTCGACTACGGTCAAGGCTATCTGCTCGGCCATCCTGCCCGCGAGGTGGTGGTCGGCACCATCCCGGGCTGGGATCGATTGGCCGCGAGGTCTAGCCCCGCCACGGCATTTTCCCTTTCAAGCCCGCTCAAACGCTTGCTGCAGTGGACCGACGCCGACCAAGCCGCGTGGTGGCGTTACGGACCGGCTTTGCACGCTATTCAACAGACGTTTCGCAACTCCGCCCGCCCCCTCTTGAGCAGTGTCTTGCCGGAAGGTTCTGCGGCCGAAGACGCCTTGTTGGAGCAATACGGAACTCTCTTGGCACAAGACCCCAGACTTCCCGAAGTGCGGGAAAAGGCCCGCCAGTTAGGACGTGGCCATATCCGCACGGGCCTCTCCCCCTCCTGGTATGCCATCCTCTACAACCTTTATTTCCAGGCCTACCACGAGGTCCAACTGCAGCGTCCGGACATCGAGCTGCCGCCGCTCCCCATGTTTCGCCGCCGCTGGCTATGGGACCTGGCAGAAACGCTGGACGCCTATGACGATTCCCTGCTCTCGCAACTGGGGGAATTGACCCACCGCGTGGCCGACCTAACCCAACTGGCCTACCAGGATGCCTTGACCGGCCTGCCCAACCGTCGGGGCCTGGAACACGCCTGGGAACGCCACGCCGCCCATGCTCCCTTAGAACCCGGCGCGCTCTTGATTCTGGACGTCGACGACTTCAAGAATGTGGCGGAGCAGCAAGGTCCGCAATCCGGCGATGCCGTCCTGCGCGCCATCGGCCAGCGTCTCTCGGAGCATTTTCCGGAACCGTTTTTGGTGGCCCGCGTCGGAGGCGATGAATTCGGCCTCTGGCTTCCCGGGCTGCTCCATATCCGCGAGTTCAAGCCGGCCTTGCGCCGGGCCACCGCCGCCACCACCGCCGCCCACGGCCTCACCCTGTCCGGCGGTGTCGCCTGGTACCCGCGGCAAAACACCCGCTTTCAAGAATTGTTCTTTCAAGCCAACCGGGCGCTGCGGGTGGCCAAGACCCACGGCAAGCAAAGCGTCGTCGACAGCCACTCCAACCGGCGGTACCGGCTGGGCGATCTGAATTCGACCTTAAGCGAAGAGTCCCCTGTGTCGTAACGCCGGCTATCGTGGGCCGCCGCCAGCGGGGAGCCCTAGCCCCGATCCCTCCGGTGCGTTACAATGACCGCGTAGCCGGGCTGCGCACCCGCGCTTTTTCGCCGGCAGATTGGGCACAATCCCCCACCAGAAGGAGCGGTTAGATCCTGTTGGACAAATCTTCCTGGCCGACCCCCGACGCCATGCGCACGGCGCTGGCCGAAATCGTCGGGGTCGAGCATGTCTTAACCCATATTGAGGAACGGGCGCTTTACGCATACGACGCCACCATTCGGCGCACCGTGCCGGATATCGTCGTTCGGCCCCACAGTACCGGCGAAATCTCCCGGGTGCTCGATTACGCCAATCGCCAGGCGATTTTTGTCTACCCGCGGGGCTCCGCCACCGGGCTGTCCGGCGGGTCGGTACCGCTTAACGGGGGAATTGCGCTCGATTTGACGCGAATGAACCGAATTCTGGAGATAAACCGGGAGGACTTGTATGCGAGGGTGCAGGCGGGGGTCATCGTGGCCACCTTCGCCCGGGCGGTCGCCGACGCCAACTTGTTTTTCCCGCCCGATCCCTCCAGTGCCCCCGCCGCCACCATGGGCGGCAGCCTGGCCGAAAATGCCGGAGGCCCCCATGCCTTTAAGTACGGGGTGTTCCGGGACTACACCCTCGGTTTGACGGTGGTGCTGGCCGACGGCAAAATCGTGCGCACGGGCGGCACCACCGTGAAAAACGTGAGCGGCTACGACCTGACCCGCCTCTTTGTGGGTTCCGAAGGGACCCTCGGGGTGATTGCCGAGGCCGTTATCCGGCTGATCCCCAAGCCCGAGACCCAACGTACCTTGCTGGCGGTGTATGAGGACCTCCACCAGGCGGCGGACACCGTCAGCCGCATCATCGCCGCCGGCATGCAGCCGGCCGCACTGGAATTCATCGATGATGCCTCAATCCGGGTGGTGGAATCCTTTTTGCATCTCGGGCTGCCGCTCGACGCGGCCGCCCTGCTCCTCATCGAGGTCGACGGTCCCGAAATGGTGGTCGCCGAGCAGGCCCAAACCATTGCCGCCTTTTGCCGCCAGCACGGCGCGCGGGAGGTCACAATCGCCGCCACGGCCGCCGAATCCGCCCGGTTATGGCAGGCCCGCAAATCCATTTCGTCGGCCGTGGCCCGCATCAAACCTTCCAAGATTGCGGAAGACGCAACCGTGCCACGCAGCCGCATCCCGGAAATGGTGCGCCGATTAAAAGCGATTGCTGCCAAATACGCGGTGGATTTGGTGATTTTCGGGCATATTGGAGATGGCAATCTTCATCCCAACATCATGTGCGACGAGCGCAACCCCGAGGAAATGGCCAGGGTATGGCAGACCGTCGCGGAAATTTTTGATGTCACGCTGGAACTTGGGGGAACCCTCACCGGCGAACATGGCGTCGGATACATGAAGGCCCCCTTCATGCCCTGGGAGCATGACGAGACAGCCTTGGACGCCATGCGGCGCCTCAAACACGTCTTCGATCCGCAAAACATATTAAATCCGGGCAAGGTGTTTCCCGAAGCGGCCCCTCCCTGGCCGATAAGCCTCGCTCCGTGGAACAGAAAGCGACGTGCGCCAGATGACTAGCCCGACCCCAGGTTTTCACACGGCCGACGCGCCCCAGTTTGAGGACTTCATGTCCTGCATCAAATGCGGGCTTTGCCTGTCCAGTTGTCCCACCTTTCAGCAAACCGGCTTGGAGCGCGAGTCGCCGCGGGGGCGAGTGCAACTTATCGCCTCGGTCGCCCAAGGGGTCATGCCCTTAACCCAGGGACCTTTAGCCGACACCATGTTTTCCTGCTTGGACTGTCGCGCCTGCGAAGTAGCCTGTCCGTCCGGGGTGCCCATTGGCCGCCTGATCGAAAAGGGACGGGCCGAAGTCGTGCATCTGTCCCGCCGGCAAGCGGCGCAAACCCCCGGCGAACAGGCCACCCGGTTGGCGTTGCAGAGCCTCATCCCGTATCCCCGGCGGTTACGGACATTGGGCCGGTTGGTTCGCTGGAGCCAAAGAACGGGCTTGGCGCATTGGTCCCGCCATCTGAAATTCCTGCCCGAAGGCCTGCGCGGATATGCCGGTAGTCTTCGTCGGCTGCCATCGCGAACCGGCCGGGAAATGCTAGCGGCCGACCCCTCCCCGGTGCCCGCCCCGGGGTCGCCGCGGGTCGACCTTTTCCTGGGCTGTGTTATGGATGTCGTCTTTGGGGAGGCCAACCTGGCCACCAAGCGCGTGCTGGAAAGAAACGGCTGCGCCGTGTCCGCGCCTTTGGGGCAAGTCTGCTGCGGCGCCTTGGCCGTTCACGCCGGCGACCGGGACGGGGCGCGGGCCCTCGCCCGCACCAACATCGACACCTTCTTGCAGAGTGACCCCGCCTATATTGCCACCAATGCGGGAGGTTGCGGTGCCGCTCTGTTGGAGTATCCGGAGTGGTTTGCGGACGACCCGGTCTATCGCGCGCGGGCCGAACGCTTCGCGGAGCGCGTTCGCGACGCCAGCCAGATTGTGGAGACCGTGGGATTTCGGCCGCCAGCCGGCCGCTTTCCGCATACCGTGACCTATCAGGCCTCGTGCCATTTGCATAACGTGATGAAGGTCGGGGACACCCCGCAACGCCTGCTACAATCCATTGCGGGGCTGATCTACCGACCCATGGCGGATATGGCTCGCTGCTGCGGCAGCGCCGGCATTTACAACCTGACCCACCCCGCCATGTCCGCGCAGCTCTTGGCCCGCAAGATGGCGGACATTCCACCGGAAGCCGATATCGTGGTCACCGGCAACCCCGGATGCTGGTTGCAGCTCGAACACGGTGCCGCCACCAGCGGACCGCCGGTCCGGGTGATGCATGTCATGGAGGTGCTCGCCGAGGCTTACCGGTCCGAGCCTTCGGCGGGGCAGTCGGAGTCGTAACCCGCCATCGCCCCGGCTCCCGTGCCTTATTCCGCCCGTACCATGGCGTCCTCCACCGTATTGACAATCTGGCCGGATAGCGAAGCCCGGCGTGATGCGGTAGTCGTCCCCCCGCCCGACGCCGCACCCGTTTAGGTTCGTCATAGCCACGGCCTGCCGTGCAGAATCGCACGGCCGTTGGCATGCTCCTGCAACCGCTGTCACGGCGCTCTTCGGAACAACGCAAAAAGCTCAAAACATACATACTGCATTGGCACAGACAGCCATCAAAAGTGATGGGCGGTCAGTATACCACCTGCTATCCGTGCAGAGTATGTCAAGTTTCCAATATGCACCGCAGCTCGGGGAGCTCCCGCTGCAGTAACCCCTCGAGGCGTTCAATGTCCGGGTCAAAAGCATTCCGTAGCAAGCGCACCGCTTGCCCATCCATGAGAGGAGGTTTCTCATCTGTTCTCAAAAAAAACTTTTTCTTGAGGATTTCGCGGCTGTTTTTCGGGAGAATCCGCCAAGGCGTAAACCGTTCTTGTGCGAGCAGTGCTTGGACCAAAGCATGTCGCGGTCGCGGCGAGGAGTATGCATTGTGGGCCACTGTCCCATCCACTTGGGAAAATCCTTCCTCCGAGATGTCTAGAAACCGTGCAATCCGTTCAAAGATCAGTTGTGGTGCAATTCGCAACTCTTCGAAAAATAAGATCAGCACCTTCTCCTCGAACAGATCGACATATCGACGCACCTGCTCGTAATACATACCAAGCGCCACGTACAAATGCGTTTGCCACCAGGCAGGGTTGTCTTCCGCCAGATCCTGCTCAATCGCCCGTAAAAATGACGATTCGGTCTGCGAACCCATTTGGCGGTCCATTAGATAGTGTGAGTAGGCGCGTTCTACTGGATCACGCAGAATCACTATGATATTGGCATGTGGACACATAGCTTTGATGCGTCTTGCCGTTCCGGATTCCCACAAATAAGAAGGGCTGGCCTCGCCGATGAACGGTTGGTTCCCGCATTGTTCGAACAACGAGAGGTATTCGTCAAAGGACATGGGGTTTCGGTCCTTGCTACTGCGGCCCACTCCTGAGAAGAAATGGGGTTCTTTCACTGGCGACATGAAAATGTCTGGATGTTGTGCCAAGTATCTATACAGAGAAGTGGTACCAGACTTGACTGCGCCAACAATGAACAAATTGGGAACCTTGTCAAGACTACGCAAACGTTTTCACCTCTATGTAATATATTGCCAGCCATCCGTGGCTTCGTTAGGGGAATAACTGGACGCCAGCCGGACTCTTGGCCGCAAAGAAAAAAAGAATAGCCTAAGCGATATCGAATATTCGCCGCTTTTTGGCTTTTAGCTAAAGGTCAGTCCGGTTAGGCTCACGAATGTGAGGAAACCTTTTGAACACACATCCTCAGCGGACGAGAGACAATACTGTGCCATCCCGGATATTAGACTCGACCGTTATTCCTCCATTTGCACCAAGAACCTTACGCCACGTATGATAGCCACTACACTTGCATAACGCCCACGAGTCATTCGTTTTTACGAAATACTAACATACTTTACGCAACCTTCCAAGCTCCAATTGTGGCTGAAGTCCTTATATAGCTCAGCATTGAGGAATTTATGTGCGGGATCGACAAGGAAAAATGCCTCCTTACTTGGTATAGTTGCTTTTAGCCAACAATCCATGGAAAGAAGCAATATACATCTCAACTTTCGCCGGTCGTGATTAGGGCGAAAGCCTTATCCTGAGCAACTTTAAAGGGTCCCGCTTAGAGATTAGACAAATCGAATGCCTCTATTCTTGGTATAATATTGGTATCCCCACCAAATTATCCATAGCAAGAGATTGTTTAAGGATACCACGAAACCATCAGAATTCTACGTTCTCCATCCGTGATCGCTTAACCATATACCGGCAATTACTCGTTGCGCAAGAGGGTGGCCCAGGGGTCTAAGAGGCCTGGGCGATGCTCCTAGGGATGGCCGCCTTCATGGAGCATGAGGGGCACAATCTGCGCAAGGGGGTGGCGGAGACCCTCCGCGCCCAGCACGCAGTGGCGTAACGTAACGGGCCCGGCAGTGCCACCAACACCTCCTTGATGTGTGTATGGCCAAATAGAAACTTTGAGTTCCGCCGCCTTCTTCACGCCCGGGAAACGGGCGGCCAACTGGTCATGGAGCCGGACGATGGTCCCCTCCGCCACCACCCGATCCCGGAAGCCGTGAAGGCGGTCGGCGACCGCCACCCGGGTGTGACGGATCAGCTCATCCAACCCACGAGCGAGACCGGCCCGTAGGCAGGCCACACCGGCTGGGGTGAACCGGTCATAACAGGCCGCAGGCACGAGGGTATCCCCCGAGACGGTTTCCTAGGCCCGCCGGAGCGAGGCGAGACTCCGTGGGACCCCGGTGCCGAACCCCAACACTAAGACCCCCAGAAAGGTGACG
>JAJZZA010000155.1 GCA_021797825.1 Bacillota bacterium | reverse complement strand
TCGCTCCCTTGTTAGAGTGTCCCAACGCAGCATAACAAGATGTAGGCTCTTGCTCATCGGCTGATACTCGGTAAGACTGCCGGGGGGGTGTCGCCTGGGAAGTCTCGTGCCGAGGGTGTTCTGATGGAAGGTACCCCTGATTTTTCCGTGTGTGATAGACCCGGGCCAGTTAAACTGGGGCGGGCCTATGATCCGGTAGGCCGTTGGACCAGTGGGTGGTATCGGCGGGAGGTCGGCGGCGATTAGGCTGCGGCGTCGGATCTCGCGGGTGCGGACTGCAGGTCCTGGTCACGATAATGCCAGGGAAGCACCAGCAATGCATTGAGCAGTTCGAGGCCGGCCCGCCCATAGCTCCGGCGTCGGATCATTTTTATTTTATGGTTGGTGCCTTCCAAGGGGCCTTGGCTAATGTTCGGATAGAGGAGGCCATTCATCACGGCGGCATAATCCTTTTTGAGACCCGCCACGAAGATCGCGACCGGTTCGAACGCCGCTGCTTGGTACTCTGCTAGGAATCGGTCCAACCGGGCCACTTCGCCGTGCAACAGCACGGCATAGAAGGCCACGAGGCAGGCGAGAAGCGGAGCAAAACTGGGCACGACCTGTGCTAGACGCCGCCATGCGGCGTCATCGAGTTTTTTTTTGGCCGTCGAGGTCGCCTTGGGCTGGGTGTCAAAGACGATGTCCGCAACGGCCTTAGAATACTGCGTGCGATTCACCCAGAGAGGGTCCTCGGGTGAATCGGAGGAATCGCTCGCTTCTGGGCTTTCGGGTTCGGGGCCGGTGAGTGCTTGGCGGAGTGCCTCCCGTTGGCGGGCGGCTTCGTGCAAGAGGTGTTCGTACACCGTGGTGGTGGACACCCGATCCACCGCGATCTGCGGAGGACGGGGAGGCGCGGGCGCCGTCCGTTCGTCCGGCGGGATCACATGTTGCTCCCGCCCAAACGGGATGCCCTGTTCATAGCAAAATTTCAGGAGATATTGGTACACGGCATTGGCACTGCCCGTAAAGCCTTCCTGAACAATCACGGGGTGGATATCGCGGTGGTTATGACCGGCTTGAAACATCCGCCACACCGTGTCGTGGTAGGGATGAACAATCGACTGAGCCGCGGGGCGAGCCCGCGGCGCCAGGGTTTTCTGATGCTGCACCCATTGCCCCTGGTCTCGCATCGCATAATACGCGTCGATCTTGCGCTCAACCGTGTCGATGGTCTCCGGCGCCTGTTTCCGGTAATAAGCGACGTCCCGGGGGGTCAATCCGAGGCGTTTGGCAATTTCCGGGCGACGCAGGCCGCTTTCGGACAACTCAAGGATTGCCAGCGTGTGGCGGTACTTTTGGGCCTGCCGGGGGGTCAAACCGGCGAGGTGAATGCGTTGCTCGCGATCGGCGACCGAACGATGGGCCGGTCCTACGACGATTAAGGGCTCGGACGGTTCCTCGGCCGTCGCGTCCGTTCCCGGATCTTCGGAGGCCGCATTCACCCCGCGAATCCATCCCTCGCCGCTGCGCAGGAACACGTCCGCGCCGAGTTCTTGGTGGAGTGCATCGCGGATGGCTTGGTGGAGATTTTGCACCAGGTGAAACCCATCGGCGACCTGCGGCAAGCCGCAGGCACGGGCCGCTGCCGCATAGGCTGTCCCCCGATCCCGGCTGACCATTTCCACGGAGGGGTATTTTCGGATCACTTTCTGGGTAATCGCCTCGGTCGCTCCTTGCACCACCACCAGAACTCGGTGGGTCTGGGCGTCGAGGAAGACCGAACAGGCGGTGGAAGCATTCCCTTTCCGCAGATTGATGTCGTCGACCCCTAAGACCCACACATCATCCCGGGCCAAATTTTGCGCGACCACCGCAGCACCCTGGCTTTTGACCAAGCGCAACACAGTCGGGCGGCTGACGCGAATCCCCAGTGCCCGCACGGACTGGGCGAGCGCGTTCGCGCTCGTCTCCAAAGCTTGGCGGACCAAAAAGTCCTTAAGGCGATGCGACAACCGGGCATCGGGGTCGGCATATTCCTCAAATTGTTCGACAAACGTGGCGGCGTTGCACGCCGGATTCCCACAGGCGTAGCGATTCTCTTTAATGATATGGTACACGGTCAGGCCTGTCAGCGGCAAGTCCTGGATCGTCCGGATCAGATAGGTGTGGGTGCGCTGCTGACTCACTTGGTGACATCCCGGGCACATGGCTTGCGTCGTGTGGCTCATCCACCGAAAGACGAAGGCCTCCGCGGTCCGCTGAATATCCTGCAATCGCCACGCTTGGGGGACGGCGAGCCCGTAGAGGAAGTCCCCCACCACCTCGAGCGTGCCGGGGATAATCGTCGGCGACATCGGCTGGGCCTCATGCTGGGTAAGGTAGGCTTGGAGCCGTTCGCTCAGCAACGCGACCTTCATGGTTCCCACCGCCTCTCGCAAAAGTTAACCTTATCATAGGTGGCGAGAACGGATTTGTCCAGCTTTTAAGGATAATTTGATCAACATGGGTTATGTGGCGCAAACTCATGCGGTGCGGGCTTAAAATCCCACTCGGTAATTTACCGAATTTTGGCACATATATCAATCGATGAGCAAGAGCCCGAGCAGGAAATTTT
>JAJZZA010000079.1 GCA_021797825.1 Bacillota bacterium | reverse complement strand
CGATCTTTCGTAAATTGTACGTCATACAGACGAGCGCCCATTCGCCCCGCACTTTCCGTTGGCCCCGCAGGCTAAACTGGCGAAATCCCAGGGTTTCCTTGATGATTCCGAAGGCCGGTTCGACCTGACCCTTGCGTGTCCGATAGAGGGCGTCGCCCGCCTCGGTCCGGATCTTGGCTTTCATGTCATCGCGCTGTGCGGAGACGAGAGACGGCATTCCCGAGAAGAATGGCCGACTTTTACGGCGCACCACTCCCCTGAATTTTTGGACAAACTCTCCTATCCTAGTTGCTTCGCGCTGACCTATGCAGCAGGCAGGTTGCCGAAGATGGCCCAGATCAGGTGCCAATCGCAGTCGATGCGCAAGAGCTGAACGGACTTCGCATTGTCAAACACCAAGGGGACGTGTTTCAAAGCGCAGGTCTCGCACCACACCGGAGGGAACGAACTTCTGGGACGGAGTACCAGAGGGGCGGGCTGGTCAGATTGGGGGGCGCGGCTTCGGAGCGTGGTCGGCCGCCTAAGCGCTGAATTCCCACCCGCCACCTGCTCCCTCCGGGTTGATGGGGTCACGTTGGATTGGGAAGCATTGCGCTCCCGGGTGGCCGGTTTTGTCAGAGTTATCAAATTGTATGGGAATGGTCTTACACATTTCATACTTTTTGTCGAATAGATTGGCGGTCGTTCAGCCCATATGCTGGACTTGACCCTTCATCTTCATTTCAGCAGTGGGACCGTCCGATCGAAAATGACGACGAAAAGAGGGAATCTATGACAAAGCAACTACGGATGTGGGCGTTTCCAGCGATATTCGCGGCAGGCGCGATCATGATGGTGGGTTGCGGCGCTTCGCCGTCAGCCAATGGCGCCGGGAATACCTTGTTGGGCAAGGTCAAGCAAACGCACACGATAACCCTGGCTGTGTCGGCATATGCTCCCGAAGACTTCCAAAACCCCACGACCAAACAATGGACCGGCTATGATATCAATATTCTTGACGGTTTTGCGAAGTCGTTGGGTGCCAAGCTAAAGATTGTCCCCATGCCATTTGCGTCGTCGATTCAAGCGGTGGCCAGCCGGCGCGCCGACTTGACCATCGACATCTATTACACCCAGGCGCGGGCGAAAGTCATCTCCTACAGCCGACCGATGTTGAACTACAATGATGTGGTCGCGGTCAATTCGCAGAACCCGGCGATCACACAAGATTCGGTGTCGGCCCTGTCCGGCAAGAAAATTGCAGTGGTGTTGGGATCCGCAGAGGTCGCCGAGGCGCAAAAAGTTCCCAATGCCACCGTGCGCCAGTATGGCTCCGTGGCCGAGAGTTTCCTCGCCTTGTCGAGCGGGCGGGTCGCCGCGGACTTTCAGCCCGACACGGATGTGGCGTGGGCGGCACTGCAAAATCCATCGCTGCACATGAAGATTCTGGGACCGGTGCCGAGTTCCATTGCGCCGCCGATTGCGAGTCTTCGCGGATATTACGGGTTGCCCAAAGGCTCCTACAGCCAGAGTTTTTTGAACAAGCTTAACTCGTACCTGAAAACCATCGCGAGCAACGGCCAAGAACAACAGATTCTCGACAAATACGGCATGACCAGTCCGGTTTTCTTGAAAGGGATTGCCGCGGCGCCCAACACGTACCAATAGCGCGACGTCGCCACGAAAACCCTCGAGTCGAATCCGGGCGCCCGGGGTTTTCGTGGTTCTTGCGGAGGATGAGAAGAGAGGTGATTGCGTGATTGCGCTGTGGCGGCAATATCTGCCCCAGTTTTTCCAAGGTGTTGGGGTGACCCTTGAATTGACCGCCCTCTCCTTGCTGGTCGCGCTCCTCTTCGGTTTTCTGTTGGCGCTAGCGCGCCTTTCGGGCTGGCGCGGGCTTGTGCTCGGCGCCACGGTCTATACCGAAGTGATTCGCGCCATTCCGGTGTTGGTGTTGCTCTTTTTGGCCTATTACAGCCTGGCTCAGGCCGGGATAAAACTGTCTGGAATGACCGCCGCGGTGGTGACACTCGGGGGGTTTTATGCCACCCTTTACGGGGAGATCTTCCGGGGGGCCATTTTAGGAGTCGACCGAGGTCAATCGGAGGCGGCGCTGGCGCTCGGCATGAACCGCAGGACGGTCATGCGGAAGATTGTTCTACCGCAAGCGTTTTTCACCATTTTGCCACCGGCTACAAACCAATTGAGCAATTTGATCAAAGACACCTCGCTGGTCTTTACGGTTGGGGTAACCGATTTAATGTTTCAAGCCTACGCGGCTTCGTCGGCGACGTTTCAACCGATGGACATGCTGCTCCTCGCCGGGATTGTCTATTTTGTGTTTTATCTGGTGTTGTCCAAATTCCTTACGAGGTGGGAGCTGAATGTCCAACGACGTCGTGGTTGATATTAAAGGATTGGCGAAACATTTCGGGGATCGGGTGGTGTTCGACAACGTCTCCTTAGCCGTTCACAAGAGCGAAGTGGTGGCGATTATTGGGCCAAGCGGAGTCGGGAAAAGCACGCTGATCCGGTGTGTCAACCACTTGCATCCCTTTAACGCCGGGACGATCGACGTGTTGGGGTATCATTTGCAGGGGGACGTCGCCCCCTCTAAGCCCATGTTGCGGGAATTGCGCAGCCGCGTGGGCATGGTGTTTCAAACCTTCAACTTATTCCCCCACCTGACCGTTCTGGACAATATCATTTTGGGTCCGATAGAAGTCAAACGTCTTCCCCGCGCTCAGGTCACCGAACGCGCCATGGACTTGCTCGCGATGATGGGGCTTCAACAAAGGGCCCAAATGTATCCCAAGCGCCTGTCGGGCGGAGAGCAGCAACGCGTGGCGATTTGCCGGGCGCTGGCCATGGAGCCCGAAATCATGTTGTTTGACGAACCCACCTCGATGCTTGACCCGGAATTGGTGGGAGAGGTGCTGGAAGCGATTCGACGACTGGCCAAACAAGGCATGACGATGTTGCTGGTGACCCACGAAATGATGTTCGCCAAGGACGTTGCGGACACGGTGGTGGTTATGGCGGATCATACTGTGGCCGAAAGAGGCCCGGCGCGGCAAGTGCTGGAGTCGCCCCAAACCGAGCGCGCGCGCGCGTTCTTGCGTCGGGTGCTTAACCCGGGGCTCTCGAGTGACGGTGCCAGGCGTCAGAGAGGGGGGGTCTGATGCATGTCGCCAGCTTGTATGCGTCGGCTATCGCCAGCGGCGCGCTGAAGGATGTGGGTCTTACCATCGTGTCGTCGCTGATCGCTCTCCTTTTGGGCATCGCGGGGGCGTTGGCACGACTTTACGGCGGCAGCGTGATCGGCGGCCTGGTCTATTGGTATGTGGAACTGATTCGCGGGCTTCCCGCCATCTTGCAACTGTTTATTATCTTCTTCGGGCTGACCCAGTTTGGCATCGATCTCTCGCCGGTGGCCGCCTCGGTCCTGTGGCTGGTCGCTTACGGCACCGGCTACGCCGTCGAAATTTTCCGGGCGGGGATTATGGAAGTGCCCACCGGCCAGCGCGAGGCCGCCGATGCCTTGGGACTGTCCTCGCTTAAGATCTTGCAAAAGATTATCGTGCCGCAAGCCTGGGTCGGCATGTTGCCCAATCTTACCAGTTTTTTGGTGTTGCAGTTGAAAAACACCACTCTCTTGTATCTGGTGGGCTACGCCGACATTATGTACCAAGCCCGGCTGGGGGCCGACGCCACCGAGCAACCCGGAATTCTCTACCTGATGGCGGCTCTGGCCTATTTGGTGATTGCGCTGGTTATCGCCGTCGCCGGCTTGCGCATGGAGCGCCGCGCCGCCCTGTACCGGTAACATAAGATTGCGGCGCTCAAAGCGCGTGGCCGATGGGGTCAGAGCGGCCTGGGGGCGGGGCTTGCTCCTCTTGGTGCGCTTTTCGCCAGATCCGCGGTCTCATGAGACTCGTCCAGGCGGACTGGCCGAGAGATGTGTAAAGTGTTGGGAATGTCCGGCGATAATTTCATACCATTTGACGAATGGATTGGCGGCAACCGTGCCGTTACTCTAAGGGAGACAGGAAGACATTGGGGACGGTCCATCGGGGAGGGGGAGCGCAGGTGCCATTTAGTCGTGAAGAGTATGAGGCCCGCAATGCGCAAATGAAAGCCAGAATGGCACAGGCGGGATGCGAAGTGCTGATCGTGGCGGATCCTGCCAATATGAATTATCTCACGGGATACGATGGGTGGTCATTTTATGTGCCGCAGGTGGTGGTGTTGGCACTCGACCTCGACGAGCCGCTTTGGATTGGGCGTCAACAAGACGCTAGCGGCGCCCGGTTGACCTGTTGGATGGCAACGACCGCGATTGAACATTATCCCGACGATTATGTGCAATCCTCCTCCAAACACCCGATGGACTATGTGGCGGACGTGCTGCGCCGCCGCCGTCTCGATCGCGCCCACATCGCGGTTGAGCTTGACGCTTATTACTTTACGGCGCTGGCGGGCCGCCGGCTGGAGCACGCGTTAAGCCAAGCCCGCTTCCAGGATGGGTCGCTTTGGGTCAATCGCATCCGGATTATTAAATCGGAAGCGGAAATCGTCCGCATGCGGCGAGCCGCCGCCATCGCCGACGAGACCATGGCCACCGCCATTATGGGCATCGCGGCCGGGGTGCGGGAATGCGACGTGGCGGGCGAAATCGTCCGCGCGCAATTGCGCGGTACGCCCGAATTCGGCGGCGACTATCCTGCGATTGTACCCTTGATGCCGTCCGGAGCCCGTTCCGGCACCCCCCATCTCAGTTGGACGGACCGCCGTTATGCGCCCGGGGATGCGCTGAATATCGAAATTGCCGGGTGTTACGAGCGCTACCATGTGCCCTTGTCGCGGTCAGTGGTGATTGGCCCGCCGAGCCCGAACCTGTCGCATTTGGCGGATGTCGTGGTGGAAGGCGTCGATGCGGCACTGGCGGCCGTCAAGCCGGGAGTTGCCTGTGAAACGGTGGAAGCGGCCTGGCAGGCGGTTTTGCGCCGCCACGGCTATTCGAAAGAGTCGCGGGTGGGCTATTCGGTCGGCCTCAATTATCCCCCGGATTGGGGCGAGCATACCGCCAGCTTGCGCCCCGGCGACGACACCGAACTGGTGCCCAATATGACCTTTCACCTTATTCCCGGCATGTGGCTGGATGGATACGGCCTGGAGATTTCCGAGACCTTTCGGGTGACCGCGACCGGCTGTGAAACCTTTACCCAAACCGAGCGGCGCCTCTTCATCAAATAACGCGTCCCATGGATGGACAGGAAAGAGGGGCAAGGATGCTGGTCGCGACGGAGCAAGAGATACGCGCGGTCACCCGTGTGGGGCCAGAAACCATTTTAGCGGTTGAAGACGGGTTTAATCTGATGGCCGCGGGAAAGGTGCAAACCCCTCCTATTATGCGGATTGACGTGCCTGAACACAACGGCGAGGTCGATGTCAAGGCGGCCCAAGTGGCCGGCCGGGAGTTCTTCGCCATCAAAATATCGTCGGGATTTTTTGACAATGACAAATTGGGCCTGCCCAGCGGCAGCGGACTCATGGTACTGCTCTCGGCACAGACCGGACAACCGGCCGCGCTCCTTTTGGACAACGGCTATCTGACCGATGTGCGCACCGCCGCGGCGGGCGCCATTGCCGCCAAATACCTGGCCCGCGCCTCGGCACAAATCGTCGGCATGATTGGCAGCGGGACCCAGGCGCGCTTTCAATTGGATGCGTTGCGGCACGTGCGGCCGGTGCGCCAGGTGTTGGTGTATTCCCGGAACCCGGAAAATGCCCGCCGCTTTGCAGACGAGATGTCCCAACGATTAGGGATTCCGGTGACAGCTCGCGAACGGGCCGCCGATGTGGTCCGGGAATCCGATTTAGTGGTGACCAGCACCCCCGCCACCAAACCGATTGTCGAGGCGGCGTGGCTTCACCCGGGACTTCATATTACGGCCCTGGGCGCGGACGCGGAATACAAGCAAGAACTCGCCGCGGACGTCGTTAGAGGGGCCGACCGCGTGTTTTGCGACCTGGTGTCGCAATGCCGCCGCCTGGGGGAACTCCATCACGCGCTGGAAGCGGGTGCGCTGACTTCGGTGGATCGGGCGGTCGAACTCGGCCAGGTGACTTCGCAACAACGACTCGGACGAACCCGCGACGACCAGGTGACGGTCTGCGACCTGACCGGGACCGGGGTCCAGGACACCATGATTGCGGCTTATACCTATGCCGCCTTGGTGCGGGCGGGACTCGGGACCAGCAGTTAAGAAGCGGGCGGCGTGAGCAATATTTCTTAATCAGAGGGGTTGACGTAATGCGCGGTGGTGATACCCAGAAAGCTCAGCTTGGCACCCGGTCGGTGTGGGCGGGGGAGGACGCCTACTTGCTTCAAGGCGCGACGCAAGTGCCGGTGGTGCACAGTGTGGGGTTTGGTTACGACGATCTGGAAGAATGGCAAGATGTGGCGTTGGGGCGAAAACCCGGCCATATTTATGGGCGTAATACCAATCCCACCGTCCAGGTTTTTGAAGAAAAGGTGCGGATGTTGGAAGGAGCCGAAGCGGCTACCAGTTTTTCCACCGGAATGGCCGCCATTAGCGGCACGTTGTTCAGCTTGCTCAGACCGGGTGACCGTATTGTTAGTTTAGTCGACACCTACGGGGGCACCAACAAGATTTTTTCGGAGTTTTTGCCGCGATTCGACATTGAAGTGGTGCTTTGTCCGACCACCAATCACGAGCGCATTATCCGCGAGGTGGCGGCGGGAGCGAAAATTCTCTATCTGGAGTCTCCCACCAACCCGACGCTTAAGATTGTCGACTTAAAGCGGCTGGCTGGCGCTGCCCATGCCACGGGATCGTTGGTGGTGGTTGACAACACCTTTGCCACGCCGATCAATCAACAGCCGCTGGCGTTGGGCGCGGATCTCGTCATCCACAGCGCCACGAAATTTCTGGGCGGCCATGCCGATGCCTTGGGTGGCGTGGTGTGCGGACCCCAGGACCTGATTCAGACCATTTATCATTACCGGGAAATAAACGGTGCGACCCTGCATCCGATGTCCGCCTATTTGTTGTTGCGCGGGATGAAAACCCTGCAGCTCCGGGTGCGCCGGCAGTCCGCCTCGGCCGAGACGGTGGCGCGATTTCTGGCCAGCCACCCCTTGGTCGAGCACGTCTACTATCCCGGTCTCCGCACGCACGAAAATCACGATATTGCCCGTCGGCAGATGCAGCAGTTTGGCGGCGTGCTGAGCTTCTCGCTGGCCGGGGGCTTTGAGGCGGTGCGCGATTTTTTGCCGAGCCTGCATTACGCGCATCTGGCGGCCAATTTGGGAGCGGTGGAAACAACGGCGGGGCCGCCTCGCACCACCAGCCATGTGGAATGCACCGCGGAGGAGCGCGCGGCGTTGGGAATCCCTGAAACCTTGATCCGGTATTCGGTCGGAATTGAAGACGTGGACGATCTGATTGCCGACCTTGCCCAAGGACTGGAGCGTGTCCGCCATGTATCGCCAACCTTACGGATTTGATGGATCGTTGCCTGTCCCGCCGTCCGGGCCGATCGATCGAACGATGGCGGAGCGCGCTGAAAAGATGGCGCCCTGGCTGGTGCGCTGGCGGCGCGCGATTCACCAACGGCCGGAATTAAGTTTTCAAGAATATGAGACCGCCAGCATGGTCGCCGGGATCTTGCGGGAGATTCCCGGCTGTCTGGTGCAGACCAACGTGGCTGGTACGACCGGGGTGGTCGCGCGGATCGGACGCGGGGAGGGGCCGGTGATGGCCTTGCGGGCCGATATGGATGCGCTTCCGGTCGACGAGGTCTCCACGCATTCGTTTCGCTCGCAAACCCCGGGGGCGATGCACGCTTGTGGGCACGACGGCCACAGCGCGATTTTGCTCGGCGTCGCCCATATGCTGGCCGAAGCGTTCGCGCAAGACGAGATGCACGGTCAGGTCATTTTGGTCTTTCAACCGGCGGAAGAGACGCCGGATGCGCGCGGCCAGACCGGCGCCCCCTATCTTTTGGCGTCCGGGCTGTTGGAAGAGGCGGAGGCCATCGTGGCACTCCATTTGGATCCGGAATACCCTGTTGGCACCGTGCGCTTGAACGATGGGCCCAGCATGGCTGCGGTGGACAATTTCCGCGGCGTCATTTTGGGTCAAGGGGGTCACGGAGGCTATCCGCATATGGGCACCGACCCGCTATGGATGATGGTGCCGGTCTTGCAGACTCTTTACGGATTGGTCTCGCGGCGCGTCTCCCCATTGGAGCCAGCGGTGGTCAGCATCGGCCGCGTCGCAGGCGGCACCACCAGCAACGTGCTACCCCCGGAAGTGCTCATTGAGGGCACCATGCGCAGCTATGATGAAAAAACACGTTATGTCTTGATGCAAGAAGTGGAACGGGCATTTCGGCTGGTGCGCGGGCTGGGCGGCGAATATCGCCTGGACATTTTGCGGGGAGAGCCGGCGGTCAAGAATCACCCGGGTGTCAATCGCGTGCTGGCGGCGGTGGTGCGCGACACCTTGGGTCCGCAAGCCATCGTGACGGGACCGTTTGGCATGGGCGGCGAAGACTTTGGATTTATGGCGGAGGCCATCCCGGGTGCGCTCTTTTTCTTAGGGTGCGCGCCGAAAGACGGTCCCCGCAGCTTGCATGCGCCGACCTTTGATCTGAACGAGGATTGTTTGCCGGTGGGCGCCCTCTTGTTGGCGGAGACCGTGAAGCGGTTTTTGCAAACATCCCGGGCCCCGGGTGGGGCGGGTTAACGGCCGAGAACGCGTGGTGCCGGCGCGCTCGGTTTGGCCCAGGAGGAGCGGATGGGAGGAAAAGACATGAAACCGGCGATGGCAGGCCGGGTCGGGAACGGCACGGCCCGGGGCGATAAGCGGACTCACCGTCTGGCGCTGATTGGCTTTGGGGTCGTCAGCCAGGGCCTGGTGGAGATTTTACTGAAGACTGAAGAGCGGTTGTCCGCTCTGGGCACCAGCTTGCAAGTGGTGGCGATAAGCGACCCGCAAAAAGGCTCTCTCTATCATCCCGCGGGATTGGATTTGGCGGAGATTGTGCGGACCATAGACCAAGCTGGGAACTTGGCCGGCTATCCCGAGACACCGGGCTTGGCTCGCGGATGGGACAGCCTCACGACCATTGCCCGCAGCAACGCCGACACCGTCATCGAAGCCACCTACACCAATATTGCCACCGGACAGCCAGGACTCGATCATTGCCGGGCCGCGTTGGCGGCGGGGAAAAATGTGGTGACGACCAACAAGGGGCCAGTGGCGTTGGCCTACGACGAATTGCTCGCTTTGGCGGCCGAAAAGGGCGTCCGGTTCGCGTTTGAAGGGACCGTCATGAGCGGCACACCGACGCTGCGCTTGCTGGCGACATCGCTGGCCGGCAACCAAATCCTGGGGATTCGGGGCATTTTAAACGGGACTACCAATTACATTTTGACGCGGATGGAAGACGGCTTCGGCTATGCCGAGGCATTGTCCGAGGCACAACGCTTAGGCTATGCCGAAGCCGATCCCGGCAACGACGTGGAAGGCTATGACGCGCTATATAAGCTGCTGATTTTAGGCCATGTCTTGTTCAACCGGAGCATTGCCCCCGCCTCGGTTGCTCGCCGCGGGATATCGCAGCTTGCGCCCGCGGATATCGCTCGCGCCAAGGAGGAGGGCAAGCGATGGAAATTGATCGCCAAGATTACGCGGGACGGCGAAGACTTAAGCGCCTCTGTGGTGCCGGAAATGCTGCCGCTTGCCGACCCCTTGGCGGGTGTGGGCGGGGCGACCAATGCCATGACCTACGATTGCGATTTGTCCGGTGCGATCACGGTGGTGGGGGCGGGAGCCGGCCGTATCGAGACCGGGTACGCGCTCTTAATCGACTGTGTCAATGTTGTGCGCGGGGAAAGGTAGGGGCGCGCAACGCCGGCCGATGAGACGCCGCCCATGGGGGATCCGGCTGGACCTTGACGATGGCGCAGGGTGGATGGCGAAAGGGAGGGGATTTCGTGTCAACGGCACTCCAATGGCCGATGTGGATGGCCGGAGCCAGCGTGACCGCGGCGGCGGTGATTCCGGTGCACGACCCAGAGGACGGAAGTGTGGTGGGAACCGTGCCCAGCGCGAGCCGGGAACAGGCGGTGGCCGCGGTTGTGGCTGCGGCACGGGGAACCCGGGTGGCGGCGGCGCTGGCCACGCATCAACGCCTGGCGATCTTGGCGCGCGCGGCCGAGTTGGTGGCCGAGCGGGCGGAGGAGTTTGCAACCCTTATCGCCCGCGAGGGCAGCAAGACCATTCGGGAAGCCCGCCATGAAGCCCGCCGGTGCGCTGAGACGCTGCGCATCAGTGCGGAGGAAACCCGGCGGGCGGCCGGCGAGACCATTTTATTTGACCAGGCGGTGGGCAGCGAAGATCGCGTGGGATATTGGCAGCGCGGTCCGGTAGGCCTGATTACCGCCATTACCCCGTTTAACGATCCGTTGAACCTGGTCGCCCACAAAGTGGGCCCCGCCATCGCGGCGGGAAACGCGGTAATTGTCAAGCCCTCCGATGAAACGCCGCTATCGGCGTTGAAATTGGCCGGGGTTCTGCTGGAAGCGGGATTGCCCCCGGAATCCTTGTCGGTGGTGACGGGGCGGGCAGAAACGGTGGGAGAGCCGCTGGTGAGCCATCCCGCAGTGCGCATGATTAGTTTTACCGGGGGTCTTCGAAGCGGAACCGCGATTGCCCATCAAGCCGGATTAAAGAAAATGGCGATGGAGTTGGGGTCCAATTCGCCGGTCATCATTCTCGCCGACGCGGACCGCGAGCGAGCAGTGGAGGCCACCGTTTCCGGAGCATTTTGGGCGGCAGGACAAAACTGCTTGGGGGTTCAGCGCGTCTTCATCGAAGAGGCCGTTTATGACGACGTGGCGGAGCGGATGGTGGCCCGTGCCCGGACTATCCGTCTCGGCCGCAAACTGGACGAGACCACCGACATGGGGCCACTGATTAACGAACGCGAAGCGCGCCGCGTGGATGACTGGGTGAAGGCCAGCGTGCGGCAAGGGGCGCGGCTCTTGACCGGCGGAAAACGCGACGGGGCCTATTTCACGCCGACGGTGCTGGATAAGGTGCCGGCGGGGGCGATCGTGCTGGAAGAGGAGATTTTCGGGCCGGTGGTGTCGCTAATCCCGGTGAAAAGCCTCAGCGAGGCGATCGGGCAAGCCAACAGCGTGAATTACGGATTGCAGGCCGGGGTGTTTACGCGTGATTTGCCGAACGCCTTTCGCGCCATCCGGGAACTCGAAGTCGGCGGGGTGATGATTAATGACTCGAGCGACTACCGGATCGATGCGATGCCCTTCGGCGGGGTCAAGGGTTCGGGGCTGGGCCGCGAGGGGGTTAAGTTCGCCATGCAGGAGATGACGGAAATCAAAGTGGTCTGTTTTAACCCCCAAGGGTAATCGCCTACGCAAGTTGCTGGCGCGCGGTGCGTTGGGGACGAAGGGTGCCAGTGCTAGAGGGGGACAACATGAGCGGCGATGATGTGTTGGACGGCACCCGTTGGGTGGCCCGCGTCCGCGCGGCGCGCGAGCGAATCCGGGGACTGGCGCTCTCCACGCCTTTAGTCCCGTCTTTCGATTTAACTCGCTACGTTGAACGGGAAGTCTGGCTCAAATATGAGCAGGTGCAACCCACGGGGGCTTTTAAGGTGCGCGGGGCGGCTAATTTTCTGCGCGAACACCGGGAGGCGGCCGGGGCGGTCACCTATTCCACCGGCAACCATGGGTTGGCGGTGGCCTACGTGGCCCGCGCGCTCGGCATGACCGCGACGGTGTGCGTGTCGCGGCACGTGCCGACGGTCAAAGTCTCGGCGCTGCGGCAGTTAAGGGCCGAGGTGCGGGTTTGCGGCGAGAGTCAGGACGCGGCCGGCGAGGCGGCGCGGAGGCTCGCCAGGCAAGTGGGGCAGGTTCTCGTGGAGCCGTTTGATGACCCTGCCATTATTGCTGGCCAAGGCACGATTGCCGCTGAAATCCTCGAATCGCTGCCCGCGCCAGGGACGGTGGTGGTACCCTTGTCGGGGGGCGGGCTGCTGGCGGGGGTGGCGGTTTACCTCAAGATGATGCGGCCCCAAGCGCGCGTGGTGGGGGTGTCGATGGAGCGCGCGCCCGTCATGTACCATAGCCTGTTAAACGGCCACGCGGTGACCCTGCCGGAACAGCAAACCCTGGCCGACAGTTTGCAAGGGGGCATTGGCCTAGGCAATCGGTACACGTTGGCCATGATTCGCCAATGGGCGGATGATACGGTGCTAGTTTCGGAGGCGGAGATAGCCGAGGCGATGGGTTATCTTGCCGTCACGGCCGGGCAGTTGGTGGAGGGGGCGGCTGCGGTGGGGGTGGCGGCGCTGTTGCACCGGCGGGTGCGGTTGGCTCCTGGCCCGGTCGTGGTTTTGATCACCGGCCGCACCGTCGAGGCGGAGACCATCGTGGACTTGACCCGGCAATATTTGGAGCGAAACCGTTAGCCCGTCCGGCGGCTTAAACGATCGCAGGCGACGGTGACGTCTTGGCAGTGCCGTCGCGGTCCGGGATTTGGCTGGGTGCCCCGCCTTGGGTCGGGTGACGCCTCATCCAATTTGGAGTACGATGCACTCATGGCTATGACAGTGTCGGAGTTTCTTAATTTAGAGATTATGCGATCTGTTCGTGTACTGGCTGGACGCGGCGGAATGTCTCGTCTTGTGGACTGGGTCTCGGTCATCGAAGTTCCGGTCGAGGATTTTGTCCGTGATGGGGAATTTGTTTTGACGACGGGAGTAGGCTGCGGCCATGATCCCGTCTTGTTCAGGAGTTTTGTGGCGGACATCATGGAGTCGGGGGCTTCCGGGCTGGCCGTGGCGGTCGGACGGCATGTCTTTAAGATCCCTGCCGATATCATGCGGATTGCGGATCAAGCCCACTTCCCGCTGGTCGAAATTCCTTGGGATGTGCGGTTTTCCGATGTCAGCCGCCAAGTCTTGGAGTCGTTGATTCATGGCCCAGCGACGCCTGGTGCACGTCCTGGCCACCCGTGGACGGTGGATCTCTTAAATCAGGTTGCGGAGGGGGTCCCCTTGGCTCGCCTCTTGGCGGCCATGGCGGAGCACTGGAGGATGGATCTGGTGGTGGTGGATGGTCGGCAAAGGGTGTGCGCGCAAAGCGCCGAAAATAGTCCGTGGTTTGATGGCCATCGCCAATCCCTTCTCAACCGGTGGCTCGGGCCGGGCCCAGCAACCATGGCCGCCCATCAGCAGATTGGGTGGATGCGGGTGGATGACTATCCGGTGGCGGCGGTGTCATTAGAGTCGCCTGGGCGAAGCTTTGGCACATTGGTGGCGCGGGGTAAAGAGGCGGAGGGAGCACCCGATCAGACATCGCTGGAGATGATGGCCTGCATGCTGGTGATGTGGTTTCTTCACGACGTGGCGCGGCAAGAAGCCGAGGACCGGGT
The DNA here is from genome assembly GCA_021797825.1 of Bacillota bacterium. Taxonomy (GTDB): domain Bacteria; phylum Bacillota; class Sulfobacillia; order Sulfobacillales; family Sulfobacillaceae; genus JAJZZA01. The sequence continues at coordinate 2,203 of JAJZZA010000079.1, read as the reverse complement.
GCACGACGATTTTGTGTGGAGTTTGGCCAAAGGCGAGATGACCAGTTGGGACCAGCTGAAAGAACGCTCGCAGGCGGTCGCGTGCGACATAACCGAAGAGTACGTGTGCGCCATCGGACGGCTCGAAAACGCGGAGGCGCTGTTCCGGCAAAGCCAATCCGTCTTTACCAATTGGCCGCGGGACCGATGGCAAATGGAGATCATCGCCACTGCCCGCGAAGCGCTGCGCGAAATGGCGTTGCAAGCCGGCTGTCACGCCATCAGCACTTTTCAGCACGGAGAATTCGTGGTCTACCTGTTCTCGCCCAAACGGCCACTCGCCGCCGTCGTGGAGCGCGTGCTCTACGGCCTTCGGGCTGGCCTCCGGGACAAATGGCCGAAAAGCCTGGTCTCTTGGGGTGTGGCGGGAGAAGAGCCGGGCGTGGCGGGATTTCACGCGAGCTTTACCAATGCCCGGGCAGCTTTGGAGATCGGTGACCGCCAGTTGCTACCGGGACACTTAACCTGGTTCGAACGGGTGGCCAATCAAAAGGCCATCCAACGTTTGTCTAGAGACCGAGACATGCGGGAATTGGTAGAGGCAACCATTGGCGCGTTGGTGGAATATGACCGGGATCGCGGAGCGGACTTAGTGCATACATTGGCCATCTATCTGTTTAATCGCACCAACGTCAGTCAAACCTCGCGCGCGCTGAATCTTCATCGTCAATCCTTGTTGTATCGCCTGCGCAAGATTGAAGCGATTACCAGTCGTTCCTTGGACAGTCCTGACGATCTGTTCCTGCTTGAACTCTGCATGCGAATCATTGGAGCGACCCAAGGTGCCAGCGATCATTAGCGGCTCTTTCTCAAAACCGGTGAGAGAGGCTGACCATTGCGGGTATTTGCGTGTATGATAAGCGGTTCTTTCTCAAAGCCGAGGATCTAAGCTATCCGGTTAGGTCCGCCGCGTTGAGCACATTGTAGGCATTCAGCAGCTCCATCCCGGCGCGTCCGCCCTTCGCCCCGATGTTTGGGTTTCATCAGGCCGTTGACGGCTCCAAGGGGCGTCATAGCCGATCTCGAAGCATTAAGTCTTGGGTCAGGATCGTGCAAGAGCCCCTGACCAAAACGCGAACGGGATCTAGCCTCGTTCACCGCATGTGAGAAAGAGCCTGCTGGGATTAACCGGTGCCGGCATGGCCACGAAGGGGGTGACCCGAACGCGCCCCTTAGAGGTAGATGCGGAATCCCGCGCGCAGATTGCGGCCGTAAGGCGGAGCGTGCAGGCCGAGGACCGCCAGCGGCGGCGGGCGACCCGGGTTGGGGCGAAGCGGAGGAACAGCAATCCCTCGCAACGGGCGCACACTCGTCGGGCGTCACGCTCAAAACGGTCGCTAAAGGGGTGCATCGCGGGCGGCTGCCGGGGGTTAACGGGTTGGAAGATGCGCTGCCGAGCGGTGCCCCGGGGCATTTTGACGTCGTGCAGCGGTGCTGGGCGGTCTCCGCGCTGGCTGGTGACGCGCCCGGGAATCATGGGGGGGCGGGTCAGGCCCTCGGGACCCTCGATATGCTCACGGAAACGGTCAATCAACGCCTGGTTGGTGCCCCGATGAGTCGTCGCCCCGTGGTCCGTACGCTCAACGACGGGCGCTGGCAATCGCCCAAAACCCCGATGTGGCGCCACAGTCCGGATCCGCAATGGTAAAGCGAAGGGGAACGCCAGCGTGAGCTTGGACCGTGCCCCCCCGAACCCGACGGCGCGATCGGGTCGGGCGATGAACAGACCGCCATGCCGGCCCATGAACGCAAATGCCCCACGCCGCCGGCCCCGGCGGGGCGGATCGACTACGCATATCGCCGCCACCTCACGCGCGCGCTGAGCGCGGGATGGGAGGTCACGGCCGGGCCGGTGTATGCCAAATGTCGCGCAGACCGCGCGGGCTGCCCCGTATCCAGACACAAAGCAAAGCCGTGTCATCTGGGACACCCGGAATATCCCCCAAGCCCGGGCGCACGATCGCCGGGCTGCCTGCAGAACCCATTCGCATTTCCCCGTTGCATGCCTCCGGGGTGAATCCGGTGGCAATCGTCTTGGCGATTGGGTCCCAGTGCATCCGTGGTCGGTTAACCATATAAAGGAAATTACTCGTTGGGTAAGAGAGTTGTCCAAGGGTCCAAAAGGCCTTGGCGATGCACATTGGGATCGATGCCTTCATGGAGC
>JAJZZA010000078.1 GCA_021797825.1 Bacillota bacterium | reverse complement strand
AGCGATAGGCTTTCAACATGTTTATAGAATACTACATTGTTCTATAATCCACAAGGGCTGGGCCCTCTCGGGCCACGGGCTTATATCCCCAGGCCTAAAGGCCGGGGCTTTACGCCCGATTTGGTAAGCCCGCAGGGATCGACATGCCGAAACTTTTGTTCGATCATCAGACCTTAGGACCGGGGCGGTCCGAATCGGCGCCTGGCGAGATCTGGAATGAGACGCACGATGCCGAATGGCGCGGCGCAGCGGTCGTATAACCAGGCACTTCTGCGGGCGACCTCAGAAATCCCCATCGCAACCCGTCAGGGCGCGACGGCGGGAGAGTTCATGAAGCCCGGGACCGTGGCTAGGGTCTGGTCGCCAAAGCTCTGGCCTATCAGAACTGGCGGCGAGCTGCGGGTGAAATTCGGGCGATACCCCTGGCCGGATGGAATCAGGTGCTCTCCTGCCAGCCCTCGGACCTGGTAGTCACGGTTGCTTGGACCCCCGGCAACGAGGACACCTCGCGAGAACCGGATGTGCCGTATCGACTGCCTAACCTGTTCCGAAAAACTCCCCCCGAGAGGGGGGTTTTCATGGGGCGGGGCGCCGCCCGCGGCATGGAAACTCTGTAGTTCAGGCATGATGTGAGCGATCCGTGGGATTGTTGCAGTGCAAGGGAAACAGGCTGGCGCGTTACCTCCCCAGCTCTCGCCATCCCATCGTGAACCGGGTTCGCCCATGGAACCCGGTTGCCCCCGAGTCCCCTTCGGCCCCGGATCCGATTTACAAGGATCCGGGCTTGGCCCTCTAATGAGGCAACGGCGGCTCGAATGGGGAAAAAATGTAGCAAGCGGACAACCGCCTGTCAACCGGCACAGGCCCGCATTGCGTTTTTGTCGCAACTGCATAGCCTTTGGGCGGACCTCGACCACCACAAGATGGCGGGGTGAGCCGGCAAAGACTCACCGATGGGCGCTTGAGGCCGCCTGGCAACGCCTGAGCGATGCACGGATCCCGGCCCCCCCATTGTGATGACCATGGGACTCGGCCGTCCTCTCGTCTGGGTCCATAGGGCAGGGCCGCGGGGAGCGTTGCCGCGCTGGAATGCCTGTCAGCAACATATTTACCGCACTTTGAACACTCTTCGCAGCGGTTCGATTGGTGCTAGACGCCGCCGGTGTGTTGCGAATCGTGGGTACCCAGCATGCGCGCTCGGACCATCTCGTGGAGGCCCTCACGGGTGTGGGGAAAACGGGGGAATTTGGCACAGTCGCGAACGAAGTGCAACCGCTACGCCGAGCGGAGTTGATCCGCATCCACGGCGCTCTCAGCCGCTCAGAAAGGGCCTATTTGGCCGATCCCGCGGACCGTTTAGGCTATCCCCGGCACCGTGTCAGGGGCTTGCCCATGAGACCGGACATTATGGAAAGTACTGGCGAAACGGTGCGGAAACCAGGGGAACGCGGGAGGGCTTGCGCTGGCAGGAGGACCGTGCTCAAGCCTTTGCCGCGCTGCTGCGCTGCACCGATCGGGTCGATGAGGTACCCTGGGGGCTCATGCTCTCTGTGCGGCCCTCGTGCCTGCCAATCGGCGGATTGCGGCACAACCACAATTGTGAGGCACACCCGAAGCGATGAAGCGATGCCGCAAAACTGAGAGATCCGAATTCAGTGTTATAGTCGAAGTAACTATGCACGGTACCTCGAAAGGAGAGACACCCATGAGCGACGAGGCGGAAAAACCGCAAACTCCGAATCAAGTGCTGGAAATGCCCTGGGTGCTCATTAGCAATCAGATCCAACAATTAAACACGCGTCTTAACGAACGCTTCAATGACGTGAGTGCACGATTCGGTGATTTGAAAACCCGTATGGATGATATGAACACCAATCTGTCCAAACGCATTGAGGAAGTGAACACCAATCTGTCCAACGATATCGACGGCCTCGAAAACAGGGTTGACGGCGTGGGAATGCGGATGACCCAGCGCAGCGACGCCATGGAGACCCAACTGGCCCAGCGCCCGGCAGGTATCGAAGCGCGGCTCACCAATCGTGTGAGCGTTTGGGTGACCATCGTGATGGCGACCGCAACAGCCCTTTTGGGGTTTTTTGTGAACCACGTGCGTTTTTAAACGGCAGAGCTGTGCGGTGGTGAGCTCCATGGGACGGCTTCTTCGTGTGTCTGCCGCGTGACTTGTCGGTTGCCCGCCGTCCGCGTTGTGAAAATTGTTGAGATATCGAGGAGGGTGCCCATTGAGCAAGCCGGCTCCACATCATGGCGTGCCCATGGAGGGGGTGGTTGTTCCGGCGATAGGCGGGTTTATGCTGGGTCTGCGGGTCGGTCGGATTCGTTTTAAAGGACGTGCCCAGCGGCCGGCTCATCCTGAAGTTCCTGGTTCCACGCAGGGTCAGACACCTTAGGCTAAGCTCACACCGCCAAGCCCCCGATCACCACCAATCATCCCACGCCTGGCCAGGGACGAACAGGCTCGTGCCAATCTGGGAACTCGCTCGACCACGAGAGGAAAATTGAGACTGAAGAACAGGTGGGCCCGGCCTAACGGCCCCGACCGCAACGCGTGAAGTACACCAACATGCTGAAATCCAGGAACGAACAATCCGAGCTGCAGCCAGGGACTAGGCGGGGCGGTCCACAAGTCTCCCCCACCTTCCTCGCACACCCAGGTCAAGCCCCAATTGCCCCAGGGGCCCCCGAGAACGGCACATCCTCGCGGAAGTTCCCGTTTTGCGGCAGACCGACCAGCACCCAAGCGGAGGCGGGACCCGAAAACTTTGATTATTTTTTTAAGTTTTTAAATTGGCTATTGACAACAACCCAATCCGTGAGTATTCTGACAAGGACACCGCACACAAACGCACATTAAACAACGGTCGATAGTAGTTCGTGCACGTGTCTTAGTGGGGTTATGCGCAGAATTGGGGCGAGTGACGCACATTGGAGGAGGACGCAAAGGATGCCGGAAAAGGATGACGTCGCGGCTGACCGTTTTTACGCGGAAGTGCCGGCGGCACATCAAACGTTTGGCCTCAAGGGCAGCGGAGCCTATGACTGGGGGATGGCGAACCGGTTGGCGCGCATTTTTCAGCCCGCCGACGGACGGACGGTGATGTTGGCCATCGACCACGGGTATTTCCAAGGGCCGGTACGGGGACTCGAGCGGGTTGATCTGAACATTGTTCCGCTCCTGGCACAGGTGGACGCCTTAATGCTGACGAGAGGCATGCTCCGGACCAGCATCCCGCAAGCCATGTCAAATCCCGTGGTCCTGCGGGTCAGCGCCGGATCCAGCATCTTAAAAGAGTTGTCGCAAGAGGCCATCGCGGTCAGCATCGAAGATGCGATTCGGCTCAATGCGGCCGCGATGGCGGTTCAGGTCTATGTGGGAGGCGAATTTGAACACCAATCCATCCAGAACTTGACCAAGCTGGTCGATGCGGGGTTGCAGTACGGGATCCCCGTGCTGGCGGTGACCGCGGTGGGACGCGAGATGGTGCGCGATGCCCGCTATTTTCGGCTGGCTTGCCGGATTTGTGCGGAACTCGGCGCTCAATTCGTGAAGACCTATTTCGTCGACCAAGGGTTTTCGACGGTGGCCGCCTCTTGCCCGGTGCCGCTGATTGTCGCCGGGGGGAAAAAAGTCGAGGAGCGCGATGCGCTGATTATGGTTGAACGCGCCTTGCAGGAGGGGGCGGCGGGAGTCGACATGGGACGGAACGTCTTTCAGTCCGCCAAACCCGTGGCCATGCTCGACGCCTTGAACAACATTGTCCATCACGGATGGTCGGCGGAGCGCGCCTGGGAGTGGCTGACATCGCGACCCGAAGAGCAGCCGGCGGTGCCGTCGGCGTGATGGCACCCGGGACCGGGGGCATCGGGCCCTCGTCGGAAGTCGTTGCGAACGGTCGAACGGGGTTGTCCGGGGAAGCGAGGTCAGGGATTTGGATTCGGTGAACATTGCGCCCTCGCTTATGTCGGCGGATTTTTCGCGATTGGCCGCGGCCTGTGATGCCATTGCCGCCGCCGACATGGTGCACTTGGATGTGACCGACGGGCACTTCGCGCCGACCCTGACGATGGGTCCGCACATTGTCGCGGCGATTCGCCAACTGACCACGTTGTCACTGGATGTGCACCTCATGGTGGAAAACCCTGAACGGTTTGTGGACGCGTTTCGCGAGGCCGGGGCGGATCGCATCGCGGTGCATTGGGAAGCCTGCCGGGATCCTTTGGCCTTGCTGGCGGATATTCGCCAAACGGGGGCTCAGGCCGGAATCGCCTTAACCATCGATACACCCGTTTCGGTAGTGCGTCCCTTGCTGGAGGCCGCCGATTATGTGGTGTTATTAAGTGTGGAATTGCGGGGCAGTCACGGGTTTCAGCCAACGGCTCTCGACAAGGTGCGTGACCTCGTGACGATGCGCGGTCAGCGATCTCGCCCCCAAGTGGAATTAGATGGAGCCATAACCCCGCAAACGGCGGCGTGGGCCAAGGCCGCGGGGGCCGATATTTTGGTTGCCGGGGGAGCCGTGTTTCAAACGGGGAATCCGGAACAGGCGATTCGCGGGTTGCGAAACGCGTAACCGGTTTCAGCAAGCCTGGCGGGTACCCGCCCGCCAAGCCAAACAGAATCTGTCGGCGTAGGGCAACCACTAAGGAGGAGTTATGAACGTTCCGGAGTCGGCGGATGTTGCTTTTTTGCCCAAAGAGCGTTTGGTGCGCATCTTTGAAATGATTGAACGGCAAGGGTCCGCGCGGGTGTCCGACCTCGCCAGGCAATTTGGCACGTCTTTAATGACGATTCGCCGGGATTTGACGGAACTCGAACAAAAAGGGGTAGTCGTTCGCACGCGCGGCGGGGTCATGCTGCGCAAGGGAATATTGGAAGACTATGAAGTCGATGTGCGGCGGCGAACCCATCTGGAACAGAAACAAGCCATCGCTCGTACGGCCGCGGGTTTGATTAAGTCGGGCGACACCATTGCGCTCGATGCCAGCACCACCGTGGTGGAATTGGCTCGGTTGCTGGTGCAACTGCCCCTGACCGATGTTACCGTGGTGACCAACAACTTTATGGTCGCCAATGTCATCGCCACCTCCAGCATCGACTTGTTTTTCGTTGGCGGACGCCTTCGCCGCGAAGCGCTCTCCACCGTGGGATCTCAGGCCCAGACCATGCTAGCCCAATGGGCTTGCGCAAAAACCTTTGTATCGGGCACCGGGGTGGACTTGGAAGTGGGTTTGATGGACAGCAATCCGGATGAAGTCGGCATGAAACAACTGATGTTGCGCAACAGCGTGCATCGGTATCTGTTGGCCGATTCGTCGAAATTGATGCGGCGTGCGGTAATGCGGGTATGCCCCCTGACCGACTTCGACGCCGTGATTACGGACGCGGGAATCGACGCTGCCGTCCGCGGGATCTTCGAGAGCAGCGATATTCCTCTAACTGTGGCCGATTGAGCGCGAGGCGGAGGGCTGCAGCAGACCAGCCCGGCCCGGCCGCGCAGACTGGATGAAAGGAAGAGAATCAACGATGAAACCAAAAAAGAGCGGACCGTCACGCACGGTTCGAAACCGGACCCTGGCCGCAGGCCTGACCCTGGCCATGACGGCCGGCATCGCCGGCTGCGGGACCTCCAGCGCCCCCGCCGCGTCGTCCAGCAGCAGCCCCATTACCATCACCTTGCTCGGTTTTGCCGGATGGGCGCCCAGCGCGATTGCAGCCCAAATGGCCCAGACGGAATTTCCGGCTTACGCCAAGAAACACTGGGGCATCAATGTCAAAGTGGCCTACGCCACCAGCCCGTTCGCCGACTTGTATTCCAAACCGGCCGCCTCGCTGGCCGCCCATTCGTCGGAGTACACCTTGATTTGGGGCAAAGGCATGTGGTACGGCTCCTTTACCGGTCCCAAGTGGATTGCCTCCCTCAACGGCTTGGTCGCGAACTCGCCGCAATTGAAGGCGGCCCAAGCCGATTTCATTAGTCCCTTTATTCAGAAGTCCTACGAATCCTATCCCTACGGCAGCAGCCACTTGTACGGCATACCCAGCGAGGGTGACGCGCTCATCATGTACGTGCGCAAGGACCTGCTCGACAATCCCGCCAACCAGGCCGCTTTCCAGAAGGCGTATGGGTTCGCGCTGCCCACAACATTTACCCAATGGCAGAATTTGTCGTGGTCGAAATTTACTGATATCCTCCAATTTTTCAACGATCCAGCCAAAGGATTTTATGGCCTGGCCACCGAATACTCCGATAGCTACGACTTTATGTTCAACCAGGCCATGACCATGGTGCGCGATTACGGCGGGCACATCTGGAATCGGTCGACGCGCCAAGTCTACGGGGTGCTGAATAGCCCGCAAGCCGACGCCGGTTTAAAGGCCTACGTGGGCTTGTTGAAATATCAGCCGCCGGGGTCGGATACCTGGGGCATTTCGCACGATATTCAGGCGTTTACCGGCGGTCATGTCTTTGCCGCCTGGCAGTGGGCGGCAGTCGGTCCGGCCATGTTCACGCCGGCGATGCAGGGCAAGGTGATGGCGGTGCCGCTGCCCGGAAAGACGGTCAATGGTCAATTCCTGCAATATTCGGCGGTGGGCGGACAGGCGTGGAATGTCAACAATTTCTTGGGTCCGCGCCATAAGGCGGCGGCTTTCGACTTCATCAAGTGGTGGTATTTGCCGTCGACCCAGATGCAATATGCCATGAAGGGCGGGAATTCGGTGCTGAAATCGGTAGTGGACAACCCCACGGTGCAGGCACACAACCCCTGGTATCGGGCCTACAGCTATACCATGACCGACCAGCATCTGGTGGACGAATATCATAACGCCGACTACGCGACCTTGATGTCCGAAATCCAAAAGGCCTGGACGGCGTATGCCACCGGCCAAATCAACAGCGCGTCGCTCGCCAACACCTATGCTGCCTGCCGACAACAAGCCACCCTGTTCAACACCGGGCTGACCAACACGGCACCTCCGACCAGTTGCGCTAACGTGCATCTTTAGACTCTAGAGCGTCCCGGTACATGGCTTGCATTCCGGCAGGGGGACCGGCCAGGCGCCGTTTCCCCGCCGGGATGGCTTACGTCAGGGCAACGGAGCACAAGGAGAGGATCATTGATGAATGATGACGGCATGCCACGACCCCGACATATGCGGCAGGGTTTATCCTTAAAAGCCTTCGCTTGGATGTTGATTATTCCGGTGCTGGCTTTTTTCGCCATATGGAACGTCGTGCCGTTTCTATGGCTGCTCGGTTTGAGTTTTTATCGCTATTACCCAACGTTTGGCCAACCGCCCAAATTCCTGGGCTTGGGCAACTACATCAGCTTGATGAACGACCCCAACGTGTGGGAGCGCATCGGCACCACCTTTCTCTTCATGGTCAGCGCGGTCGGGATAGAAACCGGGCTGGGGCTGGTGTTGGGCTTTGTGTTTTGGAGCCGGCGCGCGCTTTGGGGCCGTCGGTTGGCGCTGACCCTGCTATTTTCGCCGATGGTACTGGCACCGGTGGCCGCGGGCACCTTTTTCCGCTTGATTTACGATCCGCTATATGGCGTCGTGCCCTATTACATCCACATGCTGTTCGGCGTGCCCAAACCCAATCTGCTGGGCAACTCCCACACGGCGATGTGGGCGGTGCTGGCCACGGACGTGTGGATGTGGACCCCGTTTATGACGATGATGACCATTGCCGCCTTGGGCGCGATTCCCAAGTCCGTGCTGGAAGCCGCCTCGGTCGACCGGTTGAAGTTCTGGCAACGCGTCCGCTACGTGATGTGGCCGTACGGCAAGTTCATTTTGCTGCTCGGCGTCATCTTGCGCACCATTGACGCGTTTAAGACCTATGGCCTCATTTCGGCGATGACGGCCGGGGGACCCGGCAACGCCACCGATGTGTTATCCATCACCCTCTATCGCGAGGGCTTTGTGAGTTTCGATATGGGCACCGGCTCGGCGCTGGCCTTGTTTACCCTGTTCATCGCCGTGGCGTTTACCAGCGTGTACCTGTATTTCTTGAAGAACCGGGAAAGCGAGGCGGTATCATGATTCCCGCGACATTGGATCCCTCACCGGCCGAGAAACCCCCAGCCAATCCGCCGGCGGTTAAGGGCTCGCGGTTTAAAGAGCGGGTCAAAGACCTGTCGGTGTGGGTTATCGCCGCCGTGTTTTTTCTGCCTGAGCTCTGGATTTTTTTGTCTGCGTTTAAGACCCCCCAGCAGATTCTGGCGGTGCCGCCGCGCTGGATTTTTCGTCCGACTCTGCAAGGCCTCACTGCGATGGCACACGAAGGCGCTTTTTGGACCTACGTGTTTAACAGCTTCTTTATCACCTTTACGGCCGTCTTCGTGGCGGTGGGCATCTCGTTTTTGGCGGCCTATGGATTATCCCGCTATCGTTTTCGCGGCGGCGACTTCCTCATGTTCGTCTTGCTCTCCATCCGCATGGTTCCGGGGTCCGCGTCGGTGCTGCCGCTGTTCCTCATGTACACCGCCCTGGGCTGGACCAACACCTATGCCGGGATTATCGCGTTTGACGTGATGTTTAGCATCCCGTTCGCGATTTGGATTTTAAAGGGGTATTTGGACGGGGTGTCGCCAAGATTTGACGAATCCGCCCAAGTCGACGGATTTTCCCGCTGGCGGACCATGTTTCGGATTATCTTGCCGCAGATTCTGCCGGGTATCGTCGCCGCCTTCATCTTCAACATGATTTTCGTGTGGAACGAATCCCTGTTCAATGCAATCCTTGGCGGCAACACCGTGCAGACTATTCCGGTGGCGTTGCAGTCCGGTCTGAACACGATTAACGGGATTAACTGGCAGTACATCGCGTCTCTGAGTTTCGTCTACACGGTGCCGCTGATGGCGACGATTTATTTCTTCCAAAAGTATTTGCTGGTCGGCATGACCTTTGGCACAGTGCGCGGGGAAATTTAGGGAGGAGAGCGGGTGTCCATGGTGATCGGAAAAAGAGTGCAAACCATCGCGGTATTGCTGTTGGTCGCGAGTTTTGTGGTTGTGGCCCAACCGCTGGCCTTTTCCGTCTATCGCTGGGGCTTTGTGCTGTTGATCGCGGCGACCATTTTGCAGATAGCCGCCGGCAACATCAAACCCCACGCCGGGGGGCGGGAGGTCATGCGGGCGCTCGGGGTGACGGTCGCGGCATTGGTCTTGTTGTCCGGCCTCAGCATCGTCCTGGTGCCGTATCTGGTCCGCATGGGACAAGGGGGTTAAGTCCATGGAAGGCGTCTCGTTGCGGGGCGTGAGCAAGCGTTGGCGGCACACTGTCGGTCTTCGCGACCTGACCATCGACATCGACCCGTCGCAGTTTGTGGTGTTGTACGGGCCACGGGGTAGCGGCAAATCGGTCTTTTGCCGTCTGCTGGTCGGGGTCGATCGGCCGAGTCAAGGCACGATTGTGATGAATGGAGCCGACGTGACCCATTTGGCCCCCATTCAACGGGGCGTGGCCTATGTGCCGCAGACCTTCGCGCTCTACCCGCAATTTTCGGTGTACGACAATATCGCCTACCCGCTGGCCATCCAAGGGGAAAAAAAGGCGGAGATTCGCGGCCGGGTGGACCAAATCGCGCTGACCCTGGGCATCACGGATATTCTGGCAAAACGGCCGGATCAATTGAGCGGCGGCCAAAAACAACGCGTGGCCATCGCCAAAGGACTGGTTTTAAACCGGCGGGTCTACGTCTTGGATGATCCCTTGGTCGGACTGGACTACAAGATTCGCGAACGGCTGGTCGAGGAGTTGCGCAATCTGCAGGAAAGCTTAGACGCGCTGTTTGTCTATGCCACCTCGGATCCGCTGGAGCCGCTGCTGCTGGCCGACCATGTGGTAGTGTTGGACCAAGGCCGGCTGGTCGACCAGGGTCCCCCCGCGGATCTTTATTTCACCCCGAACCATGTGCGGACCGCGACGCTCGGCTATCCGGCCGCCAATGTCATTGCCGGCCGCATTAACCAAGACCAAGACCGCTGGCGGGTGCTTACGCCGGTTTGTGACATCCCGATCGAGGTCACCGCGGAGGTCGCATCCGATCAGGAGGTCTTGGTGGCGGTGCGGGCGGAACAGTTTCTCCTGCAAGAAGGGCCAAGCGGGGCGGCTGGCTCATTTGACGCCACCGTGGAATTGGAAGAGGACATCGGGTCGGAGCGGATTGTGCATTTGCGCGCCAACGGACAAGATTTGCAGGCCGGCTTTTCCGACCACAAGACCGCGCTGGAGCTGGGTCAAACCGTCCGGGTGGCAACCAAGACGTCGGCGATGCGCATTTTTGACCAACTTAGCGGGCGCTGCGTCGCGGTCGGCGCTCCCGGAATCGAGGGTTAAGGACAATGGCTAATGTCGAGTTTACCAACCTCGTTAAGCAGTATGGGGCGACGACCGCCCTAAAGGCGGTATCCGGCGTATTTCAAGATGGCCTGGTAACCTGCATGCTGGGGCCGTCGGGGTGCGGCAAGACCACCTTGTTGCGCACGATCGCGGGGCTCGAGCAGCAGGATTCCGGGACCATCCATTTCGATGGCCGGGCGGTCGAGCAGTTGCCGGTGTCGGCCCGCAATGTGGGTATGGTGTTTCAAGCGCCGGTGGTGTACCGGGGGCTAAGTGTCTTCGACAACATCGCGCTGCCCATGCGCCGGGCCCAGGTGTCAGATTCCGAAATCAGGAAAGCCGTTGACGAGGTGTTGGATCTATTGGACCTGGGACCGTTGGCGGCGATGGTGGCCGACGGGCTTAACGCGGGCGACCGGCAAAAGGTGGCGATTGCCCGGGCGGTAGCGCGGAGACCACGGGTCTTGTTGTTGGATGAACCGCTTACCAACGTGAGCGGACACGAACGGGCGGTGCTCAAACGATCGCTGAAACGACTGCTTACCCACCGCCGCGACACCGTCGTCTATGTCACCCACGATCAAAGCGAGGCGATGACGCTGGCGGATGTCATGGTGGTGATGCAAAACGGGGTGATTATGCAGCAGGGGGCGCCGCGCGATCTCTATGAAAAGCCCGAGGATGAATTTGTGGGCTGGTTCTTGGGTGCTCCGGGCATGAACTTTCTGTACCCCGCCAAAGAGCGGGCCGAGGTCTGGATGCGGGCGGAAGGGCTATGGGAACCCGATCTGAGGGCCCGCATGGCGGGCGTGCGCACCATGGGCAGCATCGGTTTTCGCCCGGAGTATGTCCGGGTGGCACTTACTCCGCAGCCGGGGTGGAGTGAAGCCATTGTGCAGCACGCCGCTCTCACCACCCTGGGACAAATCCTGGTAACGGCGCAGGCGGGACCCACCACCGTGGTCGCCAAGCATGCCGGCCTGCCGTTGCTCAGCCAGGGCAGTCGCGTCTGGCTGCGGGTTCCTTCCGAACACGTCCACTGCTTTGCGCCCGACGGCAAGCGACTCGACCTGGACGCTGCCGCCGACGACGAAGCGGAGCCGGAACCGGTCGGATCGCGCCCGATGCGAAGAGTCTGAGCGCGAGGTTCGGGGAAACGCAATTCGAAGACGCAAGGGCATCACAGTTCAGGCCGAAGGCCAAAGAGGAGTCGATGATTGATGCAGAGCCAGTGGCAGGACCATGAAATTGCCGGAAAAGACCTATTGGGCCAACTGGTTTACGGATCCCGGCTGGTGGGCCAGGATGAGCAACTGGTCGTGTGGGGCGGCGGCAACACCTCAGTCAAGCGCGAAGAAACCGACCACATGGGCCGTTCGCGAGAGGTCTTGCGCATCAAAAGCAGCGGGGTTGATTTGAAACGGTGCCGAGAGCAGGACTTTTCCGGGCTTCGCCTCGATGAGGTGCAGAGCCTGTTTGACCGGGCCGAATTGTCCGATGAAGCCATGGCAGCCTATCTGGACCGCTGCCTGGTCGATCCCGGAGGACCCCGTCCGTCCATTGAGACGTTGCTGCACGCATTCTTGCCAGCTTCCGCGGTGGTGCACTCGCACGCCGACGCGGTTTTGGCGATTATTGATTCGCCCGACGCGCAGGCGATATTGGCGGAGATCTATGGAACGTCCGTGGTGGTGGTTCCCTATGTGCGGTCGGGTTTCGCGCTGGCCAAAGACGCCGCCACGCGAGCCAACGCGGCGCCCGACGCCTACGGCATGATTTTGCTCCATCACGGCTTGGTCAGTTGGGGCTCGACCGTGCGGCAGGCCTATGAGCGCCATATCGAACTGGTCACCCGCGCCGAACGCTTTCTTGCGGATCTGCCCGCGCCGACGGTGCCGCGTTCCGCACGATGGGCCGAAGATACCCGACGCGACCTACAACTCAGGCTGGCTCCCATCATCCGGCGGGTGTGCGGGGGCGGGGCGCCCTGCATCCTGCAATGGAACGGGGAGGAACCGACCCTAAAATTCGTGGACCGGGTTGATGTCGAGAGCCTGAGTCAAAAAGGGGTGGCCACCCCGGACCACATTTTGCAGACCAAACGCGTTCCGGTAGTCATCCCGGCCCAGCCCGAGATGACCGACCAGGAGTTGGAGACCTTGGTTCAAGAGCGGGTGAGTATGTATCACGATGCCTATGAAAAGTATTATCAGCGCTACAACCGTGACAACTGGGCCATGCGTGACCCCCAACCGGTGGTCGCCGTGGTGCCTCATCTCGGGTATTGGGCGATCGGACACACCCCGCAGCAGGCGCATGTCGTCCATGACGTCTACCAGCACACCATCGACATTATGGCGCAGGCGGACAAGTGCGGCGGATATCAGCCGATTAGCGAAGAACAGGCCTTTGCCGTGGAATATTGGCCGCTGGAGCTCTACAAACTGACCTTGCAATCAAACCGACGGGAATTAACCGGGCGGATTGCGCTGGTGACGGGCGCGGCCCGCGGCATCGGGGCGGCGGTCGCCCAAAGACTGGCGGCGGAAGGCGCGGTGGTCATTTTGGGCGACCGCCTGCAAGATGAGGTCGAAGTGGTAGCGGACAAGATTCGGTCGCAGGAGGGCCCGCGCAGCGCGATGGCGGTTCCGCTGGATGTCACCATGGAAGAGACGGTGCGCGAAGCGGTGGCGCGCGCGGTGCAAAGCTACGGCGGCCTGGACATTCTGGTGTCAAACGCCGGTACCGCTCCGACCGGAGCCTTGGTGCAGTTGACCTTGGCAGAGTGGGAGGGCTCCATGCGGATTAATTTGACCGGGCATTTTCTGGTGACGCGCGAGGTGGTGAAAGTCATGCGCCAGCAGGGTCTGGGGGGCAGCCTGATTTACATGGTCAGCAAGAACGCCTTGGTTCCGGGCAAGGAATTTGGCGCCTACAGCGTGGCCAAGGCGGGAGAATTGCAGTTGGGACGCATTGCCGCGATCGAGTACGGCAGAGACGGTATTCGCGCCAATATGATTAATCCCGACGCGATTTGGACGGACTTGTGGAGCCCCGCGGTGCGGGCTGACCGCGCCAAAGCCTACCACATTACGGAAGATGACCTCGAAGACTATTACCGCCATCGCTCCCTGCTCGATCAAGTGGTGACCGTGGATGACGTGGCGGAAGCGGTCCTGTTCTTTGCCAGTGACCGCTCCCGCAAGACGACCGGTTCGGTTCTACCGGTCGATGCCGGGATTCGCGAGGGATTTCCCCGATAGCTGATTGGCGCGCACCGGTCGACTGAGCGCGGGGGAAAAACATGGTCGGAGAGACCTTAAAAGGAGCGAACGAGATGGCTTTTGACATTGCGGTGGTGGGACTTTACATCGTGGATATTTTAGGCCGGCCGATTACCGACATTCCCGCCGGCGGGGCGGTGGACTTTATCGAAGAGATTCGCCTCACCGTGGCCGGCACCGCCGGCGGCACGGCGGTGGACTGCGCCAAACTGGGCATGGCCACCTTGGCGGTGGGAGCGGTGGGAGACGATGAAAAAGCGGGATTCTTGCTGAGTACGCTGGCCCAACACGGGGTTGACATTTCGCGCATGCAAAAAGTGGCCGGGATCCCTACCTCCTCGACCATCTTATGCATTCGGCCGAACGGCGAGCGGCCCGCCATGCATGCCCGGGGGGCATCCGATTATCTGTTCGTGCGGCCGGAGGATGTTCCCGAAGTGTTTCAGGCTCCGATTGTCCATCTGGGGGGAACCGGACTGTTGCGCGCCATGGATGGCGCCCCCTCGGCGGACTTCTTGCGGCACGCCCAGTCGCAAGGGTGCATCACCAGTTTCGATTTGGTGGGCGCCCGTCGCGAAACGGCGGAGCTGGTCGACGCCGTGCTGCCCTATGTGGATTATTTCATGCCGAGTATCGAAGAAGCGTCCATCTTGTCGGGCGAGTCTGGCCAAGACGATATTATCCGCCACTTTTTGGACCGTGGCGTCAAGACCTGTGTCCTGACCATGGGGGAGGAGGGCGCGCTCATCGCCAGTCGCGAGCAGCGCATCCATATTCCGGCGTATGATGTGCCGGTGGTGGACACCACGGGATGCGGCGACGCGTTTTCCGCCGGATTTCTTACGGCGATTCGCAAGGGCGACGATATTGAACAGGCCGGACGGTTTGGAGCGGCGGCCGCGGCGATGGTCGCTACCGGGCTGGGATCGGATGCGGGGATTGTCGGATTCGAGGAGACCCGCCAGGCCATGAACACGTTGCCCATTAAGCACTAAGACCGGGGTTGGGAAAAATACGGCCGCGGCAGAACCCCGTGGCGCCGAAACCACCCTGGCGGGAATTGTCGGTTCCCGCCAGGGGTTTCCGTATGAAATCGGCAAGGATCACGCGGCCGCTGCCGAGAGACAAAACCCAATGCCACGCCAGCTTCGGGCGGCGAAGCAACTTGGGCCCGCCCATCCCGCCCCTTGCTGCGCGCGGCCTGCGCCAGCCAAAGCCGGGAGGAAAGCGGGAGGCGCTGACAGAATAGGTAATGGGTCGGCGGTCGGCTCGGGCTAGCCAGGACAATGGCCGACCCGATCAGGCGTCAGGTGGCCGTGAGGGATGGCCGCGCAGGCCAGCTAAAAGGGGGGGTGAGTCCTTGAAGTGGCACAAGGAGTGGGGAGAGGCGGAAGCAGCGGCTCGCAGCAATGACCGGCCAATCCATGTTTACATCGCCCAACCAGGGTGATCCGGTTGTCATCTGATGGATACCGGGACGTATCCAGACATCATCGTTGAGACCGAACTCTCCGCCAAATGGACGGGTCTAACGGTCACCGACGCGGATATCCGGGCAAGGTCCTGGACTTTGCTGTGGTTTCCGGCACTATTGGCGCTTTCGCCGCAAGGATCTCTCATAAGGCGGGAAGATGGCTATCTGCCGGCCTATGAAATGGTGCCGTTCTTGCGGCTGGCGGAAGCGCGATGGCGTTGGGCCAACCAGGACTATGGGACATGCCAGGCAGTGTTGGAAACGATTGGCGAGGAATTCGGCGCCAGCGGTTTTATGCCCGAAACCCTATATTGGCAAGGGGCGGTGGCATTGCTGGCGACTGGCCGCGAAAGAGAAATGGCACGACGCTGGCGGGTCTTACGGGAACGGTATCCCGACAGTGTCTGGACCCACAAGACATTGGCAAGGTGGAACCCCCGGCCGTGAAGCACGCGATCGCGGTCGGGCCCCGACTCGCCGAGAGGTCTCGCCGAACCTACTTGTCTGAGTATATTTTGATGGAGCAGGTCGGATCTCGCTCTGAATTCTTGACATTCTCCCCACGGATAAATCCGGGGGATTCCTGCTCTCACGAGCAGGGCTTCCTGGCTCATCGCGCCACGGCTTCTTAGGGCTTTCGCTGGTCGTCCACC
>JAJZZA010000077.1 GCA_021797825.1 Bacillota bacterium | reverse complement strand
GGACTTGAGCGCTCTCGGGCGATATTATGACCCATCGAGCGTCCCGATGGACCCTTCGAGAGCGGACAGCCAATTTGAGAAAAAACCATCAAAAATCGGCCAAACAGCGTGAGATCCGACACGATTTGCTCAACGCATCGTCGGCACTGCGGGGGAACCGATCCCCGTGGATCAATAGTGCAGCCAATTCATTATCCAATGCATGGGCTTTCTCCGGGAGGTCCCTTCGCAGGTCTTGCGCAACGGCGCCGTCAAATTCCGGCAAGCCTATCAGCGCAAACGAGTCTTTCGGGCTTGATACTGCGGATATTCGAGACGCATCCGGTGATACGGGAAATAGCGCGGTTCTTACGTTACCACCGTTGAACGCTGGTGGATGTGACTGCGGGCAATGCCGCCCAGGCCTCGTCGAATCCCAGCTATCCGCCATCCCGGAGCGCATGGCAGGCGCGATCTGTCAGGCTTTCGCCGCCTCGCCATCGTCCGACCGGACCGCGTGGGTGACCGCCCACAGATGTTTCGTTGCATGGAAGAAGTCCAGAATTTTTGTCACCGTCTAGCCGGGTAGACAAAAGTACTCACCGCTCAACTCCCAAATCCAATGCGCGCTATCATCCATCACGACCACAGTCGGGCAAGATGGCGTGTCGAGTTCCATACCCACGGCATGGGCATAGGAGAGTTATCAGCAAGTCGAATCGGCCGCCGCGGGTTGGCACCGGTCAACGGCGAGAGAATGAAACGAGGATGCCAGGGTAAAGCCGGGCAAAATTCCCGGCGGGCACGAAGACTGGGCGTGGGACCATGGCCCGGAGATGGGTGCGGCGAGTTTGCCCCGTCGCCAGAAAGTGTCTGCAGGCGTGGTTCCCGGACCTTCAGCCGATGGCGGACCTTACCGCACGGGGTGTTGGGACGAAAGGGACGAAAGGGTGGCAAGACGGCTATTAAGCCAAGCGAGGTCCACCACCGCTGTTTGGGCACTGGGCCCGCGCTGGTCCCACACCGCAGCGGGCTGCTCCGGCTCGCCGAGATTCTCGAGCACAGCAAAAGCCCCGGAGAAGTCGTGGGAACGAGTCAACTCATTGACCGTAACCAGAGTCGGCAACCCAGCCGCGCGGGCAGCCGCGACCCCTGCGGTCGAATCTTCGAATGCCACCACCTGGTCTGCGGGCAAGCCGAAGACCTCGAGCGCTTTTAAATATTGGTCGGGAGCAGGTTTCAGAGTCAGACCGTCTTCAAATCCCAAGATGGGATGAAACCAAGTGAGGGCCTCTGGGCCGAGTTGGCTGGCCACCAAGATGCGCGCGCTCTGGGATCGGCTGGTGGTGGCAATTGCCAGCTTCAGGCCATGGGCGTGAGCCTCACCAATGATCCGGGCGATTCCCGGTCGCAGGACAATTAAGCCGGCGTTCAACCGCTCTTGATAGGCATGGGTTTTGGCCAGGTGCAATGCCGTCACGACCTCGTCACTCGGGGGAATCCCGGACCACTCCAAAAGTCCCTGCCGAATACGGTCAACGCCGGAGGGAAATCGGTACAACTGTCGATATGTTTCCCAATCCCATTGCATGGCTAAGCCGGCGGCGGAAAATGCCGCATTAAACGCGGGCAGGTGGCCAGCGGTTTCGGTGTCGGCCAGGGTGCCGTCAACATCGAAAATGAGTCCCTCAACGGATCCCGGCATGCGCCGTCCTCCTCGTATTCATTTTAGGTCCCCGAGGGTGCCCGTTAAGGGTCGGTGGGCGTAAGCCGATGTTGGCGTGTGACGGGTTTCAGCGACAATGAAAGCCTTGGGGATCCTTATTCACCTTGGGTTTATCATACCAAACTCTTGCTCTCGGGGGACGGCCGCCTCCAAAGTTTAAAAGCCGAACCGAGGTGATTGTGCTACATTGTTGTCAGGAATTGACCAATCTCAAACAAAAGATCGCATCGGGAAAAGGCGACCCCTTTAACGACCCCGCCCTTAGGGCGAAGCTTAAGTGGTACGCACGCCGGGTTGACCAAGGAGCCGGAGCAATCCAGCCGGCGTTTGTAACAGGTCGCTAAGACGCCACCGGCGAATGCTTCCTCAGTTCGCCGCCCTGCACGGGGAATCATGCTGGCGAACGGCAAAGCGCCGAAGGTTCCCGCCGCCCGCGCAAGAGGGGAGCCGGGTACGGACAAAATTCCGCGGTTTGCCCGGAGCAATCCCGAAAAGGGCGTCACCAGTGTCCGTAAGGACCATTAGCGGATTGGTGCCAGGAATCCATCAGCGCTTCTGCACCCTGACTCAACGGGTGGATGGATATGGGCATGTATGGACCAAGCCGGCTACCGAAAAAGGAGGAGCGGGAATGGGGCAAGCTACGTCTGCCGCGTTATCCCTCCCCGGCATGAATGCCGGGGTTTCCCGCGCAACGGGATGAAACGGGTCGGCGCAGGCGCGCATGTGATGCTGGGGATCGGACTGTTGGCCACGGCTTGCGGCTCATCGGCGACTGCCAGTGGCTCGTTGCCTTCGCCTGCGCTTGCGTCCAAAGCCGCGGCGTTGGTGTCGAACTCGGTGACGTTTCCCTTCACTCTGCCCATAGCGAAGGCGATGGCAGGCATCAAATCGAGCCCGCGCCTGCCTTTATTGGCGCCTTCGGCAGGAGGGTTGAGTGTCCTCGGCGAGAGGCAAGACGGACGCGACAACTATGAGGTCGACATCCGCACAGCCACCGGATTAATATTGGGTTTCGGCGGACAAGCGTATTCCTCGCTGCAGGCCGCTCAGAGTACGGTGCAGAACCTGGCCATCGTGGTTCCCGGCAGGGGCCGCTCCGATCCTTTGGGACCCGGGGTTGTGGCACACGCTTATTCCACGCAAGATCTTATCACGTGGAGCGAGGGCCGGTGGATTCTGGAGGTGTCGGCCAGCCCCGGCGCCCCCGACATGCCGGTATTGCAATCGGAGGCCGTACGTCTGGCGAGTGTCGTCTCCCACAGGGTGTTGCCCACCAACGCGGCGGTCGGCATCGTGGACTGGTCGTTGGGAGGGAACGGGCAAGGCTCGGTTGCCATTACCTGGGTGGTGGGACGTGACAATTATTTTGTGAACGAACGGCATGGCGGCGCGCTCGCCGAACCGGTTGCGGTGGCAGCGTCCATGCGCCTTTACCTGGATTCCTGATCCGGAGCGGCGGTGCCAACCGGGAAAGATTGCGGAATAAGCGGATGGCCAGCCAGGTCATTGCCCGGAGGTAGTGCGCGGGTCGCTGGACAGCGGTGAAAAAATCGTGCGAGACGTCTCAATTGCCGGTGGCCGTATTGGCTGATGTCTGCCGGGTGTTTTGCCGCGCCCCGACTGCCCGTTCGGCACTTTAACGGTTCCGTGCGGAAGTTATCCTTGCGGCCCTAAAAGGGGACTCATCCATTGATTAATGTCGTCGATCTCTTGGGGCGTTACGGAATGTCCGGTGGGATAGGGGCGAAAGGTGACGCGAGCGCCCGCGGACCGGAATCTTTCCGAGCCAATTTCCGCGCGAGACACCGGGATGACAGGGTCGGCGCGGCCATGGCCCCAAAATAACGGAAGACCAGACAGGGTCTCCGTTTGACAGACATAGTCCGGCAAGTACCCGCTTAGCACCATCGCACCCAGGATTCCTCGGCCGCGGCGGCGACAGGCCAGCGCGGCCGTCATGGCTCCGCCTTGGCTAAAACCGCCGATCAATAGCCGGGAAGGATCGGCGTGGGGAACAATGGTATGCAACTGGCCGATGATCTCTTCCACGGCCGTCAGGCTCTTATCCAGGGTGATGGGGTCGGGTTGCATGCCGTTTTGAAATTCGAACCACGAATAACCGGGCGACATGGCTATGGGAGCTCGGACACTCACGATGGCCACATCCGGCAACAGCTCTTGGCCGAGGGCCAAAAGATCCGCCTCGTCCGACATAAAACCGTGCATCAAGAGAAGGACCGGATGTGGCATCGCTCCTGCCGGAACCGGTCCAACTTGGTACTCAAGCATCCTCCCGAGGACCCCTTTCTTGTCTCTTTTCCAGACTGTCCGCCTCGGCCATGGGTCGAGGGGCGGATAACAGTTGCTGGGATCATTATTCAAGGTATGCCCTGCGGTTCCGGTTGGCTGACGTCAAGCCGTCAGGATTTTAGCACGAATCGTCCTCGGCACCGGACATGTTTTCGACAATGTCCACCCGGGTAGGAACCTTATAGGCGGGCAATCGATCATGCAACCATCCTAGCAGATAGTCCGTGGTGACGGTGAAGCCGGGTTTCAAGACGACCCAGGCCCGCACCGTTTCCCCCCGATAAGGATCGGGCACACCAGCCACGACCGCCTCAGCCACGGCAGGATGCTGCAGCAAGACGTCCTCCACTTCGTGGGGCAACACGGATAATCCGGCCAATAGAACCACCGCGGCCTCGACGGTGTCGAGGGGGTTTTGACTCCTCTGTTCCCACTCTTCCAACATGGCTATCCTCCTATTCAAACAATCGTGTTGCACCCAACCGCCTCTCTTGGGAAGATCTCCCTTCTGCGACCGATACCTCTCTCATAGTATAACGCCGACAGCAATAGTTTTGTCACATATTCCACCCGGCGATGCGCATGTCCTGCATGTTTTACAGGCGGCGGAAGAATTTATTTTCTGGCCGCTGCTGCTAAACCGCAACCGGGCCGTTTAGCAACGGTGCCCGCCGTCGGCTTGGCCAAAATCACCATCGCGTGCGGCCTAGGCGAGGATGGGTGGGTTGGCGTCAGCACGCGGCATTTCGTCCCGATGGTGATCGGCTCCGCAGATGGTCCGGGATTGGGCCGTCAGGGGTATTCCGTTGCCTTACGGGCGCGGCGTGGCTCGTCCGCGAATCAGGGGGAAGACCCACCCTGACCGCAAGACGTCGCATTCATTCAGAACCAGCGGCGACACTCTGACAGCGCGGCAAACATCGCGAGTTAAATGGCAACCTCCCCCTATCCGTTGCCAACCGGGATCCAAAAGGCGCTGCACCGTTTGCCCCAGCACCTGCTCGTTGCGCACATGCTCCAAAAAAAGGTATTGCCCCGACGGCTTGAGCACGCGGGCCACCTCTCGCAAGACTTGCGCCAGGTCACGCACGCTGCACAGCACCAAGGTCGAAATCACCGTATCAAAAACGCCGGTTAGCGAAGGAATGGATTCTCCGGGGCTCGGCAGGACGGGGAGTTCCGGATATTTCTTGGACAGATACCCCCGCATCGAACGGTCGGGCTCTAGCAGCACGACGTCGGTTGTCTCGGGGCCCAAAGCCGGCACGTCAAGACCAGTTCCGGCACCCAGGATGAGGGTGCGCCCCTGGGCACGGCTATTTTGCTCATGGCGAAACTCTCCGATCACAGTCTCTACCAAGCCCTGTCCAGACTGGTAGAAACGGCTGAAAAACGGGTGATTGACGGGGCGAGGCTCCATATGACCTCCTTTTTTCTCATCATGTCCAATCCGTGTCTTTTTAGGCCATAACCGATCGGCGGAGCGAAAACAACGGGCAACATCCCGAAGGGGGGCGGCGGTTCGGGTTTTTCCCCTCGTTCCCGGAAGTGGTTTGGCACAGAGTCGGCGCCACGTCCGATGCCGGCGCGGCTTTAGCCTCTGCCGTTGTCTGCGCCAGTCTCAAGGATGGCGGCCCGCGGCGGGGTCTTCGGCCTACCGCGCGGCCAGACCTTGGTCCTTCGCGGGTGGTGCCAGCAATTTCCGGTGTCGCGTACGGAGGCGCTACGCTTTACGGTATCAAAAGCGGTGCGAAAATCCAACAGCTACGCGAAGGATAGTCAGGATTGCGGGAAAATCCCGCGAGAACGCACGGAGACAGAAATGGCAGCGACGCGCTGGACCAGGCGGACGGGGCAAATGGGTTCTTGCGCAGCAAGAGCTGCTAGAACACAAGATTCGGGGATTTTTGACATCTTCCCTACGGATAATCCCCTTCCGGGGACAGGCACCAGCCCGTCCGGTATTGTGGGACTGGGCACCAGCCCGTCCGGTATTGTGGGACTGGGCACCAGCCCGTCCGGTATTGTGGGACTGGGCACCAGCCCGTCCGGTATTGTGGGACTGGCGTCCAGTGGTTTCCGGTCCACCAGCTGGCGCTCCCCCGGCTCAATGGGCGGATCCCACCCTGTTGCGTGCTTCGCAACGGGCAAGCGTTTGATATTGTTCGTCGCTTAGATATCGCGATCATGATGGCATCCAAATTGGGGCAGGTCCAGGGATGAAACGTCCACTATTCGGCAGTAGCTGATTTAGCGACATCTATCCATAGGGTGTCATTTAGCGGTGAAGCCCACGGACGCGTGGTGGAACGTCATTGCACGCAATGTGACGTGTGATGGGATGGCAAATACCAATGACATGGTCTGGGAGATGAGACGAAACGATGCCGCGGTCGGCTGGGACTGGCGGACGGCGGGAACTCAGGTGGTTAGAGGATTCCGGTCCAGCTCGACCGCCTGCCCAAACATGCGTACGCAGCCAGGCTTTTACCTCGTGCTCAATGACTGCACGGTTCCGCGATCTCCGGGCCCGAAATATTCACTAACTCGGTATTCGCGGCAAGCCGCCAGGCGGACGCCGTGGCGAGTTGTTCGGGATAGCGATGGGGCTCCTTCCGCAAATGGGCGGCATCAAAGAACATCAGAATTCGCAGTGAGGGCACGACCATCCGGAGCCTGACGGCCACTTGAAGCGCTTCGGTTGGGGTGGCGTTGCCAAGCGGTTCCGGCTGTGGCCGCCTTCCTCCCGGCTTTCGAGTCCGGGCGACACCTCAAACTTTGTCGGCGGATGGATGTGGGGAAGCAGCAGGGTATCAAGAAGGGCTATCCCCTAACGACCGCGCTAACCCATGCTGCGGGATGATCCTAAGCTGATCGCCCTGTACCAAAAAAGGTCTCGTGGTTGGTACAGGACTCATATGCCTCTGGTCCCGATTAAGCCCGTCCAAAAAAGCGTCGTCGTTCGGCTTTGGTGCAGTGGCTTTTGACATCATCCAAGGCCTGTTGAATTCGAGCCGCATGGTCGGAATGCGTGTGGCTTTCGGCGATGACCTCGCGTAACCGATCCAGGCTGACGTGCGGCAACAACCCCATAATATCGGTCAGGTCTTTGTCCCCTTTCGCGGTCCCGGATCGATCCGCGTAGGCGCCGAGCTTCAACGCCAATAACGCGGCCGTTTCGGGCACCTCAAACCCATCTATGACCATCGTATGCTGCTGGATATATTCCGGCGGAATGGACAAGGTTTTAGAAAAAAACGGCAGGTAAATATCGATGTCGAAGTATTCGCCCGGAATTTCGTATTTTCCTAGTCGCTGGTTTTTTACGAGTCGCGGGTGATCCGCCCGCAATTGGTCCAACACGGCATAATCCACGATAATATCGATGTCCTTTGATTTTCCGTGTCCGTTGAGGAGATATGCCGCCCATCCACCAATGAGCACAAAAGCATACCTGCGTTGCAGCGATATGAGCGTGTTGAAGCTGGCCTCGGTCACGGCATCGGTGTAAAACTCGCTCATTGCAGGGTCATCCTTTCGTCGAGTGCCTTGCGAAAGTCCGCAGCCCACCAGTCCTCCATATTAAAGAGATCCACCCACATGTGTTCTGGCGTCACTTCGGCAAAAAGCGTCTTGTCCCACCGTAGCAAGATTAAGTTGTATTTCGGAGTTCGGCCGCCTGGGGCTTTACGGACGACATCCGCGTACCGCCGTTCGACTTTGTCCACATCTTCTTCCGCCACGTACACGTACACTTTGCCGTAGTCAGAAGGTGTACCACCATAAAGAAACTTGTATCGAGAACAGCCGGTGAACGCCGCTTCATGAATCATCTCGCCCTCAATCCGGCCCACTGCCAGGTTCACGTACAGTCGTTTGATTACGTCGCCCTCGAGGTCGCGGTGTACTGCCCAGATCAAAAGCAATTTGCGATAATCGATGAGCCGGAACCCGCGGCCAAATACCTGGATGGCTCCGGTACGGCGTGGAATCCGCAAGGCGGAATTCACGAGACTAGTGGAATAGCCCAGCTTCGTCGCGAGTGTTTTCTGTTGCAAATCGCATTTTCCGCGACTTTCCAGGATCGCCTTCCAAGCCATTTCGATTTTGTGCATGATCGTTCCCATTCACCTCAATTGCATTATTATCGAATCGATGGCATATTGCAACCGGCAAGTACGAACCACGCGGGACAAAGCAGGTTGCCATCTTGGGTGGGATCAATTATTCGGGTTGGACCGTGGTGCAGGTGGGCTCGATCCGCAGCGCCGTGCTGGATCGTCGGTATCGTGCGAAAGATATCTGGCATACGCCGAAACACCATCCCGGCGAGAGGGAACGCGTCATCATTGCGTCTGCGCGAATGGCTAGCCATGACCCAAAAATGCCTTGAAAGGCAGGGGGCACCTTTTATCGCAATATTGCACAGGCGCTGAGCCCATGAAGTCATCGGCGTTCCAGGGAGCGGCATGAGCCATCATCAACAGGGCTTGCGAGCACAAAGGCAACGGTTTTATACGAAATGGAGGGAAACGATTGGTGACTGCACAGAAAGCATCGGTTGCGGCGGTTCGGGGCGGAACGTGTCTAGGCCATTTGCGCAGAGTTCCAGACGGAGCTGGTCACCGTTAACCAATCGGACGCGATGAGCGACCAAACGCACTGCCCCGGACGTGCTCGAAATCATCGCCGGGTTTTCCGCCAGGGATGAGCGAACCCTATGCGGGAAACGATCCTCTGCAACGTTGGGTCAGTTTGTCATCACGGTTACTGGTACCAGTTTTGATGGGAAAACCAAACCGCGCCGCCCCAGGCCGTCACGACCCAAAGCACCAGCAACACCGCAAACACACTGCGCCGTCTGGTCAACAGCCCAGTCCCGCCGTAGAGAGGGAAATAGTCGCTCAACAGTCGCAGCGTGCTGTGAAACGGGTAGAACTCGTAAAAACTCAAAGATATCAACGTGCCTCCGATTGCGTAGACCCGGGCGGCCGTCCAGAGCCAAGCGGGATGGCCCGCTCCGCCCGGCGCCAGCCAAAGTCCTGTCAGCGCCAGAGCCTGGCTTAATCCCACGATCCCTAGCATCCAAAGCGCTTCGGAATGGACATGAGCCAGAAGCGTCCATTGTTGCCAAGGCCAGATCCAGCGGGCCCCCCAGACGTGCTGACCGGTAAGAAAGGCCCAGGGGGACAGGTGCGCATGGACCAGCAGGATTTGAAAAATCCCCAGGCCGGCGACGATGCCGCCGCCCCAAAGCAGTGCCGCGGCCGCTGTCTTCCGGTTATGGGTTAGCAGCGCCCAGACCAAAAGCGTCAACGGCATCAGACCAATCAAGATCCCGGTTCCGTGGCTCAACGCGCCCAGCGCCGCCAGGGCACTCGCCCAGACATAGCGGCCGGCAATCGCCGCGTCCAGCGATGCCAGCGCCAACAGCATCGTCCACGGCTCGCTGTAAAGGGTCGTGTAAAAGATGGCTGCGGGGTTTAGCGCGAACAGCCAGAGTGCCCGGGTGCGGGCGCCGGAGTCGATGCCCATTTGCCCAAAGACCCGATCCAGAAAAAATAACGTGCCGAAGAATGCGAGTTGGGTGGCGGCTATTGCCCCCCACGCTCCCGCAAGGCGGATGAGCCAGGGAACCAGCGGAAAGAACACGGCCGCTTGCGGGTGCGCGGCCGAATATCCGTGCCGGGCCAGCTCCATATAGCGAAGAGCATCATATTGGAACCAGAACCGCGCATGCTGCCAATATTGTTCCTCGGCATGCAGCAACGCCGGGGCAGGGTGGCGATACGGGGTTATGGTGGCCAATAACATGAGCGCGATGTGGGCAACCCACATCGCGCCATAACGGGTTAACCAGATCTGCCCGGTTCTGAGGCGTTGTCGGATTATCATAATAAGCCGATTCGCCGGACGAAAGGCTTTTCCTGCCCAACGCGCAGAGGTTTCAAGGTGCGGCCACGATTTGCGGCCGCCATGCCAGCTATTAGCACTGCTAGCGGGGCACGGCGTGGGTCCGCGCCCCGGCAACAGTCAGGCCGTTCGCCCCCTTAAGAAATTTTGAGGGAAGCGGTCAATAGGTTTTGGACCGGACGGCCTTCCAAAAAGCGTACAACGTTGTCAAGCGCGCCTCCCACCATGGCGGCTAAAGCTTGATTGGTCGCCCCCGCCACGTGCGGTGACAGCAAGAGGCGGCTCCGCACCGTGTCGGGGACGGTCAATAACGGGTTTTTTTCCGGCAACGGCTCGGTCTCGAACACATCCAACGCCGCCGCGTAAATCTCCTCAGAGGTCAACGCGTCGATCAATGCCCGGGTGTCAATGAGCTCTCCCCGTCCGACATTGATCACCACCGCGTCTTGTTTCATCAAAGCCAGTTGCTCTTTGCCCAGAATGTGCCGGGTTTCCGGCGTAAGCGGAAGCGTCATCACCAGGACGTCAACCGAGCGCAAGAGGTCCGTCGGGCAGACATAGCGCATTTGCCACAATTCCTCCAAATCGAGGCGGCGGCGGCGTTGGCTGTAGAGCAGGTTCATGCCCAAGGGCGAGACCAATTTCACCAGCGTTTGGCCGATGTAGCCCATTCCCCAAATGCCCAAGGTCACCCCGTGGGCGTCGCGAATGCCTCGTCCCATCAGAGATGCCCGTTCGGAAAACCGTCCCGCTAAAACCAGGTTGTGCAGTTCGCCCATCCTTCGCAAAAAATATAAAGTGGCCATCAAGGCGTGTTCCGCCACGGCTTGCGCGTTATGTCCCGGATTATGGGCCACCAGCACTTGGTGATGTTCGGCGGCGGCTACGTCGATATGGTTATACCCCGATCCGACTGTCTGGATAAACTCGACAGCGGGGAACAACGCCAGCTCCCGTTCGCCAATCGTGGCATGGCCGGCAAGCAACACTTTAACCCGACCACGGACCTCTTGCGGCAGGTCGGAAAAGCGGTTGGAGACTACCAGTTCCAGAAGATTGCGGTGAGACTCTGTGCGCGTCCGCAACACCGGGTGCTCCAAGGTTGATAACACCAATGGCAATGTCTGCATAGATGCCCTCCTTACCAGCTCTTACCACGCTTGCGCCGCTCCCTTTATTATACCTTATCACCCATCTTTGACATGAAACTGACCGAGAAGTGTAAGTTATTGCACAATAATGCGGAGCAATCTCACCGATGCGTCGTCAGCTGCTTTAACCATTCGATTGGTATGACTTCATGCGGGATTTCGGCGGCGTTTGCCTGTTCGGCGATTCCGGCTTTCGCCCCTTGCGCCGCGCGCCAGTCATCGGCAGGGGATAACTTCTTTACGTGAACTACACATCGTAGTATTGTAGTGGAGTTCCAAGTCATTCGAGGAGGGGTTTCCATGTCCAGTTCACGCATTTTCGTCGGAATCTCCGGTGCCGGCGCGCTCGCCATCGCTTTGGCGGGTTGCGGCACGTCCTCGTCGCCCAGCACCACGGCCAGTTCGCCGTCCACCGCCTCCTCAATGTCCAGTTCGTCAGCCAGCATGTCGTCTGCGGGTTCGTCGGGAGGGGTGGCGGTGGCGAGTCTGGCGGCCAACAAGACCGCCCAAATCGTGCAAGCCGGGACCGCGGCGACCTTTGTGGTCACTGCCGTCACCTCTGCGGGAAAACCCGCGGTGAACCAACCGGTGACGTTTTACATCGGTCCCATGGTCCCCTTAAGCGGGATTCCCCCCAAACACTGGTACGCCTCCGGCACCCCCCAAGGCAACGCCTATATTTCCAGCTTTACCCGCATGACCAATAATTCGGGACAGGCAACGCTGGTGTTGAAGGCTCAGCCGACCAAGTCGATGGAGATGGTTGGCGTCCGCATTGGCAATCTGTCAAGCTATAGCACCAGTCAAGGCAAGGCGCTGGGGAGCCTGGACGCCTGGTGGACAACCCCCACCACTTCACCCACTGCACCCGTCGGCGATTGGGTCACGCTCAGCCCCTGGGTGACCAACAGCCCGGCAAATCAGACCGTGCCCCTTACGGTCATGGTCAATTCGCCTACCGGGCCGGTCGCGGGAGCCACGGTCTCTTTTGCCATGAAGGGCGGCATGGGGAGCACAAGCCGTTCGAGCATGTCTTCCTCTGGCGGCGTGACCAGGACCACCGGGTCGAGCGGTCAGGTCGTCTATTCCGTCAAAACCGGTGCAATGATGGCTATGACGCCCATCCGCATCGTGGTTTCGAGCGCGAGCACCATGATGCGCGTATCCGGCGGCATGAACGCCGAACTGATTTCTCGTTAACCGGTTACCGGCACCAAAGCAACAGGCCCTGACCGATTGCCAGAACGGTTGGCAGCAATGACGGGGCAGCGACGCTCATCCAGCCGTTCATCGGCGATCGGGGGGCCCGGCCGGACACGAGGTAATCAATCCGCGCTTCTAGCGCACCTGCCCATTCGGCCACCGCGGCGAGGGGGATGTTGGGGATGCCGGCAACCGCCAGCATCGCCGCGGCCAAAGGTGCCCGTTCGCCGTCCATGGCCGCCACGGCCGCCATATCGGCCCTGATTTCCCGGTCTCGCAAATATCGTCGGTACAGGGTGCGGGCGCCGGGCAGCGGATACGCTTCGACCATGGCCGACAGGATTTCTTGCCACAAGGGATCGCGGGCCGTGATATGGTGCTGTTCATGAAATAACACCGCGGTTCGCTCGTCGTTCGTCAGGGCCTCCCATAACCCCCGGGAGACCACCACCCGGGGTTCTCGCCAACCCCAGCTAAACGCGTAGGGGTCAAGATCCGGAGCCATATACCATCGAATCGCGGAGGAGAGCCCTGGGGGCAATTCGTGGCGCGCCATCGGCTGCAACATCGGCAGCAGCCGCCGAGTAAGGCGAATCCGGCCAGAAAGGCGTCGCGCCACTGCGCGGACGGCCCGAACCCAAAAGAGCGCCATGAGCGCGCCTTCCGCTTGAATGGCCCAAAACAGGAGTGCCGGCGAATGCATGTGACCCGGCATTGCCGCCCACAGCACATGACGAAGCCCCACCGCATAGGCGACTGTCAGTCCCGCGCCCGTCAACAGTACGAACATTAAGAGTCCGCCCGGGACTATCGATCCGCCTCCCTCGCGCGCCATCACGAGTCACTCCGGGAGCGCCGGGCTGATAAAATCTTCTCAAGTTTTTGCACGTATTCAGGCTGAATTCGGTCGATGGCATCGACGAAGTGCACCAAGGCATCGTCTCCGGCTTCCGCCAACAGCGCTTTCACCGTCCGATCCGTTCGTTCTTTAATCGCGCTCGCCGATGGATAGACGGTGTAGCGATAGCTCCTCCGATCACCGTCTCGCACCATCAGCCCTTGGTCAACCAGACGACCCAAAACCGTGGCCACGGCATTCAAAGAAATCGGGCGTTCGCGGGTCAAGGCTTCATGCACATCCCGCACGGAACAGGGTCCGTGCGAACGAACCCACTCCAAAATTTGTTCGCGCAGTCCGTTGCCGCTGCCTATCGGCATTGCTATCCCACCTCGCGTCGAATCGGTCTTTTCTACTTAGTGTAGAATTGCGGGACGAAGAATTCAAGAGGACGGACGAACTTCCGATAGGGGTGCACCGAAAAATTGCGACCTGTGCAATTCACCACACTAAAGCGCGTCCCAGCGTCGGTTGGGTGAGCCTCCAGGATCCGATCGCCGGCCGATAATATTCGCCACGCAAGACCGACCTATATTATATTAATTGATTCACAAGGGCTTTACATGGCACTTCCCGACCGCTCTGATCAACGGCGCTTTCTCCAAGACGATGATAATTGTCCCGGCTGGCCTTAGTCGGGAACTGGTGGGAAATCTGGATCAAGGCTATCCGGGCGCGTCCTCCCCTATCGGTATTCTACTTTGTCCGCAATGCCGGCCAACCCGCTAGTTTCTTGATCATCGCCTTGGAGAAAGAGCCTCTTCAGTAGTGCCCGTTCGTGTAAGCGTTGACCACACTCCGCCAAAAGACCCGGGCCTTATCGTTGTTCCACATATCGTGAATGAACTTTGCCACCCTGGCGAGCCCTGTAGTATAATCCGCCCATAGAAGCAACGGAGCACTCGTCTCTTATTGGGTTCAGTAGGCGATATCGGAGGAGTGAGGGCCATGCATGGAATTCCGGCCTGGCTTTTCGGAGCCGTCTCTTCGGTCGTTGTCATTGTGGTGACACTGTTAGAACGTATCGAGCGACACTTGCGCGATATCCGTCGGCTCATGGCAGACCTGGTGTCGTCTCCAGCGGACCGCCACGACGCCTTGATCGCGCAGATCACCCCCTTGTTGCAGAGGGGTCAGAAGATACCGGCGATAAAAGTCGTGCGCAAGAGTCTGGGATGTACCCTCCTAGAAGCCAAGCAATTCGTGGATGATTTGCTGTCTCAAATCTCCTGAGCCCTCCTCTTCGCCGAAGCTCGCATGATCGAGCGAGGCGTTCTGTTCCACTGGACTCAGCAGTCAGACAGGCGAGCGGCTAGGCTTCTTCAAGAGGAGGCTGGGTCACTCAGTGAATGTGTTCGCATTTAACCCCCATTGGAGCATACTCGGTATCGCCACGTAATCTGCTTGACGTCCCGAAAATTGATCAGCCCAATCGGGCCGGATCCTTGGTGCAGATACGCCCACAAATCTTCCTCATTCGCGGTGTTAAGTATTGCTCGGAAAACTCCTCTAGCTGAGTTGTGTCACCACGGTGCTGGTGCTGCGCGTTAATCCGTTGCGCGTCGGGCCGCATCGGCCGTCGCCGTCCCGGGATTGGAGGTGGTGGCGCGGTGATAGCGGACATGCATGGCGTAAACTTGCGCTGAACCCCTCGAACCCCCCACCACGCTTGACAAAATTTGTCGGGGGTGGGAGGTTTGCTCATACCAGCCCATACCCCGGAGGTGCTGCCGTGGCCGAAGTTGTCAAGGCGTCTGACCCATCACGGTGCCACTGGCCTGCGCTTTTGCGCCGGTGGGTGGTGACGCCGGAGGCGGCGGGCCTGTGGGTGTTTCACGAATTGGTGATCGGGGCATCGCCGTATGTTTCGTTCTCAAACGGACCCAGCGCGGCGGAATATGGGTTGCCATGGTTGCGGTGGGATGTTGGGTTTTACGCTCAAATTGCGCGCATCGGCTACCCCGCCA
The DNA here is from genome assembly GCA_021797825.1 of Bacillota bacterium. Classification (GTDB taxonomy): domain Bacteria; phylum Bacillota; class Sulfobacillia; order Sulfobacillales; family Sulfobacillaceae; genus JAJZZA01. Next base: position 879 of record JAJZZA010000077.1, on the reverse strand, counting down.
GCCGTCCCTATGTCGCCGCGTATTTCCCGGGGGTTCCGGCGTATTTATGGATCGCCCATTACCCGGTCGTCGCCCTTCTGGGCATGCAAGTGGTGGTGCTGGCGCTGATCGTTCAAGTCGGCCGCCTCGCTAGCGCCTGGGGGCTCACCGGCTGGCGCGTCGCGTTGGCGCAAGCTCTCGTCGCCTTATCCCCGGCGGCGGTCTTCTATAGCACGGCTTATCCCGAAGCCTGGATGGCCCTGGGGCTCTGTGGCATGTTGCTGGCCATGCAGAGTCAACGGCCCTGGGCCGCCGCCGGGTGGGCCGCGGTCGCAGGCGTGATGGATCCATTGGGCCTCGTCATGGGCCTTGGCGCGGGTGTGTGGGCTAGCGTGGGTGCGGCCAGGCGGGATTGGGCCGCGTTTCGCGCGGGCATCGCCTGGGGGTTGGGAAGCGTCGCCGCGCTGGCTTTGGTCAGCGGAACACTGGCGGTGGAGATCCGTCGCCCGTTTGGGTTCATTGGAGCCCAACGGGCGTGGGGTGCCCACTGGTTGGTGCCGGGTGTGCAAATTTGGCAAAGCCTAAGGAATCCGCTTGGACTTGCGGCAGGGGCGCGGATGGCCGGCTTGGCATCGCTCTTAGTCATCATCCCCGGAGCGTTTCTCGTCTTGCGCAGGATCCGCGGCACATCTATCTGGTCCGCCGCCGTCGCCGGGATCGCCGTCGCCTGCCTGCTCGTGCCTCTCGCTTTCTATACTCCTCGCGGATAAGTTTTGAGGGTTTTCCTCAACAAATGCTTGCGGAGTGTTTTCAAGGAACTGGACAGAATGGTCCTGCTCGATTACGCTTGATGGGGACGTGGAAGTTTCCCATCGACGACGAGGAGGACGGGTATATGAT
>JAJZZA010000076.1 GCA_021797825.1 Bacillota bacterium | reverse complement strand
CTCCTCTCGTATGCGGCTCTGCCTGATGGACATTACCTGTCTTCAGTGTAGCCCGCGCCATATGCGATGAAACGGGGCTGGTGCTAACATGTTATCTAGGGCCTTCTTTAAATGGCGACTGAGAGTGGACCCGATTTGCAATTAGGCGACCACCGGTTTGCAATGACGTACCATAAGATAGTGTTATTCGGTCCTCGGTGGTCTAACGATAGCCAGCCTCCCTTTGATGACGTATGGCCAGCACGACGGCCGCTTGACCCTCCACGCGGTACAACACGACATAGCCGCTGTCCCCGAAAGGAATGAGCCATTCCCGGAAGGCAGGATCCATGTCGGCTACTGGACGCCCGGCCTCCGGATGGTCTGCAATGACCCGCACGTGGGACTGAATCGTGTGTACTGCTTGGGCAGCCACTCTCTCACTGTTGTCGGCTAAGAACAGACGCAGGCGCTGAACGTCCCGCAACGCCTCCGGTGTCCATCTTAACGGTGGCATTCGGGGGGCTCGGCTTGTGGGTCGGACTGCAACCGGGTGAGCCACTCATCGGTTTCCGTTTTGGTCAGATGGAGGCCAGTGGCTTGGTAGTGTTCCCAGGCTGCCAGGGCGTCACGGCGCAGGGCGTCACGCCGCTCTTCGCGTTCAACGTACTCTTCAATGGCTTGGCGCATGAGCCAATGGGGCGTTCGATGTTGCGCTTCAGCCAACCGCTTCAAGCGATCGTGCGTCGCAATATCCAACTTGATCGCGACCGGTCGAACCAACGATTTACTCATGTCGACCTCCGGAGTATGACTTGGTTATACCCTATTATACCCGACCGGTCGGAAATTCTCTGCGTTAACATCGAATTGCAATTCGTACCCACACCGTCGTCTCCCTACAGTTCCTTGAACGGTTTCTCCGACAACGGCTGGCCATACGCCAGTTTCGCCCCGGCGTAGGTGCATCGAAAATAGGCCATTTTTCAGCGTCCCACCCCGGCAATTGCACAGCGAGTCCACGGGTCACCAGATCTTGCCAGACCATTCCGTCTTGGGACGAGCGCCCCCGCCCCCTACAGCGCCACCAACTCCGCGAACACGTCGCCGGCGGCGTTGTCGTCGGGTTGGCCTTGCAGGGCCCAGATTTTGTCCGACCAAAGGGCCAACCCCTCCCCGTTGCCCCCGATTAAGATGGAGAAAATACGAAAGCCCCGGGTCCGCTTCTTAGCCGCCAGGCCGTCAAGAAGCCATCCGATACCCGCGACACCCCATCGGTAATAAACGTGAGAATCGGGCCGTGTCCAGTTGGGCCATGGCCCAGCTAAGCGGCGGCTCAAACGGTGTCCCGCCATTGGCCCCGATCTGGGCAAACCGCAAGATTTCTTGAGGGGAGGCCTGCCCTTTGGGGAAGACGAACTCCGCCACCAAGCCGCCGCTAAAGAACACGGCTGCAAAGTCGCGCTTTTGTCGGCGCGCCGTGTCCATCAAGGCCAAGCCTACGGCGCTGTCCCACTCCATCGCGGCTCCGTTCATGGAACCCGAGCAGTCAATCGCACAGAGAATCGACCCGCGCCCTTCACGCCGGATTGGTCGGACGTCATATTGGGCCAGTTGGCCCTCAAAAAACTGCCGGCCGAAGTCCAAGTTGCGCAGGCGGCCAATACGGTTCGCAATTTGGCGGAACTTGGGTTGCGTCAGATCGCGGGCCATCGTCAGGCGTTCGCCCAGCGGCATGGTTTGGAGTGCTGCAGCGTCAAGACCCCATGACTACAACTGGCTTTGCATGTCCTGGGCCTCATCCCCGGCCGCCTGCATGGCCCGCCGAATGGCTTTGGACAGGCTGCCCTGGTTTTGCCGTGGCGGGGGGGGTTGACGCATCGATTGATCCAACTCGGGCTGCTAGTCCATGCGGCGCGCCATGGCAGAAAATGCCCGACAACGCGTCATCACCACGCTGCCCAGTTGGCCATCGCGCAAGACCCGAGCGATGAGCCGAATGCGACCGGACAGCCGTGTTATGGATGGGGGAACAGAACCGCAACGAAGTCATGCTAATGACCGCCCGCCTGACGCAGGACCAACCCGGACGATTCAACCGTTGGTGATCGAACTTCCCGTCCAGCGCATGAATTGCCTGCCGCAACCCCGCCCCTTCTCCCGGCATGTCTTGGCGTCAGCCGGCAACATCTTGTCCGTACGCCCGGCGTCTGCCGTCCGCTCGTCGGTTGATGGCTGGCCAGAGATAGCATCCCCACTAGTTGGGGAAATCCGGATTGCCCGGCGGCTAATCCGGCCGGGGTCAAAACACTCCTCCCGTGGAACGGACTCCGCTCATGATCCGTATGCCACGCAGCCACGATACCCCTGAAGTTCGCGTCATATGACGCAGGGACCCAGGCAAAGCGAGAGGATTCGACGATTAGACGAATTGCTGCGTCTTGCGCTTAGGACGGCGGTTGGCCGTAATGACGAAATTGCGCGCGCACATCTTGCAGCTGAGCCGGCGTCAACAAATCCGGCTCGCCCAGGGGAAGGGCTTTGACATAAAGCGATGCCACCCATTCCACATCCCGGGCGAAGGCCAAGGCTTGTTCCATGCCGCCAGCAACCGTCACCAGCCCATGGTTTTTCAACAACACCGCGCCGGACGACCCGAGCGCGGCCACCGCGTTGGCCGCCAATTGGTCGGTGCCATAGGTTGCATAATCGGCCACCGTCACTTCATCGCCGACCCAGGACAACTGGTAGTGGACAGCCTTTACCGGGCGGCCCAGGGTACTAAGGAGGGTGGCGTAAAAAGAATGGACATGCACGATCGCGGCCACATCGGGGCGCGCCTGATAGATCGCGCGGTGCAGCCGCCATTCGGTGGAGGGAACCCGATGTCCCGCCACCACCGTTTCGGTGGCTAGGCTTACGGTGACCAGATCGTCTGGGGTCAACACATGATAAGGAACGCCCGACGGGGTAATGACAAAACCGTCACGGCCAACCCGGCAGCTCAAATTGCCGGAGGTGCCGGGGGTTATGGTTTCGACCTGCCTCCCGGCGGCGATAATTTGGTCCGCTTCATTTTGATTTGGCAAAATAAAAAACCCCCGCTCTTTGACGGCGAGGCAAAAGTGGAGCGGAAGACGGGGGTCGAACCCGCGACCTTCGGCTTGGGAAGCCGACGTTCTACCAACTGAACTACTTCCGCGCTCACTCTTACTCTACCACGTTGACTGCAGTCGATCAAGGGATCGACCGGCAAGGCTTAGAACAGTTCGGTCAGCGGTATGGTGTTGGACCGATCCCGGCCGACGGAGACCAAAACGATGGGAACCCCGGTCAGGTCCTCGAGCCGGGCAAGGTAGGCCTGCGCCGCTTTGGGCAAATCACCCAACTTGCGCGCCTGGCCTATCGATTGCCGCCAACCCGGCAGGGTCTCGTAGAGCGGCTCCACCTGCTCCAGCACGGGCAGCATCTCAGGAAAGTCCTCCAACACCGCGCCCTGATAACGGTAGCCGGTGGCAATCCTGAGTTCGTCCAGATCGTCCAGCACATCGAGCCGGGTCACCGCGATTCCGGTCATGCCGTTGACCCGCGCGGAGTGGCGAAGCACGGCGGAATCAAGCCAGCCCACGCGCCGCGGCCGGCCCGTCGTCGTCCCGTACTCGCTGCCGCGTTCGCGGATGTGATCACCCTGGGGCCCCGTCAGTTCGGTCGGAAACGGACCGTCACCCACCCGGCTGGTATAGGCCTTGACCACCCCGTACACCTGGGTGATTTTGGTCGGCCCCACTCCGGCCCCGATGCAGGCTCCCCCTGCCACGGGGTGCGAAGAGGTGACAAATGGGAAGGTGCCGTGGTCGATGTCCAGATGGGTGCCTTGCGCCCCTTCAAACAGCACCCGGTCGCCAGCCCCGATAGCCCGGTTGATCTCCACCGAGGTGTTCGCGAGAAAAGGCCGCAACGCCTCCCCATAGGCCAGATAGCGCTCATACATCTCGTCGAATTCAAATCCCGGGACGTCGTAAGCGCGGGCAAACAATCGGTTCTTTTCCTCGAGCACACTGCGCAGCCGCGCCGCGAAATAATCGGGGTGCAGCAGGTCGCCTACCCGCAGGCCGACGCGCGCGGCCTTGTCCATATAAGCCGGCCCGATTCCCCGCAAAGTGGTGCCGAGCTTGTGCGCCCCCAACCGATCCTCGTTGACAGCGTCGAGACGGGCGTGATAAGGCATCACCAAATGGGCTTGCGACGACAGCAGCAGCCGGTCAGTGGACACCCCTTCATGCCGCAAGTAGGCAATTTCATCAAGCAGCGTGGCCGGATCCACCACCACCCCGTTCGCGATCACGCAAACCGTGTCGGGGTAGAGGATTCCCGAGGGAATCAAGTGAAGCTTGAAGACCTTGTCATCCACCACGACGGTATGCCCCGCGTTATTGCCTCCTTGATGCCGCACCACCATATCGGCTTGTTCCGATAGGAAATCGATCACTTTCCCCTTGCCTTCGTCGCCCCATTGGGCGCCTACCACCACCACTGCCGACACGAGCCCAGGCCTCCTCCACTTTCCTCTCGTCCCGACCAGGTCCAGCATCGCGGCGAGGGCTAGTCCCTCATGGTTACACTTAAGAATTTCCCGATATCTTTTTTGAGCAGCAGGTTGACGGTGCCAGTCGGACCATTCCGTTGTTTTGCGACAATCAGTTCCGCAAGATCCTGTTTGTCAGTCTCCTTGGAATAATAATCCTCCCGGTAAAGGAACGCAACTATGTCCGCGTCCTGCTCGATGGCGCCCGACTCCCGCAGATCGGACAGCATTGGGCGTTTGTCCGTCCGGCTTTCCACCGCCCGCGAGAGCTGGGACAGGGCAACCACCGGGACATCGAGCTCGCGGGCCAAAGCCTTAAGCGACCGGGAAATGTCCGAGATCTCCTGTTGCCGGTTTTCGGCCCGTTTCCCCTGCATCAGTTGCATATAGTCAATGATGACTAAGCCGATCTGATGCTGGGATTTCATTTGGCGCGCTTTGGCGCGAAGTTCCAGTGCCGAGATCCCGGGCGTATCATCGATAAATATCGGGGCTTCGGACAGCTGGCCAAGTGCTCGGCTAAGTTGTCCCCACATATCGCCATCCAGTTCTCCGGTGCGCAGGCGATGCGCGGGCAACTCGGATTCCGCGCTTAAAAGACGCATGGCGAGCTGCTCGCGCGACATTTCCAGACTGAAGATGGCGACCGGGGTCGCTTCGTGCACGGCGGCATGACGCGCCAGGTTAAGGCACAACATCGTTTTGCCCATCGAGGGACGGGCCGCCACAATAATCAGGTCCGACGGCTGCAGGCCCGCGGTCATCCGGTCCAGGTCCGGGAAACCCGTGGGCAACCCCACCAATTTGCCTTTGTTTTCATACAGTTTTTCCAGCTGCGTGAACGTTTGCACCAACACATCGTGCAACGCGACAAAGTCTCGGCGACCCTGCTGGGTCAAGGCGAAGAGTTCCTTCTGGGCCCAATCCAACAGTTCCCGGGAAGGCTGTTCGGCTTTATACGCCTCGGTGACCAGGCGTGTGGCGGTTGCAATCACGCGCCGCAGCGTCGCGCTCTCTTTGACCGCCCGCGCGTAATATTCGACGTGGGCGGCCGTGGGCACCATTGCCGCCAGTTCCATCAGATAGGGCATCCCGCCCACCGCGTCAAGCTGCTGCCGCTGGCGGAGTTCCTCGCCGACCATGACCACATCGATCGGCTGGGTCTGGCTGAATAAGGTCACCGCCGCCTCAAAGATCAGGCGGTGCGACGCGTGATAAAAATCCTCCGGACGCAAGACCTCCATCGCCCGCATGACCGCGTCCGGCTGAATCAGGATGGCCCCCACCACCGACAATTCCGCGTCGGGACTCTGCGGCGGCAACCGGTCCGCTGCGGTCGTCACACGAACACCTCGGACAAGACATCCTCAATCGTGGTGACAATGACCACGTCCGGTCCGGCCCCCTTTAAGTCAGGAACGTCGGAGCGATTATCATACGGGACCAAGACGCGGAGCAAACCGGCTTGGCGCGCGCCAAAAATTTTCTCCGGAATCCCCCCCACCGGTTTGATGCGGCCGCTTAGCGAAATTTCCCCCGTCATCGCCACGTCGGTTCGCACCGCGCTTTGGGTGAGCGCGCTGTAAATGGCCACAAAGATGGCGGTGCCGGCGGAAGGCCCGTCGATATTGCCTCCCCCCACCACATTCACATGGACGTCAAATTGTCCCAAATCCCGGCCGGTCAGCCGCCGCAAGACGCTTTCCGCGTTAAAGACCGAGTCTTTGGCCATCGAGCCGGCGGTTTGGTTAAAACGCCACTTCCCCCGTCCGGGTTCCTGGGCCGGGAAGACAGTGGCTTCGATTTCCAGCACCATCCCTTGAAACCCCGCGACCGCCAAGCCCAGAGAACGGCCAGGATAGGGCTCGCGGCTCAAGGCGGGAGCCACCGGCGAGAGGCGGGCGCGGCTAATCACCCCCTGCACGACATCCAAAGTCAGATCCTGGGGCCGCTGTCCGCTGCGCAAGTAGGCCTCGGAGAACGCATCCGCCACCAATGTGACGGCCTTGCGGCCTTCCAGCGTGTACCGGCTCAGGAGTTCCGCCGAATCGGCCGGCAACGTCACCCCCAGACGCTCGGCCGCCTGCCGGGTAATCACCTGAATGTCGTCCGGGGAGAGCGGATCAAAATAAATTTCAGCGCAGCGCGAGCGCAGGGCCGGGGAAATCTCCTCGGGCGACCGGGTTGTCGCCCCCACCAGCACAAAGTCGGCCGGAGCGCCGTCACGAAACAGTTTGTGAACATATTTCGGCACGTTGGCATCGTCGGAGTCGTAGTAGGGCGAGTCGAATTTGACGCGTTTATCCTCGAGCACCTTCAGCAGCTTATTTTGCAGGACGGGGTCCATTTCACCCACCTCGTCAATAAACAGCACGCCGCCGTGCGCGTCGGTCACCAATCCCGTCTTCGGCTCCGGAATCCCGCCTTCCGCCAGATCCCGGCGAGCTCCTTGGTATATCGGATCATGGACCGAACCCAGTAGCGGGTTGGTCACTTCGCGCGGATCCCAGCGCAAGGTCGTCCCGTCGGTTTCGACAAACGGCGCCGCCTCGCCGAAGGGACTTTGGGCGTATCCCTTGGCCACTTCCAGCACCAGACGCGCCACCGTGGTCTTGCCCACGCCGGGGGGGCCGTAAAGAATCACATGCTGGGGAAACGGCGACGCCAGCTTGGCCAGCAGGCCCTCTATCGATGGCCGCTGGCCGACGACCTCGTCAAGCGCCTTGGGACGCACGACTTCCAGCGCCGAACTCGACAAGCCGACCTGATCCAGGTCAACCAACCGCGCCAGTTTTTTCATCGTCTCCGGGGTTTCGGGTCCGCTGTCTTCGCGCAATATCTGGTTGCGAATATCGCGCACATACTCCTCATGCCGTTCTTGCATTTTGTCCGCAATGCGTTTTTCCAGATCCTCCTCCAGCGTGCGCCGGGCCAGCATATCCGCCAGTTCGTCCTCCAATGCCGCCAATATGCCGGGAATTTCCCGGCGGCTCGGAATAAGACCCAGCGACGGATCGTCCAGAATCAGCTTCTGCAGCGCCAATACCTGATGCCCCAAGTCTTCGGAGCGAAGGTGCTTTAAGGCTTGAAGTTTCCCCGCCCGCAAGATGAGCCGCTCTGGCCCGTAAATTTGGATGAGCACATCATGCAGCGCCTTGACCCGGCGCTCCAACGAAAGCGCGCCGCGGCGCCCAGCCTGACCCCGGGACTCTTTAAGGTCCTTGGAATCCTTGGCTTCCTCCGACATTTGCGTCCCCTCCCTGTTCAGCGCTCGCTTCCGACCACCTGCACCGCAACATCCGTTTGGATTCCGGGAGAGAGATGAATCACCGCGGAGAAATCACCGAGGTGTTTAATCGGGTCCATCGAAATTTTTTTTCGGTCTACGGTCACGCCCTGCTGAACCAGCACCTTGGCCACGTCGGCATTGGTCACCGCACCGAACAGCCGGCCCTGATCGCCCGCCTTGGCGGGGACCACCACCACCATGCCTTTGAGCCGGGACGCCAATTCCATCATCTGAGCCCTTTCCCGCGCGTTCCGCTCGTCTTGCTGCTGCTGCTGGCGCGCCAGTTCCCGTTCGAGCGCCGGGGTTGCCTGCTTGACCAAGCCCTTGGGAATCAGAAAGTTGCGGGCGTATCCATCCTTGACATCCCGAATTTCTCCGGATTTGCCGAGCCCTTTGACGTCTACCAACATGATGACGCGCATTTATTCCGTCCTCCCCCTACGGGAATCCCGCCGATTCCGAAAGACCCACCACTCGTCCAACATGCCAAACCCGATGAGAAAGACGACGGCGCCGGGACCAGCCACTAATAATAACACAACCAACACCACCTGCACACCGGCCGCGAACCGTTGCAAAAAGGCCCAAGCCACGTTGGCGCCATAGATCAGATAATAGGCCGCGCCCCATACCACTCCCACATCAATATAGCGTCCCGCCGGGCCAATCGGAACCAGACCGGCCGCTAACCCTGCCGCAAATAGCACACTCAACCCGCGGGGAGAGTGCCAGTGCCCGAAGTGGGCATGTGACGGCATGTCGATTCCGTAATACCAGGCCAATTGGGATATAAGCAGGAACAGCAAACTTCCCCAGAGCGCCGCATCAAGAGCGGACACGGCCAGCCAGCTGAATGGCTCCGTCAATCCGGCCGGCACACCGAACCAGTGCGTAAACGTCTCAACCACCCGCGCAGTGTCCGCCATCCACGCCCGCAGCGGATGCGGGGACAGGACCCAAGTGTCGATGGCACGATCGGCCCAAACCGCCAAAATCATACCGAACCACCGGAGCCGAGGCCGCACTGGCCAGATTTGCGACAGCACCATGAAGACCCCAACGGCTCCCGTTGCCCCCAAGTAGCGGGCGTCAAGACTTCCCCAGGGAGGGTAAGTGGCTACGCACAAAATGCTTACCGCGTACGTCACGGCCCCCCACGCCCAACGCCGGCGCATCATTGCGAACGCCATGGCCGCCTGCATGAGAAAACGCGCCAGCGGAGCCAGGGGCGGGGCAAAGGTCAGCAACCCAACCCCCACGGCGGCCAGCGATCCGAGAAACAGAATTTCAAAACCCAGTTCAAGAATCCGAAAGAGGCGGGTAAATCCGATCAATCCCCCCGCTAAGCCAAGCGGCGGTAAGGGCGGGTCAGGTCGCCGAACCACACTCCCATCTCCTCTTTATGATGCTAAAAGCCAGCGACCGCCTGGCGCCACATCGGCCAGCGAGCGCGGGTGTGCTCTCAGCCCCGCAACGCATCGCGATGTCTGTTTAAAGGAATCGATGCATAGTGACGGCGCCGCCGCTCATGGTGCCGCGTGGGCCGGGGATATCCGAAGGCCTTGTCGGTGCCGCTCCGGGACACGAGAGTGAAAAAGGGGCACACCTCCCGCATGCCCCCCTATTGCCTACTCGATGGTAAATGGCAACAGCGCCATAATCCGCGAGCGTTTAATCGCTACCGTCAGCTGCCGCTGATGCTTGGCGCAGTTTCCGGAGATGCGGCGCGGGAGGATTTTTCCCCGTTCCGTAATGTAGCGTCTAAGCCGCGTCGCTTCCTTGAAGTCTACGTGCTCAATTTTGTCCGAACAAAACGCGCAGACTTTCTTTTTGGGGCGACGGCCCCGTTCCTTTCGCATCAGAACCTCCTTCCCTTTGTTAAAGCTCACCAAGTCCGCACCTGGCGCGGTCTGCTAAAATGGAAGCTCGTCGGGGAGGGCCATGTCCGCATCCGGATCTCCGAAAGTCGCGTCGCCTGTCGACTGTGAATCGCGCGGGCGATCTAAAAACCGCACAGAGTCAGCGATTACCTCCGCCACTCGGCGCTTGCTGCCATCCTGCGCTTCATACGAGCGGATTTGCAGACGGCCTTCCACGGCCGCCAAACGCCCCTTGGTCAGATGGTTTCCGACGGTTTCCCCCAGTTTGCGCCAGGCAACGCAATCAATAAAATCCGTTTCCCGCTGACCTTGCTGGTTGGCAAAGGGACGGTCGACCGCCAGCGAAAACGAGGCCACGGGAACCCCCTGCGGCGTGTACCGGAGTTCCGGGTCGCGGGTGAGTCGACCTATCAGGATGATGCGGTTCAGCATGGGCGCCCCTCCTTCCCTTTATGGGCTGTGCGTTGCGACATTGAGCGACTAATCGACGCGGACCACAATCGACCGGAGCACGTCTTCGTGAATCCGCAACAACCTGGTGATTTCGTTGCCGGGGTCTCCGGTTCCTTGAAAAGTCACCACCGAATAGAGGCCTTCGGTATACCCGTCCACTTCGTAGGCAAGCTTGCGACGTCCCCATTTATCCGATTTTTCAATGGTTCCGCCTGATTGGGCCACGATTTGGGCAACGCGTTCGAAGTCCTCCGTCAGCTGTTCTTCCCCCAAATCGGGCTTTAAAATGTACATGAGCTCATATTGAGCCAATTCTATCACCTCCTCCATGGTCCCTTGCCAGCAAGGGGCTCCGTATCTCGCCGGAGCAGGGTGGTGTGGGATTGACGGTCCCAAACAGCAGTAAGTATAACAAGAACAAGGGTGTCTGGCAATTTAGCAGTTCTGGTCGGTCTCCGTCAGTTTGCGCCGCACGGCCTTTTCGAACGTCTTGCGAGGCATCATCACCCGATGGCCGCAGCCTTGGCACCGCAAGCCAAAGTCGATGCCGGTCCGCGTGATCAGCCACACTTTGGTGCCGCACGGATGCGCCTTGCGGAGCTCAACCAGCTCGTTGATTTCATACCGGGGTTTGTCCACTTTGTCCATATGCTGGTCCACTCGGTCCTTTCACCCCTCCCGCCAACGCGATTCCGTGGCTGAACAAGGCGTCCGCCACCCGCCTGCGCAAGGCCAGTCCCACCCGGAAGACCTCGCCGTACGGCGCTGGCGCCGTCAGCGACCAGACCACTTGACCGGGGAGCAACGCCGTGATCCCTTGCACCTGCAGTCCCGGCATGGTGGTTTGCAGCTCGTCCGCCAAGCGCTTTAACACCGTAGCCACCTCCGTCGGATCCGCGTCCGCCGAGACCGGGATGGTCACGGTCAGCGAACTCTTGCCGCGCGTATGATTTTGCACCTCCAAAATCAACCGGTTGGGCAAAATCACGGCTTCTCCGGTCAAGCCGTTAAGGCGCGTCACTCTTAGCCCCACCTCGGTGACGGTGCCGGACAACGCCAAAGCGGGTAACGTAATCTGGTCTCCCACTGCGAATTGATCCTCGTACAGCAAAAACAGGCCGGTCACGACGTCCTGCACCAGTCCCTGAGCGCCGAAGCTTACCGCCAGACCCAAAATTCCGGCCCCCGCCACCAGCGACCCGGTCGGAACCCCAAACAGGCCGAGCACCGTAACCACCGCGATAAAGTCGACGGTATAGCGGAGGACCGACGTGGCCAAACGAAACAAGGTGGCACGCCGCGCTTGTAGCGGCTCCCCCCGCGCCGACTGCCGCAACTCCAGGCGACCAATGAGGCGCCCGCCGCCCCGGGCCACCAGCCCGGCAACCACAAACACCAACACGGCTTCCGCCAGGTGAATCCAAAGGTGCCCCGGAAGGCGCAACACGGTGGTCACAGATAGGCACCTCCCGGAAGTCTGCCCAGGTGGCCGAACCAGCCTATCAGCGCGGCCGCCAGCGGTGCGTGGACGATCTGCAGGTACAACCCGGTGTGCGGCAGCATGGGCAATCCCAGCACCACCGTTAAAATCAATCCCGCAATGACCCCGTGCTCAGCCAGTCCGGCCACCCCGCCGCCCACGCGGTTAAGCATGCCGGTGAGGGGAGCCGACAGCACCGCGTGGGTAACCCACTGCCCCAAGACGCGGCCGAAAAATTCCACCGTGCCCACAATCAGCAAAAAAACCACCAGACCCAACAAAACCCGGCCAAGCCGGAAGGCGGCTTTCGTCGCGCCCGGGGAGGCCAATGCCGGGGCCGGCAACAGGTGGTGAATCCAGGTGTTGATGGGCAGCTGGGTCAGCAGCAAAGAGGTCATGGGAACCTGATAACGGAGCGCCGCCATGATTCCGACGATATATCCGGCCAGGCTGAACACCACGAGCACTAACCCCCGGCGATGGCCGCTGACGACGCCAAGAAAAAGGTAGACCCCAACAATGACATCAACCCACACCGGGCTTCCTCCGTTCGCTCAGCCTATCCAGAGCCCCATCCGGCCACATCACCATTATCATAGCCAAATCCAGCGCAATCAGCCAACTCCTGGCCACACCGCCAAGAGGTACGCGGTGAAAACGGCGAGCAACGCCGGATCGACCGGTCCGCCCCCCTGCCGGCGCAGCAAAATAGTCGTAAGCCACCCGGCCGACGCTGCCAGCAACGCAATCAGCAGGTCCCGCGACAGCCAAAACAGCCAGGGCACCGGCCGGCGGCGCGGTCTGAGCGAGAGACCGAGATAGACCGCAATCACCGCTAGGGAAAACGTGAGCAAGAACGCCGGCAGCGATGTGCCCGGATGAAACAGATGGTCCCAGAGATCCAGCGCTGCGGGCGGCAACAACACCACCAGCATGGTGGCCAGCGGCCCGCGCCAGGCCGACAGCCGCGCCATTAGCGAAACCCCCAGTGCACGGCGGCAGCCGCCGCCAGCACCACCAATAGCCACACCCATAAGGACGGCTTTCTGCCGACGCCGGGCCGGCCCGCGCCGGCCCGCTTCGAACCCGCAGCGGGCGACTGTGATTGGCGCAGGTGGGTTACGGCCGCGCCGATGTAGCCTTGGCGGCGATAGGCGATCGCCAGGTTGCGGTGGGCCGGGGGGTATTCCGGATCGACCAACAGGGCGCGGGTGTACAAGGCTATGGCGTCATCCGGCTGTCCCCGTTCCAGCAGCGCGTTCCCGAGATTAGTCAGGGCGGGCGCATGGTGCGGATCGCACGCCAACGCCAGCCGAAAATGTCTTTCCGCTTCCTCCAAGTTGCCCGACTCCGCGTACACCACCCCCAGTTTGCTGTAGCCTTCGGGACGATCCGGATAACGGTCGATGAGTGTTTGGTAGGCGGAGATGGCGTCCGCGCGCCGTCCCTGCTGCCAGGCGGTTACCCCCTGAGTCAAAAGTTCCTGCGCCTCTCCATCCCAATCGGTCACCGAAAGGTCCTCCCCGGCGGATGCCTCCGCGCGGTGCATCGACCACGAATCAGAGGAACCCACAGTATTGCCGAAAAAATTCCCATCACGGGGTAGGCGGTGCCAACCAGAGTCGGAAACCCGACGCCCGCCAGCCAGGGAATCGCCACCAGGCCCAAAAGCCCTCGTTTGCCGAATCGTGACAGCAAGACGAACGCTTGCGCGACCCCGGTCGTGAGCAAAGCCACCCAGAGGCTAACACCGTACAACAGGCCAAGCAGCGCATGCGTTGCCCCCGCCGCCGCCAGCATGGGAAGCGACGGGGAGCCGGTCAGTGCTGTCACCACCCGCCATTCTATCCCCGCCATGCCTGTCATGAGCAAAGCCGCCATACCCGCCGCTGCCAGGCTCTCCTGATGGCCGCTCAGATTCCGACCGACCGTGAGCAACACCACAACCCCTGTGAAGACATTATACGACACGTACAAAAACGCAGACAAAAACCATCCGCGCGCCCCAATTCCCTGCCCACTTGCGGAGACGGGCGCGATCACCCCCACCAACAAAGTCAAACCAACGATGTACGGAACCAGCAGGGCATTGGCGGCCAACACCCCCTTGGGCCCCCGGGCGGCCAATGCCAGGATCGCCGCCAGTGTAACCAGTTGCCCGACCCGTTCCGGCCAGGCCAGGAATTGGCGCATCGCGGCTCCCCCTCCCGCCACCGCGGTCGCCAATCCCACCCACAAAAACCCCGCCGTCGCCCCCTCGGCGAGGACGGCGATTCGGGGAGAAAACGTTATGGTCATCAGAGCTTCGATGTTTTCTACGCCGTTGCGCCCATGCTCCAGCGCCAGGTAGCCCCCCACGAACAAAAACAGACCGGCCAGCGCCAAACCCGCCAACCCCAGGCGTCCATGCCGACCGAAGAATTGCCAGATTTCCTGACCGCTGGCAAATCCCGCCCCGACCACCGCCCCCACGTAGGTCAACGCCACCGATGGCCATCGGGGCCGCGCCAGTTTCTCCATGGACTGCCTTTCGCCCCCTCGGTACATCTATATCCGGTCTCGGGTAAAATAGGATACATATTCAAGGAACCGGAGGAGGCGCGGCGATGGGAGAGCTGTGGGCATTCTCGAAATCAGGCAGCAGGCCCTATAAAGTTCGCAGCGAGGCGCCCGGCGCCTCAGCCGAGCTGGCGCTCGCCTTAAGAACCTTGTGGCGGCAAGAGGGCGCGCCGGAATTGATTTTGTGCGTGGGCACCGACCGTTCCACCGGGGATGCCCTCGGCCCCTTAGTGGGCAGCGCGTTGGAGCGAAACCACCCCCGGCCTTACCAGGTCTTGGGGACCCTCGAACGCCCGGTTCATGCCACCAATCTGATTGCGCAAATGAAGCACGATGCCCGTCTGCGGCATGCGAGAATTTTGGGCATCGACGCCTCCTTAGGCCGGTTAGACGACGTTGGCATCATTACCGTCGGACTCGGACCGCTGCGACCCGGAGCCGGAGTGCAAAAGCAACTCCCTGCGGTCGGACATTATCATCTGGTGGCCACGGTCAATGTGGGGGGATTTATGGAATATTTTGTTTTGCAAAACACACGGCTGTCCACCGTCATGAGCATGGCGGCGGTCATCACCGATGCTATCACACGGAGTCTTACGACGTAGACCGCGGGGGGTGGGCGGAGACCGCCGCCGGATCGCGCGCATTCAGCGCCATATCGATTGCCCGCAACTCTTCTTTACTTAGCGGGTACCGGCTTTGGGACGCCTTGACCGGCTTGGCGTACAACCGGACCTCCTCGCGCCCCCACAGACTGGTCAAAACCAAGCCGTCACCGGTTTCGGTCAACAAGGCCAGAGAGAACGACAGGTCGGATCCGGTATTGTCAAACGGATTGAAACGAACCAGCCCGACTTTGCGCAAGGTTGACAAGAGGCGCGCATCCGCCGACGAGAGCCGGCGTTCCTGGTCGGCCAGCGCTGCCGTCATCTCACCCACCTGATCTTTCATTGCGGCCAGCCAGGCATCCACATTGTCCGGCTTGCCTGTGCCGAGAAACCGCAGGTAGCGGCGTTTTAGCCGACTGGCGGCCATCAGCGCCCAAACCGCCAGCATCACGCTCAGCACCGCTACCGCCATGGTTCCGTAGATTTGCCATTGCACTGGTATCACTCGCGTATCCTCCGCTTCCGCATCGATGGTCTGCTACCCATATGCTACACCAAGCCACTGCAACCGTCCCAGTATACCGGGAAACCCGGCTGCAGGGAGCCTGCCGGACGCTCTTCTTTTCGCTCAGGCCTAATCGAGCTTTCGTCGCGCGGTCCAAACCCCGCTAGACGAGGGTCTTAGCGCTTGCAGTGTCAGTTGATTGGGGCCCATGCGAGCGCTCGCGGCTCGCCGCAGGCGAACGGACGCGCGTGGCGCGGTTGCATTCGAAGATGCCCATCTTAGGCAGCGCGGGGAGGGGCCAGGCATTCCGACCGGCGGCCCTCCCCGCCTGTCGCAGACTCCGACCCCGCAAGACGCCCAAGCCCGTTGTTCCGCCACCGCCTGCCGACAGCGCCATCGGCGCCGGGAAAAGCCGTGCTGGCGCCAAATAGTTGAGCCGTGCGCCTTGCCGGTGGCGGACGCCGTGCATACCTATCACCACGGTTTGTTGCCTATCCGGCTCCCGGCCCGCCGAGGACGGTCCTCGGTCGCCTGCCCTTACGCCGTCGGTCCGCGACGTATGGCGATGCCCAACAGCAGCGCCAGGAACCGCAGGCGGGACCCGTCTGTCGGGCCAAAGGATTTGGTCATCAGTTCGACTAACCTGCAAGTTATACTGCGCGCGGACGAAGTTTTGCGTTTTGTAACTAGCTACACGATAGCTGGACATGGACGGTCTTATCCGAAGTTTGGGCCGTTCAAACAGCCGATCATCGATTGTTTGGCAGCTGATACCTGC